>JAYTMY010000022.1:0-4482 GCA_043748535.1 Lentisphaeraceae bacterium | reverse complement strand
TCACCGGAGTGAGTTTGGCCGACAGGATTTTTGAGCTCGATTCAGATTGGAGAGACACCGGCAACGGCCCTTTATCGAGACGAACCAGGAACAGTCCCTCATGCTTTTCCTGCGTAGGTCCAGAGAAATCAAGTTCCGCGACTTTAACGCCATTCTTCAAGAAGGTGATCTTGGCGCCGTCAAAACGATTTTCGTAATCGCGACGGTTGAAGACGGTCAGGCGCTCGGCCCGGACGACTTTGGGGAAGCTCAGTTGTATCCAGGGATTGTCTTCGGCCCGGGTATGAGCGAGGTTGCCCTTGTTGCCGTCGATGAGGTTTTTCGGAGAATACTGGTCCTGCATGTCGTATGTCGACGAACTCGTGGCCTTGGCTTGCTGAGCGAAGTTCTTGCCGTCGCGGTAGAACTCGATCTCGTGCAGGTTGATGATTTTATCCTTGCCAGGAATGCTGATTTTGGCAGTATCGAATTCGATCTTGCCGAGATCATTGAGCGTGATTTCGAGGGCCGAGTTGCTGGCCCCTGGGAGCATTGTCGAGAATTCACGATTCCCTAGATTCACCTGGATCTTAGAGACTCTGTCCTGTTTCACGCAGCGCAGGTCCAGCTGGTACACTCCGGTAGCCGGCACCACGATCTGTTTGGCTTGGGTGATGTCGATCGCCTGTTTCGAGGTTGACGCCGGAGTTCCGGCATTGAGCATCAGGATGTCGTCGTAACGGGCCGCGGTGACCTTGACCCGGAACTTGCCGCCGGCCGGGAGTTCGCGCAGGGAGACCTTGAAGTTCGGGCTAGTGCCCATGGTGTTGCCTTGGCCGAACTTCTCGTTGACCGGGATCGAGGGACGCAGCAGCAAGCCTTCTTGCACGATGCTGTAGGGCTCACCTTTGGGGTAGCCGCCGCCGCCGCGCAGACAGGCGTAGACCGCGTGCTCGAGGCCTTCGTAATGGCGCCAGCCGCGGACGGTATCATTGCCGGCATAACCTTCGATGAAATCGAAAGTATGGCGCATGGCGAAAGTCTTGACCGGAAAGTTCTTTTTCGCCGTCAGCTCAGTCAAGCGATGGTCGGCATTGTCGAGTAATTTCGCATCGGCGCCAAGAATGAGATTGTCCTTGATCGGCTTGGGGTTGATGCCGCGGCCAATATCCATCCGGAAGTTCTGCACCACAGGGGGGATCTTCGGATCTACAATGCACTGATCGAGAGCCTGGGCCGCGATGTCGAGATAGGCCTCCAATTGCAGCGGGCTCATCGCCAGGACCTGCGTGTTGTTGGCGAAGCCTTCTTTCGATAGACCTTCTTCCGGCAGGACCTTGGCAAAATTTTCGTCGAGACTGAGCAAATCATGCAAGGTGTTGCTGTATTCGAGGCGAGTCAGCCGGCGGATCTGGCCGTTGCGGAACTTGTCGCGCTCAAGCGCTTTTTTGATGCCGCCGTCGATGAAGGCGATCAAGGCCTGGCGTTCAGAAGCACTCGGCTGTGGCTTCTTCTCGGGCGGCATTTCATTTTCGTCCAACTCCTTGCGGATCTCCTGCCAGAGCTTGAGATGGCGCTCTTCAAAAACCGAGGTCAAGAGGTCGACCCGAATGCCTGATTTCATCTTTTCTGGACCATGACAGGAAGTGCAGTACTTCTCCATCAAGGGCTTGATCTTGTCCTGATACTCCTTCTCCTCGGCCGCTTGGGTCTGAAGAGTGCTGATGGCAAGAAGCAGAAGAGCGGGCAGTCGCAGTGTCATGGTTTACCTCGGGCGTGGTTGTTCGAATTAACCACAAGACAACCCGTCATGCCACTGAGTTCCTTGAGAAAGAGAAAAAATTCCAATTATTTAAAATCAGGAGCCGTACAGATGCTGTTCAGCTACCGTTTTCTTCCGCCACTGCCATCGCTAGGCACATGTGCTGGCGGTAATGGCGCAATTCGGCGACCGATTCACGAATGTCATCGAGGGCACGATGCTTGGTCTTTTTGCTGAATTTCGGCACCATCTCGCCGTACCAGCGCCACGAAACTTCTTTGAACGATGAGACGTCGATGACGCGGTAATGAAGATGATCGAGGATCCGAGGCATGTAGTGGAACAGGAACATCCGATCCATGCCGATCGAATTGCCGCACAAGGGCGACTTCCCGGCAAGCACATGCTGCTGGATAAAGTCGAGCACTTGCTGCTCGGCATCGACCAGGCTGACCTGGGAATCCCGGCAAGCCTGAGTGAGGCCGCTGCGGCCATGGTTTTCGCGACACCAGGCATTCATGCCGGCCAGCGCCTCGTCAGAGGCATGGATGACCAGATCTGGGCCTTCGGCGATGACCTCGAGGTTCTTGTCGGTGACCAGACAGGCGATTTCCAGGATGGTGTCCTTGCGGGGGTCCAGTCCAGTCATCTCAAGATCAATCCAAACCAGATTGCCAATTTCAGCAGGCATGGGAACTCCAAGGAATTAAGAATTAAGAATTAAGAATTAAGAATTAAGGTCTAAGAGTTAAGAAATAGGCGACAAGACAAGCATTTCTGAGCTTGAATTCTTAATTCTTAATTCTATTGGTTGCTTCTGCTGCGATTGGCATCGACGAGCATGGGGTCAAGGCCGTCGCGGATGCGCAGCAGATCTTCGGCGGCTTCGGTGGCGGTGGCGTAGCGGTCGTCGGGATTGCGCGCCATCATGGTGGCGAGGACGTCGGCGAGCCCGGCAGGGCAATTGCGCATCACTTCATCAATCCGAGGAGTGTTGTCGCGAAGACGGGCGTTAAGCACTTCCAGCAGGCTGCCGTAGTTGAAGGGCGGCGCACCGGAGATGATGTGAAAGAGCGAAGTGCCGAGAGAATAAACGTCGGCACGGTTGTCCTGGTGACCTTCGCTGGTGACCATCTCCGGGCTGACGTAATAGGGCGTGCCGATGATGGTCTTGGAGTCGGTGACGGCGGTTTCATGGGACGAGACGAGGCCGAAGTCACAGAGTTTGACGCAGCCGTCGCTGGTGATCATGATGTTGTGCGGTTTGACGTCGCGGTGGATCATCAGGAAATTGGACCAGACGTGGTCGAGGGCGTAGCAGACATGAGCACCGACGGCAATGGCGTCTTCGGCCGGCATCGGGCCGTAGTTTTCGAGATATTCGGCGATGTTCATGCCGTCGATCAATTCCATCACAATGTGCAGAATGCCGTCTATTTCACCGCCGCCGAAAATGCGGACGATGTTGTCGTGCACCAGTTGCGAAGCCATTTCGACCTCGGCAGAGAATTCTTTGCCGCCGTGTTCATCGTCCCCGGGCGCCGTGTAGAAGAGCTTGAGAGCGTAGTCATGGCCAGTGGCGAGGTGACGACCGCGGACGACAAGGGCGTTGCCGCCGGTGCCGAGTTTGTCCTCAATCTTGTAATCGCCGAAGATGACGAAGGACGAGTCCGGGTCGGGCAGGTAGAGATTGAGCTTGCTGCAGCTGGTGCAACGCTCCAATCCGCCGCTGCGCGGGACGGTGCTGTCATATAAGCGGCCGCAATGTTCGCAGGCAAGTTGCAAGGTGTTGACTCCGGATCTGTTGACGACAAGCTAGCGCAAGAATGCGGATTTGTCGTCCTGCTTTATTGGTCGGCGTCTTTGCCGCGGACCAGGCTGCTGGGATCGCGCTCAAGTGTCGTCAGCAGGGAATCCAACGAGCTCAGGGTGTCGCGCAAGCGTTTCAGAGTGAGCTGCACTTCGTCCGAACTTTCGGTCAAGGCCTTGCTGCTGGCGGCGAGGCTGCGTTCGGCAGAGGGACGGAAGGCGGAGATGTCTTTGCCAGCCTGAGCCAAGGAAGCGGCCGCGTTTTTCATCGGATCTTCGAGGTTTTTGACGCTGCTGCTCACCTGGGCGAGGGTGGCGCGGGCTTGTTTCGACACCGCATCGAGCTCGAGTGCAGCGGCCTGTCGCTTCAGTTCCAAGGTGGTTTCATGGGCCGAGGCCAGCAGGGCTTCGGCCTTGCCCAGGATTCCGGCGAGGCGTTCGTCGTTGAGACGGGCATCGAGACGCGAGCTCAGTTCACTGAGGTGGAAACTGCTGGTTTCGAGATTGCTGACGATTTGGCCGACGGCTTTACTCTCCAAAATGCGGTTGACGTTGCTGAAAGACTTCTGCGCCTCGGTGGCGAGTCCGGCGATATCGAGGCTGGCGAGACGCGAAATCGAACGGTCGATTTTCTCCATCGCCCCGGAGAGAGCGGAGCGTTTCGACGGGATGAAGCTGTCGTCTTGACCAGGCCCATCGACCTCGAGCTCATCGGCATTGCGGTAGTCGAGCTGGACGAATTTGAGTCCGGTGATGCCGGTGTATTCCAGCTGAGCCCGGAGACCTTTTTTGACTTCTTTGCGGATTTCTTGGCGGAACCACTCCCGATCGCCGGGTTTTTCGCCGGGGTTCATCGAGCTGATCTCGCAGGTGAAATCGACTCTGATGCGCTGGCCGGCGATGGTGATGCGACGGACCTTGCCGAGAGTCAC
>JAYTMY010000021.1:0-30255 GCA_043748535.1 Lentisphaeraceae bacterium | reverse complement strand
GCGGCAGCGATCTCCTCCTTGCTGGCCTTGCAGGTGGGGTAGCGGTGGCGGGCCAGCTTCATGCCGTCGCGTTCGCCGGCGAGGATGTCTTTGATGATCGCCTGCGCCGTGTCGCCGCCCAGGTCGCTGAGCACTTGCGGCAGGCGCAGATTCATCTGGATGAAGAGCTTGCCCGTGCGCTGCAGGTGGCGCGTCGACTCCTGGGTGAGCTTGGCGACGCTGCGCATCATGCTGCGGATGCCGACCAGGCTTTCGGGCGGACGGAAGCAGCCGCGCAGCTGGCCGATGGCGTGCAGATACTGCAGCCGCGCGGCGTCGAGGACATCGGTCTTGCGCGACAGAGTGCTGTGCAGGGCCTTGCTATCGACCAGGAGCGCTTCGATCTGGGCTTCTTCGATGATCTGCATCACCGCCTCCCACCAGTAGCCGGTGCTCTCCATCACCACGGTCTCGACCTTGTGCTCTTTCAGCCAGGCCACCATCTGCTTCAGGTCGCGGGTCAAAACGCCGAAGCTTTTGACGACCTGTTTGCCATTGATGATGATGCAGACAAAGATCTCGGAGCTGCCGATATCGATGCCAGCGGCATGGGGATTGGGCGCGGTGACGGGCATGGTGCCGCGCGGTTTTTTCTTGACGCCTTTTTTCTTCGAACGAGGGTTGGTGTTGGCTTTTTTTACAATCAACTTGCTCATGGCGGATCTCCTTTGTCGTTTGGCGGCAAAAAGGGACCGGGCGCCGGCAAAGAAAAGAATGAGTAGTCTCCTGACCGAGCTACCGCAACTCCGGCTGGCGTTGCGACGCTTCAATGTTCATAGCTTGACGGCGCGACCTGACTGGGCTTCGGGATCGGGGGTCACCAGTGGGATTGCGGCCTACTTCCGGTCTTTTTCACCGCTACACCTACTAGCTAAATTCATGCCCGATCCTAGCTTGCTTCAACTGGCTTGCGACAAAGCAAGCTCCCCCCGGCGAGAGGGGAGGTTTTCCGCAGTTCATAATCCGCGCAGAGCGTCAAGGGGGACTGGGCTAAAATCTGAAACCCCTTTGGGGTTGAGCGATTGAGCCCCAAACTCGTTCCCTTGCGGAATCTTAGGTTCAAGCTTGCAAGCCGCTGCCATGCCTTTAGTCTCCCAGTCGTTTAAATGAGATAAAAGATGTTGCATTTGTGCATGCGCGGAACTTGAGCGAAAAATCGACAATTGGCCACAAAAGGCACAAAGAACACAAGATTTTGAGGCTCCCCTTTTTGTGCTTCTTGTGCTTCTTGTGGCGAAGTGTTGGTGTTCATTGGGTTCCGGCTCTGCCGGGAGAGGGCTTACAAATTCGGCATCGCTTCGTTCCCCGCTTGAGCCTTCTTGACCGGAAGGGCCTTCGCCTTGCCGACCCGCTGGTCCTGGCCTTTGCTGGAGGGTAGGAAGCGATAGTAGACGGAGAGCATCAGGACGGCCATGGTGGTCGCGTGCACCTTCTGGGTCAACTCATCGCCGAGCTGGGCGCCGAACTGATGGCCGGGATATTCCCAGTAGCCGGCTTTGTTTTGGTGTTGCTTCAGCATCGGGACGAATTTCTTCTGCCAGCTCGTCCACAGCGGGCCGCCTTCTTGGAAAGCGACGTAGGTGCCGTAGTACCAGGAATACATCGAGTTTTGCGGCGGCGCCTTCCAGTCGAGTTTCTTAATATCTTCTTCGGCAATGGTTTTCATCACAGGTTTGAGTTCGGCCAAGACCTGACCTTTGTCGTCCCAAGCTTCATCAAAGAGTTGCAGGCAGAGCATGCCGACGGAGCGCATCGCTTCATTCTTGCGGCTTTCATGGTTGCAGTAGCTGAAGCCGCCGAGGGCGCGCTGCTTCAGATTGCTGATCGATTTGTCGATCGCTTCGTGCAGACCCGCCTCGATGCAGCCCGCGGCTTTGGCGGCTTTTAAGGCTTGGAAATTCCAGCCGGCGATCGACAGGTCGTCACGCTCACCTTGAGCGTATTGGTAATCGAAACCGCCGCCGGCCTGCTGGCCCTTGATGATGCGGCGGACATTGGCGTTCATCACGTCTTCGAGCTGGTAGTTGCCGGTCATCGCATAAGCCTCGCACAGGGCATAGGTCTTGATGGCGTGGGAATAGAGATGGCTGTCGGCATGGCTGTCGTTGTTGGACTTGACCAGATATTGGATGGCGCGCTCCACCGTTTTGCCGTATTTCTTCGATACCGGGGTTTCGCCATTGGCGAGATAGCACAGCAGGGCCAGTCCGGTGTAGCCGTCTTCCGCCGCAGTGCCCCAGGAACCATCGGGTTTTTGCACCTTGGCCAACCAAGCAAGGGCGCCGTAGGTTATGTGCTCAGGATAACACCCTTTGGGCGGGCCATACTTGGCCACCAATCCTTTTCGGCCGCCGTCTGTCCGTCCCGGGAAATTTGCACAGGATGTCATGGGCGACACCGTGTTTTTCAGGAGATTGACCAAATCGGCCTGGCTCTGGTCATCGGTCGAGGGCGGATCGTCATTGTCGGAGTCCACGGCGCTGTCCTGGGCGGGATCATTGAATGCCACCGTGCTGGGATCGGCTAGCGGCGCTTCCTCGGGCTCCTGCGGCTTCAGTTCCTTCACCAGGGGCAGCGGTGGCGGTGGCTGAAGCGGAGCTTTTTCGAGCTGGCTCACCACCGTCATCTCCGTCCGAGCAGGGCTGATCGCCCCTTTCAGGAAGACCGCGGCACATAGCAACAAAGTCATGTGCGCCAGGGTCGACACCGTCGGGCCCAGCAAGGTCTCTTTCAGTTTCTTCTGGCGATACTCTTCTTCAATCTGGATGAGATCCTGATCGCACAAGACGCTGATCCGGGGGCTGAGTTTTTCGTCGGACATGGCTTTCTCCTGGGTTTCTGAGATTTTAAACGACTTTGTCGTATTTGTCGTTCTTGTCCTTATTATGGCTTGACTTCAGGTTGCCGTCAAGGCCGACTTGAGACAATTTAATGACTTTGTCGTTTTTGTTGATTTACCATGATGCGAGACTTGTTACGCGGGGCTCCGTGCAATCCGTCGCTGAGCCTCTAAATTGGGGGCCAAAATGACGGAGCCCCTTATGAATCAGACCCCAGTTTTTCTCTTCAGCGCCCTTCTCGCCCTCAGCCTGCCTGCGGCGGATGAATCGAGCACCTACAGCGACGGCATTGCCGCGAAAGTGAACGGCAAGGCGATCACGGTTTTCGATGTCAAGAACATGGTTCAGCGGGAGGAGCGGGAGATCCGCACCCGTGCGGCGCCTTCGGAAGTGAACCAGAAAGTCATGGAAGCCCGTCAGCAAAGCCTTGAGCGTCTGATCGACAACCAGGTCATCCTGACATCCTTCACCAACTCGAAATACGAAGTGCCCCGCACCCTGATTGAAACCGAGATTGAGCAGATCATTGCCCGCGACAGCGCCGGCGACCGCGACAAATTCCTCCGCAACCTCGAGCGTGGCGGCCTGTCGATGGAAGAGTTCCGCGACAAGATTCAAGAGAAGTTGGCGATCCGCCTGATGATGAACGAAAACGTCCGTCGCAAGATCGTCGTCACGCCGCAGGACATCAGTCTCTTCTACAACCGCAATCCGGAGCTGTATTCGCGGGCTGCGCAAGTTCAGCTTCGCCTGATGATGGTGGCGACTCGCCCCGAAGCCGATGCCGCCCTTGCCGAGATCACCAGCGGCAAGACTTTCGCCGAGGTCGCGGACCGCCGTTCCCTGCTGCCGAAAGCCGAAAAAGACGGCGGCGACATGGGCATGAAGCCCCGCAACGAGATCCGCGCTGACTTCCAAGAGGTCATCGCCAAGCTCAAGCCCGGCCAGCACAGCGGCGTCATCCCCACCCCCAACGGCTGCTTCCTGATCGAACTGGTGGCCGAAAAGGCCGGCGGCCTGATCGCCCTCGACGAGCTCAAGGACAAGATCCGCGACGACCTCGAAGACGAGCAGTACCATCGCCTCTACAAAGAATGGATCAGCGGTCTCCGCAAAAGCGCCAGCATTGAGCTGATGCAGGGCATCAGCAACGTCATCCCCCAGGACAAGAAAAAGTGAAATTAGCGGAACTCCTCGCCCTCCTCGCCGAGCGAGGCATTCACCTGTCGCCGTCGCGCGGTCAGAACTTCCTGGTCGACGGCAATCTCCTGCAAGCGATGGTCAAAGAGCTGCATCTGCGTCCCGGCGAACCGATCCTCGAAGTTGGCCCCGGCGCCGGTGTCCTCACCCGTTTTATGCTTGATGCCGGCTGCGACGTCTACGCCATCGAGTTCGACGCCAAGCTGGCGGATTATCTGGAGAGCGAATTCGCCGCCAACCCGCGTTTCCACCTCCTCAAGGCCGATGCCTGCAAGGCCGACATCGCCACCTTTATGCAGCTGCCCCGCGACTTCCGCTGCATTTCCAACTTGCCCTACAACATCTCCAGCGTCTTCCTCGCCCAATGCCTGGAACTGGTCACCCCGCCGAGCGAGATGTTCCTCCTGCTGCAACGCGAAATGGCCGATCGCCTCGCCGCCGATTCCTCTTCGAAAGAATACGGCTCGCTCACCGTCCGCCTCGGTGCCGCTTACGATGTCAAAATCCTCCGTGCCGTGCCCCCCGATGTCTTCTTCCCCCGCCCCAATGTGCAATCCGCCTTCATCCGCCTCCGCCGCAAGAGCGAAATCCCCTCGCCGGAAGTGATGGAAGTGCTGTCGAAAGTGGTCCGCGCCGCCTTCTCGCAACGCCGCAAACAAATGCGCAAACTGGTCGAACCGATCTTCCCCGCCGGCGTCGCCGCGGAAGTCTTCAACGATCTCGGCATCTCGACCACCGCCCGCGCTGAAGAGTTGTCGATCGACACCTGGCTGCAGGTCGCTGGCCGCCTCGCCTTGCGCAACCGCTGCTGAGTCGCCACTATGGCTGACGAACGCGATGACTTGCTCCGCCAAGTGCGTCAGGTCTACGCCGACACCTCAGCGCGCGACTTCCCCAACACTTGCCAATCCCGTGCCGCCTGCTGCCATTTCCGCAATGCCGGGCATGTGCCTTTCCTGACCCGTGGCGAAGCCCTGGTCGCGGCGAAAGCGGTGAGGGCTCGCGGTCTCCGCAAAATTGCTGAGCATCCTGATGGCGCCTGCCCCCTGATCAACGCCGAGGGCCGCTGCACCATTTACGAATCGCGTCCCTTCGGGTGCCGCACCCACTTCTGCAAAGAAGCCGGCGGTATCGTCCCGCGCCCCCTCATCCGCGATCTGGTGCAACGTCTTGAAACCATCGACCGCGAACTCGGCGGCGACGGCGGCCGCAACTTCCACTCCGCCATCAATCAGGCCCTCACCGAGCTCGATGGCAAGAAGAGTAAGCGCTGAACCAAGCTGCGGCGCCAGTCTTAGCACTCCCCTCAGCAGTTTTTAGCTTGCAAAATTCAGCGCTGCGAGCTGCGCCAGAGTCCAGTTTCTTCCGCGGGGAAGAAAGTCATCATCGGGGTGGCGGCGTGCCAGGCGTCGAATTTCCGGCGGAAGCTGGCGGGGTCCTGGCGCAATTCGGCTTCGGCTTCGGGGCAGCCACGGCAGAGGCGTTCGACCCGGAGCTTGGCGATCAGCAGTGCGGCAATCGCAAAATCATCGGCATCGAGGTTGGCCGGGGCCTCGCCACGGCGCAGGGTGGCGAGCAAAAGCTGCTGCTCGCCGGCGAGACTCACGTTTCTTCTTTGGGATGATGACTGACGGGACTGGAAATCGGGGTGTAATAACGGCGGGTGACGATCAAAGTGGAGATCAAGAAGGAGGCGATGACGCAGATCTGGATGATGCCGAAGGTATTATTGGCGATATAGCCGGCCTCGAGGGCGCTGAGGCCGAGAATGATGGAGAATTCCGATGACTGGGCGAGGCGATTGCCGACTTGCAAGGAGACCTTGGGTTTTTCGCCGACGCGGCGCAGCGCGAGGGCGAAGATGAGGGGTTTGGCGATCTGGAGGAGGATGACCAGTCCGGCAGCGATGGCGGCGCTTTTCCAGGTGAAGACGAAGTTGAAGGCGGCGCCGACGCAGAAGAAAAAGATGACCATGAAGAATTCCCGCAGCGGCTTGAGCAGCTCGGCAACCACCAGAGTGGCCGGCGAAGTGGCGAGCGACACCCCGGCGACGAAGGCGCCCATCTCGGCGGAGAGGCCGAGGGCGTTGGCGGCGCTGGCGCCGAGCAGGCACCAGGCGATGTAGGCGATGAAGATGTATTCGTGGATGACGCTGAAGCGCTCCATCAGGTAGCCGAGGCCGTAGCGGACGGCAAGCAGCGAGCCGCCGGCAAGAGCGACGATCTTCAGCAGCAAAAAGAGGATCGACAGGGGGTCGGCATTGCCTTGGCTGGCACCCTGCAAGACGACAATGGTGGTGATCGCCAGAATGTCCTGGAAGAGCAAGACGCCGATCATGATCTCGCCGAGACGCTGATGGTGCAGATCGGTAGTCGGGATCAACTTCAGCGCCACCGCGGTGGAGGAGAACATCAAGGCGAGGCCGACCACCGCCGCCTCGACCCAATCCGAGCCGGTGAAGCCCATGTAGAGCGTCGTGACGGCAAAAAAGGCAAAGCTGGTGAAGAGGGTGACGATGGCGGATTTACCGGCCATGCCCTTGACCTTCGAGGGCGGCAATTCGAGGCCGAGCAGGAACATCAGCAAGGTGATGCCGAAATGCGAAACCGTTTCGAGATTGCCTGAAGAGACCTTGTCAAAACACATCGGCCCGAGGATGATGCCGAGGATGATGTAGGCGAGGATGACCGGCTGGCGCAGGAGAATAAAAATCGCCGCCATCACCGCCGAACCAGCGAAGATAAATGTCATCTCGAGAAACTGGTCGTTCTGAGCTGCGGCGAGAAGCATGGAGGGAAATCCTGATTTTTTGTCGACAATCTATCCCGGATTCAGTGGGAAAACCTGCGACATTGAAAAAAAACTGGGACACAGTTGGGGTACAGTTGGGACACGACTGGGACACAGTTGGGACCAAAGGGGCGTTCGTGCTCACTGTGCTCGACCCCGAAGCGGGTCGGAGATTTAAGCCCAGGGTTGAGCCGCATCGGCGACACCCTGGGTCAAAAACAGTCAAGATTTCCGACCCTGAAGAGGTCAAAGGATTCCTGCGCTGATTGCGGAACCCAGGTTAAACGAAAAACCCTGCCGGGTTGGGCAGGGCGTTCTGGGAGCTCAAGCAGAGCTCAGTCCTGATTCACTTTTTCGGCTTCGATATCGCCGAGATGGCGGGCATGCTGTTGGTGATGGATCTTGTCGATCTTCTTCTCCAGCTGGCGGTCGAGGCGGTCAACCGCGAGGGTGAGCGACTTGTGCAGATCCGCGCCTTCGGCGTGGGCATCGAGGTGAATCTTGTCTCCGTGAAGGATGATTTCGGTCTTCATCGATTTATCCGGAAGCTCAGTCAAGACGACATCCGCTTTGATCAATTTCGGGTGGCCGACGCGGAGGGCGGACAAACTGTCGGCAACACTGGTTCTGACTTTGTCGGAAATTTGGAAGTTGCGGGCGGCGACGATGATATCCATGGTCTATCTCCTTGTTCGAACTCGCTTGGGGGGCTCCGGTGGAGTCTCTCCCCACTTAAGTATGTACCCGATTGAAGGCGACAAGCAAGCCATGCGGCAAAGATTCAGGGCTTTTTCTTTTCCGGCAGGGGCGTGGCGACGAGGGCGTCGAGTTCAGCCAGCGACGCCTCTTGAAGACCGGGGAGGAAGCGGCGCTCTTCCTGGCCGGCGAGGATGGCGGCGGCGCTGGCGGCGAGATGCTGGGGCAGACGCGGATGGCGGCCGAGGCCGGTGGCGAGCTCGGAGCCGCTGAGGGACAGGGGCAGCTCGAGACGGCGCCAGCACCAGCGGCGGAAGGCGAGCAGCTGCTCGGCCTGGCGGCGGTCTGCGGGGAGACGAGCGGCGGCACGGCACTCATCGCGGTAGAGCTGTTCCGGCGAGGCTTGGCGGCGGCGCCAATAAATGACGCTGAGGATGATCAGTGCGAGGCTGCCGGCGACGGCGGCGGCGAGCAAGCCGAGGCGCAGCCAGTCGGTCTGCTGGGGCGCTTCGACGAGGAGGCTGACGGGAAGGGGGGCGGCGGCCGGCGGCAGCCATTGCGGATCGGCTTCGGGGAGGGAAAAACGGAGCGACGGTAGGGGGGCGTGGAGGGAACGGCCGTCACTGAGATGGATCGACACGGAAGCCGAGCCGAGCTCGCCTTTGGCGACGCCGCTGAGACGGGGATGAAGCTGCCACACCAGGCCGCGGACTTCCAGGCTGCTGAGGTGCGAGGAAAAGGCATCATGGCCGACGGCGGCGGCGCCGAGTTGCCAGGAAAGACTCACCGGCTTGACGCCCGGCGGCAGACGCAGCGACAAATCCAGCGACACGGCATTGCCGAGCGGCGCTTCCTGCACCGCGGCGCGGCAAGCGAGAAGCAGCGGCGGGCAAGTGCGATACTGCCAGAAAATCCAGCCGCCGAGGGCGGCAAGCAGCAGCAAGGCGGCCAGAGGCAGCATCAGGCGGGAGCGGGGTTTGGGGCTTGGGGAGATCATGCAGCTTTAGACGCAGCTTCGGCAGAATTTTTTCATGAGAAGAGTTCGACCCAAGGGCCGGGGCCGATTTGCGGGGCGCGCAGCCCCGTGGGCAATTGGCAGGCGCCGGAACGCGGCGTGCCGAAGCGGCTGAGATGCTCGAGACAGGCGCGGCCGAGATCGGGGGCGAGGGCGAGCTTGGTCGGCCAGGCGACGATGGCGTTGCCCACCGGCGCGGTGAAGGCGTTGTCGGGACGGGCGCCGTCGGATTGATGCGGTTCGGCGCGATCAACCCGCCAGCTTGTCCATTCCGCCGGGCCGAGATCGATCCACGGGGTCAGATCGCGCAGCAGCTTCTGTCCGGCGGCGATCTGCTCATCGGGACTGCGGCTGACGCCGTCTTCGCTGATATTGCCGCCGAGGGTCCAGACCTGGGCGCCATCGGGGGCGAACTGGGTGGTGATGGTGAGTTCCGGCTTGGTCGCGGCACCGACGCAGTGGGCGTAGACGGGGTGGGGGAAGCGGTGCTTGACGGCGACCATGTGGAGCGGGCGGCGCTGCATCCGGGGACGGCCTTTTTGGATCAGGCCGCCGAGCAATTCTTCCTGGCCTTCACCGGCAGTCAGGATGACGGCGGCGGGCTTGACTCGGAAGGACTGGCCATTGGGGAGCCGAAGATCGACGCTGACGATGCGTTCGCCTTGCCAGGTGAAGGAGCCGCGTTCAGCGCGGGCCTGGATCTGAGCTCCGACGTTGAGCGCGGCGAGGGCGCTGAAGACGCTGGGGATGTCGAGCACCGGCTCGTGCAAGGCGTAGAGCGGGCCCTTGAAGCCGGCGAGGCGGAAGGCGGCGGGCCGTTCGGCCTCGGGCACTTCATGCATCAGGGAGACGACGGCTTTCGAGGCGGCGAGCAGGGCGAGCTTGGAGAACATGCTGCCGGTGCTCCACATGTAGTGGTAGGGCGACAGCTGGCGAGCGGCGCGGAGATCGATCTCGCCCGAGCCGTCGAGCGCGGCGCGCCATTGATCTGGCATGCCGCGGATGGCGTTGGTGGCCGAGCCGAGGACGCCGTCGAGGGCGTATTTGATGCCGCCGTGGATGATGCCCTGTGACATCGAGGATTGCCGGCAGCCGAGGCGATCGGCTTCGGCGAGAAGGACCCGGTAGCCTTGGCGACGCAGGGCTTCCTGGGTCCAGGCGCCGGCGATGCCACCGCCGATGATCAGCACATCACAGTCAAAGGCGTCAGTCATGGCGGATTCCTCCAGCTCGTTTTTGAATGGCGCCACTAGACATCCATCTTGGCAAATCCGCTCCGGGGTTTTCGCGGCCGCCGCCGCCGATTCCGGCCTCGCCGCTGGCGATGCCGCCATTCGCCGTTAAGTTGCTCAAAAAGCGAGAAACATCATGGCTAAAAAAGTCGCGCAAGTCAGTCGCCTCACTCAGGAAGATCTGGCCTCCCGTCCCCACAGCGATCTCCGCAATCTGATTGTCGAAGACATCCGCCGCAAGGGCTTGCGCGACGGCGACCGCTACCTCGGCGCCGACGGCGTCGGGGAACTGCTCGGAGTCAGCTCAGTCACCGCCAACCGCCTGCTCGCCTCGATGGCGGATGAAAATCTCGTCGTCCGCCGCCGCAAGGCCGGCACCTTCATCGGCAGCGGCTTCCTGCGCGATGATCAGCAGCGCCGCGATGGTTTGCGGGTGCTGCACATCTTGATGGTGAAGGAAAACTCGCATGATCAGGGCTCCGATGACCGCTGGAGCGAAGTGATGTGGAAACTGGTCCCCGGCGCCGCGCTGCGGATCCACCAGGTGCCCGAAGACGAGTCCTTCTTCCATGCACGCCACATCATCAGCCAGATCGCCGCCAGCGGTCTCGACGAGGGTCTGATTTTGATCCGCGCCACCGAGCGCATCCAGCGCCTGGTCGCCCAGAGCGGGGTCAAGGCGGTGGTCTTCGGTCACCTCTTCCCTGGGGTCAGCGGCCTGCACAGCGTCACCATGGATCAAGCGAAAGCCGGTGAGCTGGCGGTGAAAGCCTGTCTGGCGCAGAAGTGCCGGCAGCTGGTGGTGGTGATGCGCGCCTCCTGGCGGATGGGTGACGCCGATTTCTTTGCCGCGATCCTCCGCCACGCCGGTGCCGCCGGCCTGCGTGCCGACCAGATTCAATTGCTCGTCGCCGACGAAGATCCCGCGGCTTGCAGCGATCAGATTCGCGGCATCCTCGCCTCCAGCCCGGCCGGGCGCATCGGCCTGGTCTGCCGCCACAGCGCTTTCGCGCGCGCCGCACAGCAGCACAAAGGCGATTTCCACCTGGTCAGCGCCGCCGCCGACACCGATGGCAAACAACTGAAAGCCTGCGACGAGATTCTCGCCACTTTGAGCCGCGAGAAGATCGGCGAGATGTTGCTGCAGCAGCTGGCGCTGCCCGCCGCAGATGGGCTCGCGCCGCTGGTGATTCCGGTGCGGCTCAACTGAGGCTTCGGAAAATGACAAACCGCGCAGCTTGCACTGCGCGGTTTTTTTGCTGGCGTTTAATCGGCTGGCTTGCCACACATAAGGCTGGGTTCAATAATCGCGGTCAAAAGTGTAGTCTTGAGGCTGATTGGGGCTGGCGACAAAGACCCCGCCCACCTTGCTCCCATAACGGCCATTGGCCGTTGGCAGGAGGAGTCGTGGGCCAGCACCGCCGTCGGCAAAAAGAATGTTGTAAGTCGCGGATTTACGTTGATGCCAGTCGCTTTTGTAGATCCATTCGTTTGAGTAACCGTAGTTGTGCCAAACCGTGTCTAAGCCGCCGTACTCAATCAACTCGACCATCCGAGATGGGCTTTTGATTGAAGTCTGAAAGATGCCAATGTCGCCATCTGCTAGATTGTTGGGGCTGTAGACTGAAGGCCCTATGCCAACCTGGCCGGCAGTGTTTGCGGCATAACTTGAGCCTGCCCAGTCGTAGGAACTGTGCTTAGGGTTTCCGGTGCTGAGTCGCATCCAATTGTCGGAAGGGCACTTGCCGACTAGCACTGGATCTCCGGCGACAAAGGTTGATAAATATTTATTAAACAGCCGTTCGGTGATCAAGGTATTGCGATAGCCGCTCGCGGCGATCGGTGTTTTCCCGACCCAGCCATATTGTGTGCTATCCGCTTTGTTCGGGTATCTTCCTTTACGTTCTGTCCTCAACATCACGGACGCCTTGCCCGCATTGCTTAGGTTGGAAAGGCATTGCACGACATAAGCCTTGTCGCGAGATCGTCCCATAGCGCCAATCAATAAGCTCAACAGGATGGCCACTATCACAATTACGACCAGCAGCTCAACTAGGGTGAAGCGAGGTTTCATGGGGAGGCTCCAAGCTTGCGTTTTTTTCTTGTCAGAGCGGACTTGACCGCTGCCGAGTTGTAGAATATATTGATTTTAAGATAAGTCAATACACTCTTTAAAATCAATCTTCCGGAGGTGGTCCATGAAGCGCGTCATGATGGTCATGTTTTTGCTGCTCAGTGCTTGCGGCAAAGCCGAGAAGCCGATTGGCGAGGCCTATCGCTCGGCACAGGGAATTTATCTGGCGAAGCATTGGTTGGGGACCCATGAGAAAAATGAGAAGATCTTGGTCTTGTGCGAAAGCCTGGGCGGGGAAGAAGAAAAGATCAGAGCGGCATTATCCGACAAAGGATGTGAATTGCGGGTGATGAACCTGAAAGGCGCGGCGCTAAGCGGGGCGGCATTATTGGCACTGCGAAATGAGCCTGGCTATGGACTGATCATCAGTTTGATTGGATTGCCGAGGAATGAAGAATTGGTCGCTGCTGGATTCCATCCTGATGATGAGATGGCTGAAAATGCTGGAGGCACGCCCGTAGTGGCCGTCGTCAACGAGGTCAAGGGCAATCTTGCCAAGTTAGTCAGGTCCGGCGAGATCGCCGGGCTTGCGGTCCGGCGCCCCGGGTGCGAAGATATGTGGGCCACCGAAGAATTGCCTCTGGAGCAGGTTTTTATATCGACTTCTCTGCTGGTAGCGGCCTTTTCTATTGATCAAACGGCGGGGCAATTTCCCGAAATTGCAGAAGCGAAGATGCAGGATCGCCCTCAGGACACAGAGGGTGAAAGCGACCCGTAATTTTCACGCCAGCGCTTCAGCGCCGCCGAAGCGTTCGGCTTCGCTGAGCACGGCGGCGCGAACTCCCCGAAGCAGGCTCCAGCCCTGTGGACCGAGGCCTTGGCTGAGGAGCTGGCCAAAGCGCGTCTGGGAAGACGCCTCGAGCTGGTTGAAGCGGCTCGGCTGCCATTGCCAAAGGGAGTCGCCACGGAAGCCGAAGCTGAGGCCGAAGCCGGTGTCGTAGGAAGGCTCTTTCAGGGGATCGAATGAGGGGCTGAGATTGTCGCGGATGCCGTCGCGCAGGCGCAGGGCGATGCGGGCCAGGGACTGGCTGTGGTCGAGCGCATCGAGACCGCCTTGGCGATAGGGATTGAGGAGGCTGTCCAAGCCCTCGCCGAGGCGCTGCAATTTCGCTTGCACCGGCGACGAATTCAGGCGTTCGACGAAGGTCTGGTCCGGAGCAGGACTGACCCTGCTGGTCTTGAACCCCAGTCCGGCCAGCAGGCTGCTGTCGCCAGCGATTTGAAAACTGTTTTCCGAGCTCAGCTCCAGCTCGCCGCTGCGATTGAGGGAAGCGGTGACGCCGGAGCCCGAGCTGTTGATATGGCTGATGAGAGAATCGACGGTGTCGCTGCCGCTGGCGACGAGGATATCGACGCCATTGAGCTGGAGGGAGCCGGAGCTGCTGAGCGGCGTTTCCGGCAGATCGGCGAGGACGGTGCTGGCATTGCGGCTCGTGCTGCCGCCGAGGGCGACGCTGCCGCTGCTGCGGGCGAGGGGCGCGGTGTCAGACGGGGACTCGCCGCGCAGTTCCTGGTCAAGGTCCTTGGCGAGCTCGGCCCAGGCACTCAAGTCGCTGCGATAGCGGCGATGCGCCTCGTTGCGGGTCGACAGATTGAGCGCCGCGCTGGCTGCCGCCGCGGCATAAGAGCTGGCACGAACCGTGGTCTCGGGGCGCATCAAGGTGACCAGAGTCGTCATGTCATTTGTGCTCGGCGCGATCCACATGGGTAAGCCCTCCGAGTTTAAACTTAATCCCTTTTGCACTTGCCGCACGGGTCACGAGCTGCCCCGACTTGCGTGCAGGGGCGAACCGGGCGTATAATGTCCGTGGAGACCGCCGCTGTGAAAATCTGGATTCCTTTATTGCTGCTCATCATCGGGCTGAGCCTTTGGCTGCTCAGGCCGGCCCCACAGCCAGTCCGGCCGCTACTGGTGGCCGCCAACACCTGGCCCGGCAATGAGTCGCTCCTGTGCGCCAACCGCCATAAATCCGATGATTTCAAAGTGATTCGCCTCGGCAATGCCACCGAGGTCTCCTGGGCCTTCAAAAATCGCAGCGCCGACATCGTCAGCCTGACCTTGGACGAGGCGATTCGCTTGGCTCAGGACGAGCCCGATCTGACTTTGCTGACCCTCATCGACTGGTCCGCCGGAGCCGATGGCCTGGTGATGAAAGACGCCAGCAAAGGCCTCGCGGGGCTGCGCAGTTCGCGGGTCGCGGTGGAGGCGAGCGCCCTGGGGCAATATCTCTTCGCCCGGATCTGTGAGCAGGGGGGCTTGTCCCCGAATGAAATGCAGTTGGTACCGCTGCCGGTGGATGAGCATCTCAAGGCCTGGAAAGAATATCGGATCGACGCTTCGATCAATTTTGAACCCGAGCTGTCGCGTCTGCGCAAAGTAGGAGGACAAATGGCGTGGGATTCCCGCCAGGTCCCCGGCGAAGTCGTCGATTGCCTGGTCATCCGCCGCAGCCGCCGCAGCGACAGCCGGCCGCAGGTCGACGCCTTCCTCCGTGCCTGGCATGCTGAATTGCAGCTCATCCAAGATCGCGACCCGGCGCAGATCGCGGCTCTGGCAAAAACTATGGGCCTCAGCCCGGCCGAAACCCTTGCCGCCTTTGACGGCATCAAGCTCCTGACTCCGGCTGAGGCCGAGGCGCATCTGCACAGCGAGGCTCTGGCGCAGACGGCGAACCGGATCCAGAAGCAGATGCTGAGTGCCGGGCTGATCCGGCGAATCATCCCCTTGAGCGAGCTCCTGCCGCCCGGCCATGGCGCCAGCAAAAAGCCGGAAAGCCCCTAAATCAGAGGATTTGTGCCGTATTTAACGATATGCGGTTTGGCTTTTCTTGTGTCTGTGTGTTATTCTTTTACGAGTTCCAAGGAAGCCTGAAAAATGAGCCGAAGCAAGGTGATAAATCCTGATCTGCCGCGCCGCCGCGGCCGGCAAAGCGTCGCTGCGGCAAATCCGCTGCCGCGGTTTCCGATGCGGGAACTCAATACTTGGCTTCGCCGCAATCTCTCCTGGGATCATGCCGCCTGGCTGCTCCTGATGGCGGAGCTCCAGAACAGCGGCTTCAGCCACTGGACTGATAGTGCCGCCGGGCAAGATGCCATCGGGCTCTATTTGGAAAGCAAGCGCCAAGGTCTTCTCCCTTTGATTTCTGAACCCGTCAATGCAACCAGCTAAGGAATAAACCAATGCCCGCTAAAAAAGCCGCCGCGAAAGCGACCCATGGACTGAGACAGCCCGAGCTCCTCGAGTTTGAGCCGAAAAAAGCCGCTACCAAACCGGCCAAAGCCGCTCCGGTGAAAGAAGCCAAGGCCAAGGCCGCCCCGGTCAAGGCCGAAAAAGCCGCTCCGGTGAAAGAAGTCAAAGCCAAAGCCGCTCCGGTCAAGGCCGAAAAAGCCGCCCCGGCGAAAGAAGTCACAGCCAAGGCCAAGGCCGCCCCGGTCAAGGCCGCCGCCAAAGCCGAAATAGCGCCGATCGTCGAAGTCCAAGAAGTCGCCAAACCGGTCGACGTCAAAGCTCCGGCTCCTTACGTCACTCCTGAGCCCCGCCGCCACATCCCGGCCAACCCGAAGCTGCCTGTCCACTCCTTCCCGGAAGCCTTCCTGCGCGACTGGCTGAAAGGTCGCCGCTTCTGGAACAACGCCGAATGGCTCGAACTGATGACCACTCTTGAGCGCAATGGCAACGCCTGGTGGGTCTCCACCCAGGAACGCCGCGACCAGCTCGGCATCTTCCTCGAATCGCAACGCGACAAGCATTAATCTTTAACTGCGTCATTTCCAGGAACCCGGGGAGATCCCCGGGTGTCCTTGTTTTTACCCTGATCTCACAATCCACGTCGCCAAGCCCCAGAAGCCCCAGCACCCCATGTCTTCCCTCCGCTACGCCGCCCTCGCCTGCCTTGGCCTCCTCCCCTCGCTGCCGCTGCGCCTGAGCGCCGATGAGGCGGTGGCGGAAGCCCGCCCCTTTGAGCACCGCTGTGTCCTGCGGGGCACCGCTGTCCCCTCTCAAGGTGCAGACCTTCTGACTCGCCCCGGTTTCATCCCCTTGCAAAGCATCGTGCCGGATGGCACCTGGGTCGAAAAAGGCGGCGTGGTGGCGGAGTTTGATGCGGCCGAAGCCAAGGCGGAATTGGAGCGGCGAATGCGCGAAAGCGAAGTGGTCGAAGCCGAGCTGCAGGCCGAGTTGCGGAAAATCGAGAACCGCGAAATGGAAATGAAAGACCGCCTCGCCAACCTCGAAGGCAAGCTCGAAGTCGCCCTCGCCCGCCTCGCCGATTTGAAAAGCCTGCCGCGGCAAAGCGAAGTCGACATCGCCGAAGGCCGGGCCCGCATCGCCAGACTCGAACTGAACGCCGCCGAAGAAGAGCTCAAACGGGTCAAAATCAGCGTCGAGAAAGGCTTTGCTTCAGTCGTCGAGCAGGCCGGTGCCGAAAAACTCCTGGCGCTGCGTCAGGCCGGTGCCGATCTGGCGGAGTCGGAACTGCTCATCGCCCGTCTGCCGGCGGAGGAAGAGGAACGGCTCATTCAGGAGTTGGAGATCAGCACCATCGAGGCGGAGCTCAAGCTCGCCAAGTTCGAGATTTCTCAAGGGAACGGCACTGCAAAACTCCAACGCCACGCCGCCTCGGCTAAAAAAGTCGTGCTCACCCGCAGGATCCAGCAGGCGGAAGAAAGCGTTAATGGCAGCGTCTATCTCGCCCCGGTCGCCGGCTTCGTCCGCCATGGGGAACACCGGACTCGCATCGAACCGGGCGTGAAATTCTTCCCCGATTTCCGCTTCGCCTCGATTCCCGATCTTAAATCCCTCGACTTCCGTACCTGGCTGCCGGAGTCCGATCGCCCCTTCTTCGAGCCCGGAGCCAAGGCGGAAATCAGCGTCTACGGACGCGCCGACGTCCACCTTGTCGGCACGGTCGAGGAAATCGCCTCCCTGCCGATCGATCTGGCAGAGCGCCAGAAAGTCGGTTTCGGCAGCAAGGTTCAGCCTAGCGGCATCAAGGTCTATGAAGCTCTGGTCAAGCTCGATGCAGTGCCGGAATGGCTACGCACCGGCATGCACGCCGAAATCCGCCTCCTCGCCCATGGAGCCCCCCGCCCCGCTGTCCCGCTGTCCATGATCCGGATGAACAGCGGCCGCCCTTGGCTCGCCCGCGACGGACGCTTCGAGGAAATCCGCGGCAGCGCCGACGCCGGATGGTTTTATTTTAACGACCCCGCCGCCTTGGGCCGCAGTTTTTCCTCCGAAGGCAGCTGGCCGCGCAATGACGGCGACAGCACTTCTAATACCAGCAAAATTCAGGCCGTGATGGGAGAGGTCCATGCCGCCTCTGCCGCCATTGTCGCCTTGCCCGATGTCGCCCGTGATAGCCGCATCTCCTGGATCCTCGATGAAGAAAGCATCGTCAAGCCCGGCGACCTGATTGCTAAACTGGATCCCAGCTCCGCTGAACGCGAACGGGATACTGCAGACAGTGAATTAGCCTCGGCTCAGGCGAAGCGGGACTCCGCGGCAAGCGATACCGACATGGCGCGGCGCGAACATGATTTCAAAAAGCTGAAAGAAGACAATGAACTCCAGCAATTCGTTCTGAAATTGCGTAAGCAGAACGGCCAGGCACCGGAAGATCCGGCGCCAAAACCCGCCCTGAAACTCGGCACTATCGAAATCCCCGCCGGCTCCGATCGGAAAGCCTTCCTCAAAGCCAAACGCGACCTCTGTGCCGCCACCGCCGAACTCGCCGCCGCCAAGCTCGAGCTCCATCGCCTGCAGGCCCGCCCGAGTGAATTCGTCTCTCCTGCCGAGCTCGAAAAGATCGGCAACACTTGCCATCGCCAGGAGCTCTTCCTCAGCAAGGCCCAAATTGAACTTGCCTGGGCGATTCGTGGTCCGACACTTGAGGATCGAGCGAAAAACAACCAGGAATATTTTGAGAAAAAGACCGGGGCTTACCGATCCATTCGTCGCATCGCGATGGATTTGGCCAAAAAAATCAAGGATCAATCCCAGGCGGAGAGTGAACTGGCGATCAAAAAAAACGATGTCAAGAGTGCCCTGGGCCATCTCGCCAGTGCCGAAATCCGCGCCCCTGCCGCCGGCCTTCTCCGCTATGAACGGATCTGGGATTCCGGAGCTCTCCGCCGCCCTTCGACAGGTGTCGTGGTGCGCGACGGCAGCCGCCTCTTCTCCATCCCCGACACCTCGAAATTGGCCGTCGTCGTCCAGCTCCCCGAACACCGCTACGCTAAAATCAAAATTGGCGAGAAAGTCCGCGTTCGCCTGCCTTCCGACAGCAGCGCCGGCGAGCTCGAAGGCGTGATCCGCGAAGTCGGCTCGCTCTTTGAAGCTGTAGAAACCCGCAGCACCGGCGGCAACCAGGCCGAACCCCTCGGTGAAACCGTCTTCTCCATGGTCATCGATGTCAACACCGCCGGCCGCAAACTCAAGCCCGGGGCGCTGGCGGAAGTGATTTTTCCGTAAGGGAGCAGGGACACAATTGGGACACAACTGGGACACAACTGGGATACAATTGGGACACAGTTGGGACACAGCTGGGGGATAGAACAGCAAAGGCGCGATTCGTTCTAAAAACCGCTGTCGAACTTGTTTGCGCTCAACTGTTGCTCGACCCCGAAGCGGGTCGGAGATTTTAGCCCAGGGTTGAGCCGCATCGGCGACACCCTGGGTTGGAATGAGTTATGATTTTTGACCCTGAAAGGGTCGCGGAAAGTCCTGGGCTTCTGCGGCTTTTAGGTTCATCGCTACACCCAATTGTTTCCCAGTCGTGTCCCAACTGTGTCCCAACTGTGTCCCAACTGTGTCCCTGCTCGACTCAACTCGCCTTCTTCGCCTCGACTTCGACCTTGGCGGTGGGAGCCGGCAGTTTGCGCAGGTCGGACCAGAAGGGACGATCGTTCATGAAGCCGCCGTGGCCGGTGCCGCGAATGATTTGGTAATGCAGGCGGGGACCGCAAAGCTTGACTAGGGGCTCGAAAATTGCCGGTGGGCTGAGGGGGTCCTGATCGCTAGAATAGAGGAAGAATTCGACTTCCGGATGAGCCTTTAAATTGGCCGCCTCGCTTGCCGGATCAATCAAGTCGAGCGGACCGAGATCCATCGTGTCCGCCTGGATGAGCGAGGGGCTTTTCATCGAGAAATGCGCCAGGGCTTCTTCGCCGAGAAGCCAATCGCGCGGGTCGGAACCTTCCTTCGCCATCTTGTCGAAAATCGCGGTGTAGAAGTCGCTCAGCGACTGCTTGCCGGCGCCGTAGCACTCGATGCGGTTGCAGACGGTGTTGAGGGGGTTGCTGGGATTGTCAATCTCGAGCTCGTCGATGCAGATGGCCTTGACCACTTCCTGCAGGGCGGCGCGATCGATGGTTTTGCCGTCGGCGCAAATCTGGTCCAGCATGTCGACGAGCTGCGGCCATTCGCTGTCTTCGGAGAGGAAGATCAAGCCGGCGTAGCCCAAGGTGTGTGGACCTTCGAGACGGACATCGCCGAAGGTGAAGCCGTTTTTGGGATCGCTGAGGTGTTGGCGCAGGGCCTTCAGTTGGGCTTCGCAAGCGGGATGGGCGGCGAGGAAACGCTTCAGGTTGTCGTGATGGGCTTTGAGGCGAAGTTCGGCATCGAGCTGCGGCTTATCCATCGGCGCGTGCCCGTGTAGGTGCAGGCTGCTGATCGAGCCGGGGCAGATCTCGAGGTAACGGTGGCCGATCATGGCTCCGTAGCTCTGGCCGATGATGCACCAGCGCGATTCGTCGCCGTAAAGCGCGCGGCGGATGGCTTCGGAATCCCACACGATGGCGCTGCTCAGGTAGTAGCGCAGGCGACGCACCGATTCGGCATCGGAGCCGGCGGGGAAAAGGGTGCCGCAGCCGGTGCCGCGCTGATGCAGCAAAACGAAGTCGCGGTCGGGGGTGCGCCGCATCAGGTCGAGGTAGCCTTCCTCGGTGAAGGCGCCGGGGCCGCCGTTGTAATAAATCACCGGCGCCTTGCCGCTGTTGCGCCGGGCCTTGAGGCGGTGCCAGAAGACGCGGACCCGCGGCGACTTGGCGTCGGCCCAGTTCTCCGGCACTTCGACCCAGCCGTAATCCATGAACTTCGGCAGGCCTTTCATGAAGCGCTTCTGACGCTCGTCGAGCAGCGGCAGGACCTCATCGTTCTTGAGGACGCGGACTTCCGGTTTGGACGCCGGCGCCGGGCTTTCGGCCGGTGCCGCAGCAAGATGGGAAACCAAGGTGGCAAGAGAGAAAATCAGGGTGAGAAAGCGCATGGGGAATCCTGAGCACAAGGTTGAAAGGTTGAAAGGTTGAAAGGTAAATGGCAGCAACAAGAGCAAGAGCAAATGACGACACGAACTCACTTGCATTCGGTTCAAGATGGAAAGCTATTCGGCTGTTCGGCTGTTCGCCTTTCAACCTTTCAACCTTTCAACCTAGTTTTACTGGACATTCAGCGTCTCATCGGCGTTGAGGGCGGCGTTGGCGAGGAGGACCCAGGCGGCGGCGATGGCCGGATTCTGAGTCTTGGCGAGATCCTGAGCGAGGGCTTGCGCTTCCTTGTCGCGGCCCTGATAACGCTGCTGGAAATCGGCCAACGCCTTGGTCAGCAGTTTACGGCAGGCGTCGTCGGGGTTTTTGCCGGTGCACAAGAGCCAGAGTCGATCGAGGCGAGCCAGGTCGTCCGGGGCCTCGGTCAGACAGCGTCCGGCAAGGGCTCGGGAGGCTTCGAGCATCTGCGTCTCGTTGAGCAGCATCAAGGCTTGCAGCGGGGTGTTGGCGCAGTTGCGGCGGACATTGCAGCTGCTGCGTTCGGGTTGGTCGAAAATGCTCATTTGCGGCGACGGCGCATTGCGTTTGCTGAAGGTGTAGAGGCTGCGGCGATGGATTGCCTCGCCGGTATCAGCGACAAATACCGACGTGTTACTGGCCCCATTGGCTTTTTCCTCCCAAAGGCCAGCGGGTTGCGGCGGTTTGACCGGAGCGCCGCCGAGTTTTTCGACCAGCAGGCCGCTAACTGCGAGTGCTTGGTCACGCACCGCTTCGGCGCGAAGGCGATGGCGTGGGAAACAGGCGAGCCGGCGGCCTTCGGTATCCTTGGCGAGAATTTGCGGCGTCCGCACCGCGCTTTGGCGGAAGGTGGCGGACTTGACGATGCTGCGGATAAGCTGCTTGCGGCTCCATTTTTGCTCGCGGAATTCGACCGCCAGCCAATCGAGAACTTCGCGGTGGCTGGGATACTCGCCCTGCAGGCCAAAATCTTCCTGAGTTCGGACTAGGCCGGTGCCGAAGAGCAGCATCCACAGGCGGTTGACCTCGACCCGGGCCGTGAGCGGGTTGTCGGCACTGAAGGTCCATTGCGCCAGGCCGAGGCGGTCAGCCGCAAATTGCTCCTTACCGCCGCTCAAAAATGCGGGTGGGGCTCGACTCACCGGGCGCTTGGCGTCGGGCGCATCGTATTGGCCGCGGGTGTGGACGAAGGTGGCCTTCGGCTGCTGCGCTTCATCCATCACCATGACCTTGACCTTGGGGCCAGTAGGCTGCAGGGGCGAAGCGCATGCGATCATCGGGGCGAAGGCGGGGCTCTGGTTGTTTTCTTGATGGGTTTCGGTGGAGGAGTTGAAGTAGGCCATCAGGCTGTAGAAATCTGACTGATTGATCGGGTCGTATTTGTGATCGTGGCAGCGAGCACAGCCAACGCTGAGGCCGAGCACGGCGGTGCTGTAGGTGGTGACCCGATCGGCGGCGTATTCCATCAGATATTCGGCGGCGATGCTGCCGCCCTCGGTGGTGATCGGGTGGGCGCGGAGGAAGCCGGTGGCGAGGACATCTTCCTGCGTCGCTCCGGGTAGCCGGTCGCCCGCGAGCTGACGGGTGACGAACTGATCGTAGGGCATGTCGTCGTTGATCGCCTTGATCACCCAGTCGCGCCAAGGCCAGGGGGTGCGCAGGCTATCGTGCAGGTAGCCGTTGGTGTCGGCGTAGCGGGCGAGATCGAGCCAGGTGCTGGCAAAGTGTTCGCCATAACGTGGCGACGCGAGGAGGCGTTCGACCTGCCGGTCATAGGCGTCGGCATTGCGATCGGCGCAAAAGGCCGCGATCTCTTCGGGACTCGGCGGCAGGCCGGTGAGGCTGAGGCTGAGGCGGCGCAGAAGCGTGGCGCGATCGGCTTCGGGCGACAGCGCCAGACCAGCTTGTTGGAGTCGGTATTGGACGAAGGCGTCGATGGCATTACCGGGCAGAGGAAGTGCGGCTTTTTGCGGCGGCACATAAGCCCAGTGTTCCTGATAGGCGGCACCCTCGGCGATCCAGCGTTTCACCAAGGCCTTTTCGCCATCGGTCAGGCGGGGTTTGCCGGATTTTTGCGGTGGCATCATGTCTTCTTCATCGTCAGTGAGGATGCGGCGCCAGGCCTCGCTCGCCTCCGGCTTGCCCGGGACGATGGCGAAACTGCCGTCGTCGCGCTTGGCGGTGGCGATGTCGGCGCGGTCGAGACGCAATTCGGCTTTGCGGTGGGCTTCTTCGCGGCCGTGGCAACCGAGGCAGCGATCGGACAGAATGGGCCGGATATCGCGATTAAAATCCACCGGCGGCAGCTTAATGGCGACGGATTTCACCTCCCGGGACGCCATCCCCGCCGGCTCTTGGCTGCAGGAGTTGAAAAAGGTGGTCCCGACAAAAAGGGCGGAAAGAGAAAGGACAAGTGATTTCATGAGGATCCCGTAGAGTTGTTCTACGACTTAAGATCAACCAAAAACTCCTAGAGTTTCATGTTAAAATCCGTCACTCACTCCCAAGCTTTTTCACTCAGGTTTCGGCATCCAAAGATTCACGCATGGGTCACCCCGAGGGCCGAGCCGGCGACCTGGGCGAGACGCAGGAGCTCGAAGGGTTTGGCGATATGGCCGTCCATGCCAGCCTCGAGGCAGATCTGGCGATCTTCTTCAAAGGCGTTGGCGGTGAGGGCGATGATCGGCAGGGTGCCGCGAGGATGATGCTTCCGGATTTCGCGCGTCGCCTCAACGCCGTCCATCTCCGGCATCTGCATGTCCATGAAGATGATGTCGAAGCTCTCCGCCGCACAGGCCGCGACGGCTTGGCGACCGTCCGCTGCCAGCACCACCTCAAAGCCGAGCTTGCCGAGGAGATTTTTGGCCAACATTTGGTTGACCTTGTTATCCTCGGCCAAGAGGGCCTTGCGTCCGACAAAACGGCCGCGCCAATCGCTCAAGGCATTCTTGCCCGACTCGGTTTTAACTTCATGGGTGATCGGTAAATCCAAGGTGATGGTGAAGCAACTGCCGATTCCCGGGCTACTCTCGACCTCCCAGATGCCTCCCATCATCTTGATCAAGGAATGAGTGATCGACAGCCCCAGACCAGTGCCGCCAAAGCGCCGAGTCGTGCTGGCATCTGCCTGAGTGAAAGCTCTTCCGAGATTGGCGATCGCCTCCGCGCCCATGCCGATGCCAGTGTCGCGGACGCAGATCATGAAGTGCAGGCGAGTCGTCGTCAGCTGCATCACCTCCAGCTCAAAAGTGACGCTGCCGCGCTCGGTGAATTTGACCGCGTTGCTGAGCAGGTTGTTGCTGATCTGAGCGAGGCGGACCGGATCGCCCACCACCCAGGGCAAGGACTCGGGAATCTTGACCTGGAGCAAGACCCCTTTGTGCTCTGCTTGCAGACGGGCCATGTGCAGAGGCGCCTTCGTGACATCCCGGAGATTAAGGGGGACATGCTCCAGTCCGAGCTGGCCGGCTTCGATCTTGGAGAAGTCGAGGATCTCGTTGATGATGCTGAGCAGATTGCCCGCCGAATCCTGGATCTGCCGCAGATGGGTCTTGAGGTTTTCGTCCTGGGTTTCTTCCAGCGCCATCGCCGTCATCCCCAGCACGCCGTTCATCGGCGTCCGGATCTCGTGCGACATGTTGGCCAGGAAGGAGCTCTTCGCCTGGTTGGCGGCGCGGGCATTCTGGAGGGCGATCTCGCGCGCCATCAAGGCCTCGTTGAGGCGCTCCTCGCTGCGGCGCAGGTCGCGCGTCATGTCTTCCGCAAGAACCTGCGCGCGGCGCTGGGTCCGCTGCAAGGACCAGAGAACCAATGCCATCAGAAAACTGATGACGATGCCAAGTGCGCCGATCACTTTGAGTTTTCCCAAGCCCTCCACCTGGCCGTGTGGCGCACAACGGAGAAGCCAGCGTCCGTCGCAGAGCGGCTTCACCCAGGCATAAGAACTGAGCTTGGCGGTTTCAGTGATGACTCCCGGATTGGCGAGATTTTCCTCCAGGCGGAAATCGACATCGATGTCCAGATGCTCCAGAATGCGGTCGATCCGGAGCGGCGAATAAACCCAGCCGAACAGGGCCTGCCGCCGCTCCTCCTCGGTGCTCAGCGGCAGGTTCTTCTTGTAAAGCGGGCAAAATATCAGGAATCCCGGGATGCTACCATCACCCTGCACTAAGCGAATCTGCCGCGACAAGGTTGTTTTCCCGCTCAATGCAGCCGCCCAAGCCGCTTCACGCCGATTCGTCTCGAAGGATAGATCCAACCCCACCGCCGTCGCATTGGGAGCCAGCGGCTCAAGATATTCAATGATGAAGTGCTGGTTTTCCTGCGACAGTTTTTTGATTTCGAATTTCGGCGCCTCATCGTCCCGGGTGGCCTTGAGAAAGGCGGGAATCTCCTCGCCGCGCACATAGTGGACAAAGCCGTAACCGAGAGCGCCGGGGTGCTCTCCGATGCTCAACATGTTGACATAGGCCCGCCACTCGCCGCGCTCAACGCTTTTACTGGCCTCGAACAAGCCCTTGGCACCGAGCAGCACTCGTCCGTGATCGCTCATCCGTTCATCAATTTTCTGCCGGAGAAGTTCAGCCTTGGATTCAAAGACCAGCTGGAATTTCTCCTGTTCCTTGCGCTCCATCACCGACCAGGTCACCCAGGTCAAAAGCAGGCCCGCCAAGAGGAAACCCGCGGGCATAGCAAGATCCATCAGGTCTTTCATTTTAGATCTCATAGAGGCCTCCAACGCCATTGTATCACCAATCTCTTACAATTGCCAAGAAATCACGCCGGAAATCAGGAACACGGCGGGGTGCGACAGCGTCCATCCTTCATCAACCCAAGTTTTAACCGCGATGAAACCGCTCGCCTTCACTCTCTGCGCCCTGATCGTGACTTCCGGCTGTTTCAGCCGGAAGGTGGTGACTGTTGAGCCGGGCATCCTGCTCCCAAGCAAGACTGAAATCGAGCTCGCTCGACCAGAAGGCGATGCCGCCACCGCTCTGGAACAGGCGATTGCCGCCTCCCCACCCGGGCACACACTGCGTTTCCGACTCGCCGCCGGCACCTGGCGCTTCCAACGCCCTTTGACTCTCACCCCTGCCCTTCTCGCGGGCCGCGAATTGGAATTACGGGGCTGCGGCACGGGCGACACCCGCCTCTCCGGATCTATCTCAGTTCCATCAAAAAGCCCCGCCTCCGGCATCTGGACCGTGCCCACCCCGATCAGCGCCAGCGCTCCTTGGTCGATCTTCCGCCAAGGCCGCCGCCTCGCCCCTGCCCGTCATCCCGACAAGGACTGGCTCAAAATCCAATCCAGCGCCCAAGACCAGCGCAGCGGCTTTGCCGTCAAAAGTCCTGATCTGCCACCTGCCGGCGATCTCGACGGCCTGATGGTCGACTTCCTTCATCTCGACGCTTCCAGCCTGGTCCCGGTGGCCTCAGTCAATCGCGACAGCTGTCAAGTCCGTTTAGCCGCCCCTCTCGGCGACCGCGCTCCCGAGCGCCGCCAAAGCGCCAGTGAAGTGCAGCCGCGTTTCGCGTGGAGCGGCGCCTGGGCTCTCGCTGATCAGACCGATGAATGGGCGCAACGCCGCGACGGCCAAGTCTGGCTGCGCCAGGAAGGGCAACCCGCCGCCATCGAAATCCCGGTCAGCCGTTCCCTCATCCAGATCAAGGGCTCGCCTGAGCGCGCCCTTTCCGGCATCGTCCTGGAAAACCTGGTTTTCGAAGAGACCGCCTGTCCCGACACCCCCGGCGGCCTCCACCCCGGCACATCCGCCTTTTTTGAACCCCGCGCCGCAGATGGCGCCTACCCGGTCCTCGCCCCAGGCGAAGCGCCGCGCCGCGAGGCCTGCCTGCCCGCCGCCCTGCGTTTCGAATACAGCCGCGACTGCCGCGTCGACAACTGCCTCTTCCGCAACCTCGGCGGCACCGGCATCGAGATCGCCGACGGCTCGCGCTCCATCGTCCTGCGTCACTGCCGCATCTCCGGCACCGGCGGCAACGGCCTCAACATCGGCCTGCGTTCCGCCTTGACGGCACAAAAATATCCCTTCACCGATAACCAGCCGCTGCCCCAGGATTGCCGTATCGACAACTGCCTGATCGAAGATACGGGCCTCCTCCTCCACGGTGCCAGCGCCGTCTGGATCGGCTACGCCCGCCGCTGCTCCCTCAGCCATTGCGAAATCCGCAAATGCCCCTGGTCCGGCCTCAGTATCGGCGGCTCCAACAGCTCGCGCTTCATGAATGCCGGCGGTCATCTGATCACCGATTGCGACATCCACCAAGTGATGAGCCTGCTCGGCGACGGCGGCGCCTGCACCACCCGCGGCAATCAGGAACTCAACGACGGCAGCCCGACGATTTTCCTGCGCAACACCACCCACAACCTGCGCAGCTACACGGCCTCCTCTCCGTCGCAAGCCTGGCTCTGCGACCGCGGCAGCAGCGGCATCGCCATCCGCGACGGCGCCGCCTGGAATCTCGACGCCCCGCCCCTGCGCTTCCGCCATGCCGCCGACGTGCGGGTCGACGGCATGATCATGCAATGCCAGAAAAAACATTGCGGTGCCCGCATGGACGGCCTCTTCCTCGAGCAGCATTGCGAACCTGGTGCCGTCCGTATCGGCCTCCTCCCCTCCCCGCCGCAATCCTGGCCGAGCAGCGCCGCCGAATGGCCTGCAGAAAGCAATCTCAGCTTCGCCGGTTTGCGGCAGAAGTTCAGGGACTGAAGCCGGTTTCACCACGAAAGACACGAAAAGGGCTAATCGGCTAGGATTCCACCCTCAATGACCCCACATGAGTTCTGCTGTTTTTGCGGGTCGCACATGGCCTCCCTGGGATCAGAGAAAGTCCTCACTTCAAATGCCGCGCCAGAAAATCCAGAGCCAGCCCATGGGAACTGCGACTGAGCTCGGGGTCATGACGCTCGCCTTCGTCGCGGCCAAAGGCGTGAGAAGCGTTGAATTCATGCCACTCGTAATCCGTCCCGGCGGCCTCAAGTGCAGCTTGCACGATGCGGCGCCCCTCGAGAGGGATGTGCGGATCCTGGCGCCCCCAGATCATCAGCAGCGAACCTGGAATCTCCGAGCAGCGAGCCAGAGTGTCGCACTGGCCGACGGGACCAAGGCTGGCGCCATGCAGATCGGTGCCGTAGAAACAGACGCTGGCGCTGATTTCAGGCGACAAGGCGGCACGGAAGGAAAGGTGCCCGCCGAGGCAATAGCCGATCGCACCGAAACGCTCGGAACCATCTTGACGAGCGTGCTCGAGAATCGCCGCCAGTCCGCGGTCGTAATCGGCCATCGGGGTCAAGGGCTTGAGGCTGTTGCCGAGGTCGCGGCCGGCATCGTCATAACCGAGCACCGTGCCGAGCGGCAGGCGACGCCAATAGACCTCGGGGACATAGACGCGGTAGCCATGACCGGCGTAGAATCGCGCCAAGCGCAGCACCGGACCGGTGAGCTGGAAGATCTCGGAATACAAAACCAAGGCCGGACGGTCGCGCTGCGGCAGCGCCTCCATCATGCGGCAGCGCATCAGGCCGCCATCGACGGCGAGATCAATCGAGACTTCACTGAGCTTCATGGGAACTCCTGGAATTAAGAATTAAGAATTAAGAATTAAGAATTAAGAATTAAGAATTAAGAATTATGAATTAAGCCACCGAGCTCATTCATCCCCTTTCTTCGGATAGCGCCGTGTCGGCTCGCGCAGGACCAGCCAGTTGACGCCGACGAAGACGCAGATCGAGCTGATCGTGGTGAAGATGAAGAGGGTTTGGTGGACGCCGCTGCGGGCCATCAACCACAGCGTCGTGCTGATCGAAGCACCCAGGACGAGGAACATGGTGATCTTGGCGCTCATCGGAATGCCGCGTCCGCGCAAGTAGTCACGCAGATAAGCGCCGTAAGTCTTGTTGCGCAGGATGCGCCGCACCATGCGCTTGTCACTGCGCGAGAAGGCGATCAGAGCGAGGAGAAGGAAGGGAGTGGTGGGAATCCCCGGCAGTAAGGCGCCGATGAAGGCGCAGGCCGCAAAGAACCAGCCGGTGATGCGCCAGGCGTGGGTCGTCCAGTGATTAGAATCAGGAAGGCTCATCACTTCACACTTTCCAGCAAATGCATCCCTACTGATACCCAGAAACCGATCGACACCAAGCCAAGCAAGAGGCTAGACAGGGTGATGCGCAGCGCCGTCTCGGCATCGCCGTCGTAATGCTTGGCCATGACGATCGGCAGGAAGGCGGCGGGCATCGCTGCCTGGATCACCAGCACTTGGCGCATCTCGAGGCTGATTCCCGGCAAGGTCACGGCGATCAAGAGAATGACGCCCGGCAGAACCAGGCAACGCATGACATTCGCCAGCAGTACCAAAGGCAGGGCCTGACGCAGCATCTTGGTGAGCCCGCCCGATTCCTTCGGCAAATAGTCGTAAATAGTGGCACCGACGAGAAGAATGCCCATCGGCATCGCCGCCTGGCCGATGATCTCGGTGGTCTGCATACAGCATTTCGGCAAATACTGATAGAGCCCGCTGAGGTTCAACAGAATCGAGCCCAAAACGGCCACCGTCGGGGGATTCATGACCTTGCGCCACCACTCACCTTTCAGACCGCCGGCGAAGATCATGACGCCGAGGGTCCAAAGAGCGATTTCGACCCCGACGTTGTGGACATGGAGGACCCCGATCATCGAGGAATTGGGGAAGAGCGAGTCGATCAGCGGGATCGCCATGTAGCCGTAGTTCTGCAAGCCGGCGGACACCACGAAGGTGCGGCGTTTGCGGGAATCGCGAAACTCCGGCAGCGGGCAGAGCTTGGACGCGGCCAGCCAGCACAGCCCGAAGCTGATCGCGAGAACCACAAAACCGATCGCCGGAATGACGATGGCGCTGTGCCAATCCATCAGGATCTTGTTCCCCGTCACCTTAGAGAAGATGAAACAAGGGAAAAGCACATTGATCACCAGCTTCATCAAGCTGGCATCCGCCTCGCGGGTGAGGATGCCCTGGCGACGGGCAATGGCGCCCACCGCAAGGACGGAGGCGATGGCAATGATGGCGCTAAGGAGAAGGGGATTCAAGCGGGGGAACCAGGTTGCGGGGTTGCGGGATCAGCGACGAGCTCAATTCCTGCCCGAGAGAATCCATTCATCCAGTTGGCCGGAATCGATGCCGGCGTAGCGCAGAAGCAAAGCCTCGGACAAGCCATCAGCGCGCATGGATTCTGCAGACGCGAATTTGTCACGGCGAGCCTGAGCTTCGGCCTTCAACTTATCGGCTTCGGCCTTGGCGGCGATCTCCTTGGCTTCCGCGGCATCAGCCTTGGCCTTCGCGACTTCGCGCTGCAAGGCTTCGCGGTTAAGGAAGCTGGCGCGCTCGCGCATTCCCGAGTGCTCATAGGCGTCGATCTCGTTGCGGCTCCAGTTGTGCTGGTCAGCGATTTCCAGGGCCTCTCGAATGGCGGGTTCGGAGACCAGTGCTTTGGGAACGGAGTCGAACTTCACCGCATGCTTGAGGAAGTAGATCCACTTGTCGACAATGTTGTCGAGCTGATCCTCGGTCTTGAGGAATTTCGGCAGCTCAATGAAGTTGAATTCCAACTCCTTGATGTCCTGCTGAAGAGTTTCTGCATTGAGGATGAGGTGACGGCTGAGCGGCTTGTCGTTGTCAAAAACATTGAAGTTAAGAATGCCGAGGAAATACACCTCGCGCAAGGTCTCGTATTCCATGCTCTTGTCGAGCTGTTGGCTGTAGGACTTGGCGCTGTAGTAGACGGCTCGTTTGCAGAAGAAGTGGTCGCGCTCGAGCTGCATCTCGACGATGAATTCGCGTCCGAGTTTGTCCTTAGCCTTGACATCAAGGATGGATTCCTTCATCTCTGTGAGCTCGGGGGCCTGATAGGGATTGAGGATTTGCAGCGAGGCGATGGCGCGATCGCCGCAAAAACCGAGGGTGGCATTGAGGAAGGAAATCAAGATATGGCTTCGCTGCTGCGAGCCAAAGATTTTTTTGAAGGCGATGTCTGAG
>JAYTMY010000020.1:0-5125 GCA_043748535.1 Lentisphaeraceae bacterium | reverse complement strand
ATTAATATAAACTTTACCTCTCGCATGGAGCGCCAACGCTAAGCCTGGGTCAGGACCATTTCGAGCATGCGCCTGCGGTATGTGGGTATTTAGGTCGGGTCAAGGGGATAATTGCGGATTGTGACACTAGCTGCGTTCCGGCGGAAGACCGAAGGAGGCTTCGACTTCGGGAGAAGAAATCGATGATGGGAGCGCGAGATCCTGTGTCGGCCAGAGAACTCTAGGGGTTATGGAGCCTGTAAAAACCCAACAAGGAGTTCTCATCATGATGCTTAAGCAAGACTCACGCAGCCTTCGTCGCACTTGGACTTTGATGGAACTGCTGGTCGTTATAGCGATCATCGCAATTCTGCTTTCTTTGCTTTATCCGACTTTCGCGAAAACTCGCGACAAGACCCGCAATGTCACCTGCAAAAGCAATCTCAAGCAACTGGCAATCGCCTATGAATTGGTGACCGCCAATGGTGTCGATGTCAACAAAGACGGCGACATGAATGGCATCTCCGGCATCATGAATGGTCAGGTCGATATGCGCCGTGGAGACATTCTGCAACGCGGCTGGTTCGTCGGTTTGGGAGTCTATATACAAGCGGAGCTGACGGGGCGGAACATCACCAAGGGCAAGAAGAGTTATTCTTGCCCGCAGATCGGCACGCCGGAGGTGATGGATTGGGACATGATCGCGTACAATCCGAACATCTACGGGGCCCGCACCAGTGATAGCAGTGTTGGGGGCATCAGTCTGAAACGCAGTTCTATCGTTAAACCGGCGGAATCCTTGATGATGATGGATGGTGGCCAGACGCACAGCGGAGAGGCGAACTGGAGCACCGGCAGCGCCTGGTATTTTGGCTACATCGCCAACTGGGAATGGAGCACCAACCTGAAAGACGAGATCAAGGCGAACCGCCATGCCGGCAAGCAGAATTTCACTCGATGGGACGGCTCGTTGAGTGAATTGTCGGTGGAGGAAATGAGAAGTAATTCGAGTGCCCTCTTGAAGCTGAATTGATCGACAAACCCTTCAGGAGCGGAAATCCTGAGTGCTTCTGACCCAGGGTGTCGCCGATGCGGCTCAACCCTGGGCTTTATTCTCCGACCCGCTTCGGGGTCGAACAGCATTGAGCACAAAAATCGAACGACTGTGGTTTTTAGCCTCAGGGCTTTTTCAGCTTGCTGCTGCGGAAGCTGACAGTGAAGGTGCGGGGCGCGCCGAGAAGGCTGCGCTGCGGGCCGAATTCCCAGGCGATTTTGTCGCCCTCTTTGGCTTGGCCATTCTGACTGATGACCTCGCCCGGAACATCAAACAAGAGCTTGAGTTTGATCTGGCGGATGGCCTCGGCTTCCGCGGGGGGGAAGGCCTTGCGATCGAGATTGGCATCGGGCTTCATCTCGAGGGTCCAGAGCTCGGTTTTCTTGTCGTAAGTCAGGCTGGTGTGGGGCAGGAGGCCGCCCTTCAAGGCGCTGCGCAGATCCTTGACTTGGAGGATGGCGCGGCCGAACTTCTGATTGTCCTTGTCCCAGCAGCGGGCGATTTCGACGCTGACGCCGGGGAATTTCGCCAGATAGGTCCGCATCGCGGTTTCATCGAAGAAGCCGAGGCCGCCGGCTTGGCCGGAAGCCGCAGTCTGCAGGTCGGAAGCCAAATCGGCACGGGTTTTCTCCGCCGACCAGTTGAGCTCGATTTGAGCTGAGCCGTCGTCGTGTAAAGTGATCTTCTCATCGAGGTCGAAACAACCGGCGACGAGAAGGCAGAGCAGGACGAGCAGGGTCTGGCGGAGGGTTTTCATCAGGCGCGGATGCCGTAGGCGCGGAGGACGCCGTCGAGCTCGGCGCGCGGGTCTTGCGGGATGACCAGCTTGCGGCCGAGGATCTTCTCGGCGATGCCGACATAGGTGGCGCTGACGCGCATCATGGTCTCGATCGGCAGAAGCGTCTTGGCGGCGAGGGCTTCGCGCTCCGGCATACGCTCCTTGTTGAGCAGGATGTCACTGTCGAGGCTGTTGAGCAGGATCTGGCGGAAGTCCTCTTTCGAGTTCTCGACGATTTTGCCGTCGCGGAAGGCGGGGCCGTCCCAGATGCGCGACGAGTCGGGAGTGCCGACTTCATCGATGTAGATCAGCTTGTCAGAGCCGTCGGCTTCTTTGACGTAGCCGAATTCGAACTTGGTGTCGACGAAGACCTGGTCGATCTTGGCGAGCTCTTCGGAGATGGCGCCGAACCCGTCTTTAAGGAGCTTTTCGAGAAGCTCGAGGTCGGCTTCGGACTTGAGGCCGAAGTCGCTCAGGTTGGCGGTGATCTGGGCGCGGGTGACGTTGACGTCGTCGGCCTCGGGGACGCCGGGGATGCCTTTGAGGATGCCTTTGGTCGAGGGAGTGACGATGACTTCAGCGAGCTTCTGGTTTTGCTTCAGGCCTTCGGGCATGGTGATGCCGCAGATGTCGCGTTTGCCTTTCGAGTAGTCGCGCCACATCGAGCCGGTGATGTAGCCGCGGGCGATGGCTTCGACCTTGACCGGACGGGCCTGGCGGACGATCCACAGGTAGGGGTGCGGGACGTCGAGGATGTGGTTGCCGGCGAGGCCGCGGGCGGCGAAGGTCTTGAACCAGTGGGAGGCGATGGAGTTGAGCGCCAGGCCCTTGCCGGGGATGCCGTCGAGGCCGCCTTCACCGCGCCAGATGCAGTCGAAGGCCGAGATGCGGTCGGAGATGACCATGACGGCGAGAGGAGTGTCGGCCGGAACCTTGTAGCCTTTTTCCTGGATCAGGCGGGCCGAATCGGCGGCGCTGAGCCAGTAGACCGAGCGGACCTTGCCGGAGTGGACCGGCTTGTCGGTGCGGATCGGGAGGTCGTGATTGACGGAAAGGACCTTGGGCAGGGACATGGCGACTCCTTCGGGATTTGATTGTCGCGGACTATAGCTCGGCTTGGCGTTTGGCCTAGAAGTCTCGGGTGGATAGCGCGAAAGAGCATGGATCCGTGTCATCATTTGATTTGGCTATTTGAGAATTGGGAACATGCTAGAGTCGTAGAGTGTCGTAAAGACGCTGACCAGCGTGTTCGAGCGCTGTGATCATGACCCATAGCAACATCTCAAGGAGCACAAAATGGCCTTCCGCGGACTTACTCCCTTTTCTTCCGACCGTCGCAGCTTCCTCAAGGCCGGTGCCTTGGGTGCCAGCGCCTTCGCTCTCGGCGCCAACGCTGCCGATGCCAAAGACAAACCCGCGATCAAGATCGCTCTGATCGGTTGCGGCGGACGCGGCACCGGTGCCGCCACTCAGGCCTTGGAGGCCAACCCGAACGCCGTCATCGTCGCCCTCGCCGACTACTTCGACGACGCGGTCAATAACGCCGCCAATTACTTCGGCAATGTCGCTAAACAGCGTCCCAAACAGATCGACATCGGCCCGCGCAAATTCAGCGGCCTTGATGCCTATCAAAAAGCCATCGACTCGGGCTGCGACATGGTCATCCTCGCCACCCCTCCCGGTTTCCGCCCGCCCCATTTTGAATACGCTGTCAAGCAGAACAAACACGTCTTCATGGAAAAGCCGGTCGCGGTCGATGCTCCGGGCATCCGCCAGGTCCTCGCCGCCGTCGAAGAAGCGAAGAAAAAAAATCTCTACGTCGCCGTCGGCCTGCAGCGCCATCACCAGAACGACTATCTTGAAACCCTGAAACAGGTCCAATCCGGCCTAGTTGGCAAGATCCTCAGCGGTCGCGTCTACTGGGTCAACGCCGGCGTCTGGGTTCGCGACCAGCAAGGCAGCGAGTTCGACTACCAAATGCGCAACTGGTACTACTTCAACTGGCTCTGCGGCGACCAGATTTGCGAACAGCACATCCACAACCTCGACGTCTTCAACTGGTTCAACGGCGGCACTCCGGTCAAAGCTCGCGGCTTTGGCGGTCGCGAAGTCCGCAAAGGGCAGAAGAAGTTCGGCGAGATCTTCGACCACACAGCGATTGAATACACCTACGCCAACGGCGCTGTCCTGCAAAGCTACGGTGGCCACATCCCCGGCGCCTGGAACGACGTTTCCGAGCACCTCGTCTGCGAGAAGGGCACGGTCGACTGCTCCGGTTCGATCAAAGACCATGACGGCAAGAAACTGTGGCATTTCCGCGACATGAAGATGCCCAACCCCGGTGGCCACGGCTACGAATGGGTCGTCCTGATGAACAACCTCGCCGAGGGAAAAATCCTCAACGAAGGCGAATACGGCGCCCACTCGACCCTCACCGCCATCCTCGGCCGCACCGCCGCTTACTCGGGCAAGGAAGTCAGCTGGGACACCATGCTGAAATCCGACTTCCGCTACCACGACCCCGCGGTCGTCGCTCGCAAGGAAACCCTGGTCATGCCCGGCCCCGACGGACTCTACCCGATCGCCGTCCCTGGCCAGACCAAGTGCTTCTGATCGGAGCCCTGATCTGAAACAGAAACCCGCGCTGGAAAGCGCGGGTTTCTGCTTGGGCTAGAGCCTGGTGGTGGTCGATTTCAAGACTGCCGCAGCCAAATGGCCAGCTCAGAAATGCCACAGCGACCTGCAAGCGACGGCCTACCTCATGGGCCTGCGTCAAAGCGTCAGCTCGCAGCAGTCGCTCTTCCGCTACGATGTCGTCACCAAGACCAAGGAACCTGCGGTAACGCGTTACCTGACCGACCGCACCGACAGCGATTTCCTGCGCCTCACCCGGCTGGTGCAACAGGCGGATCGCATCATCGAAGACGCCCTGTTCTATCCGCACGAAGGCTGCATGGCCTGCGCGGGCTGCCAGTACACCGGCCACTGCGCCAAGTGGCATCAACAATCCTACCTCAAACTCACAGCCTGAAGGAGAACTCCCCATGAGCCTGAAAATCGCACCTGCCTTGACTCAATTGCTCGAATCACTGCGTCAGAAAAACGGCCTGTTAGGCCAGTCCGCCATCTTCAACTTCCATGACCCGGATTACTCCGCCGAAACGGGCGGCTACCATCCGGTGGAGATCATGGTCGAAGCCGATGGCTCGCTGGTGTATGTCACCGACTTCACCTATGTCGGCGAAGGCCACTTCGCCGAGCTGACGACCGAGCTCAACTGGGACTTCCGCTGCAACGAGTACGAGCAGCTTTGG
>JAYTMY010000019.1:0-2811 GCA_043748535.1 Lentisphaeraceae bacterium | reverse complement strand
CCAAAGCTGCTCGTACTCGTTGCAGCGGAAGTCCCAGTTGAGCTCGGTCGTCAGCTCGGCGAAGTGGCCTTCGCCGACATAGGTGAAGTCGGTGACATAGACCAGCGAGCCATCGGCTTCGACCATGATTTCCACCGGATGGTAGCCGCCCGTCTCGGCGGAGTAATCCGGGTCACGGAAGTTGAAGATGGCGGACTGGCCTTGCAGGCCGTTTTCCTTGCGCAGCGATTCGAGCAATTGAGTCAAGGCAGGGGCGATTTTCAGGCTCATGGGGAGTCTCCTTCATGCTGTGAGTTTGAGGTAGGATTGTTGGTGCCACTTGGCGCAATGGCCGGTGTACTGGCAACCCGCGCAGGCCATGCAGCCTTCGTGCGGGTAGAACAGGGCGTCTTCGATGATGCGATCCGCCTGCTGCACCAGTCGGGTGAGGCGCAGGAAATCGCTATCGGTGCGGTCGGTGAGGTAACGCGTTACCGCAGGTTCCTTGGTCTTGGTGACGACATCGTAGCGGAAGAGCGACTGCTGCGAACTGACGCTCTGGCGAAGGCCCATGAGGTAGGCCGTCGCCTGCAAGTCGCTGTGGCATTTCTGCGCTGGCCATTTGGCAGCGGCAGTCTTGAAGTCGACCACCACCAAGCGGCCTTGATTCTCGACCACGGCATCGAACTCGCCGATCAAGGGCTTGCTCACCACTTGGCCGTTCTCATCCAGGATCTCGGCGATGAAGGGCAAATCGACGCCGATCACCTCATCCGCCGGATCAAGACTCGTGACCAAGGCTTGCAGCATTTGGCGTCCTTTGTCGTGATGCCAAGCGAGGTCTTTCTCCTCGTCGAAACGCACCGGCAAGGACTCCCCTTTGACCTTCTTGTTCAAGGTCTCGGTGAAATGCTCCAAGAGCTCAGGAGTCGCCACCGGCGAACCATTTTTCTGAAGGCCACGGAACAAGTGCGAGACGCTGGCGTGGAAGGCCGATCCAAAGACCAGATTCGAGGGCACGAAATCCGGTTCGATCTGGTCGACCTTGCGGAAGGCGTATTGCAGCGAGCAGAGGTTGAGGATCTGGTTTAGCGAGCTGAAGGACCAGTGCGGAGCCTGACGCAGCTCGGCGAAGTTCAGGGCGGAGTTCATGAGGCCCTCCGTTGGCTGAATTCTTCGATGAAGCGCGAAGCTTCCTGCTTGCTCAGCTGCTCCATCCGCTCGATGTGGAAGCGCTGGCTGATTTCAGCCCGGATCTGCTGCTGGGTGAAGCCCCGTTCCGCTGCAAGGCGGTTGAGGAATTTGAGCTGCGATTCCGTGATCATCGAAGCTCCTTGGCCTTGGGGTCGCTGCTGGTAGTTGCCGCGATGATGCGCCTGCGGCTGTTGAGGTCTCGGCGCAGGACGCTGTTGCTGAGGCTGAGGAACCTCGGGAGCCGGCGCCGCTTGCGGGGGAACTTGCTCGCCGCCGCAGTAGCGGACGATCTCGTTTTCCACCGTGCTTTCGAGTAGGGCGTAGCTCTTGGCGAAGGCTTCCTGGATCTGCTGACCCGAGAGGCCGTCGCTCAGCTCACGCTCCATGCTGCCATGGAAGCTGAGGCTGGAGTATTGCTCCGGACCGGGGATCTTTTTCGAGAAGCTGATGTTGATCTTGAGCATGGGATTCTCCTTGACGTAAAAGCCCCGGAACACGAGTTCCAGGGCGGGGTTGTGTTTGATGACGAATTCTCTTCTTTGGGTACTTCAATCGGCACTCCATTTGCCTTCGGCGGACAAGACAAAATCGGCTCCTTCGACCGGCTCATCGGAGCCTCGATGATAAAGGCGGATAAAGGCTGAATCATCCGGGGTGACGCAGCGAGTGATGACGACTTCGGCTCGACTCACATCATCTTTGCGCGGAGCCTCGAAGTAGACATAGGCGGTGTCGCCTTCGAGCATCAGATGCAACTCGCCGGCTTCACTGGCGACGATGACACCCGTACCCGGCTCAGGCAGGTACAGCTCCGGTCCCGGATAGGGCAGCGCGGCACGCTCGAATTCTGAGCTGTCTTTGCGCAGGCGCAGATCCATCGCCAACTGGGCAATGGCCTCCAGCGTGTCGGCACTCCAGTCTTCAGATTCTTCTAGGATTTCGAGCACGCTGCGACCGAAGATGGCGCAGGCGTGATCATCCAGCCATTTCTCTTGAGACATGGTCATTTCTCCGGTTGTTGGGTTTGTGTTGAGCCTTGGCGAAGCCAGGCGAGGTAGGTGTGAAGAGGCACGAGCTTGTTTTCTTCTTTCGCCAGCATCGCACGGGCATAGGCCCAGGGCTCTCGCGGGAAGGCTTCATCGAGCAGATCGAGCGCAGCGGCATGGCCGTGGATTTCGGCGATGAGTCGTCTCGCGCAGGGGGACAGATCCTGCATTCCTCCCAGGCGTTTCCATAGGATTGGAAGCCCCGCGACATGCAGGCAGTACAGCGATATTCCAAGGCCCCAGTAGGCTCCACCAGGATCATAGCCACCCGAGTTCAGCGGGATGCGGAGATAGCGAATCCGCGCCTCTTCGGGCAAGCAGGCATCGAGATGTTCGATCAGGTCTTCAGCTCCAGCTTTGCCACGGCCCATCGGGGAGCCGTAGCTGCCAGAGCACTGAGGGCAGAGATTCTTGACGGCAATACGCATGGGTTCTCCTCGGCTTGTGGGTTGAGGAATGAAAAACCCCGAAGTGTTTCCGGGGTCACTTGGGATCACCTAAATACCCACATACCTCAGGCGGGCTCTTGCGCTCCGAGAAAACCGGGGTGTATTTTTCAGTAAGGGAGGCCTGCCGGCCTCCGCCGGAGGTG
>JAYTMY010000018.1:0-3268 GCA_043748535.1 Lentisphaeraceae bacterium | reverse complement strand
CATGGCGAAGCCTTCGTGGTGCTTCGAGGTGATGACCATGTAGCGGACGCCGGCGTCCTTGGCGGCTTTGACCCAGGCATCGGCGTTGTATTTGACCGGATTGAAATCCTTGGCGGCGAGGGCGTATTCGGCAATCGGAGCCTGAGCACCGTGCATAATCCATTCGGCGATACCGTTATGGTTCACCTCTTTGCCCCGCCATTCGCCGGCGTATTGAGCATACAGACCCCAGTGGATGAACATGCCGAAGCGGGCGTCGCGGAACCATTGCATGCGGACATCGTGCTGTGCCGGGCTTTCGCCGCGTTCAAGCAGGACCGGGTTATCCGGCAAGGTTTCGGGCTGCTCGGAGGCGTCCTCGGCGCGGGTCGCGAGGGGCAAGCTGGCGAGGAGGCAGGCGAGGAGCGAGCTGGCGAATCGAGGCTTCATCGGGGTTCCTTGTGGTGGAAGCGTGATATAGGGGATTGATACAGGTCGATTTTTATGTTCATGAAGGGGTGTTTTGAGCGATGAGTCCATGAATTTTCTGATCGGCCCATTCGCGCAAGGCCTCGAGCTCCAAGCGTTCTTCGGGACTTGCCTTGGAGGCTTTTTGCAGGCTGTCGACTTTGAGGACGAAGGTTTTGATTCGGCTGATTTGAGCGCTGTTGCTGAGCTTCTTGTCGTCGCTAAGCAGGCTTCCTGCTTCGGCATAAAGCATCATGGTGGAACTGGCAGTTTTGACGGGATCGCCACCCGCCAGTTTGAATTGAATTTTCATTTCCGGACCAAGTTCGGGGTCGCTGAGGCTCAGATCCATCAGGTTTTTGAGGCGGCCTTGGGCATAAATCGGGCGCAATGCGGAGAGGGCGGTGAGTTTGCTGGCGCGGAGGCGAACTTGCTGCAGCAATTCAGCGCGGAATTTCTTGCCTTTTTCGGAGATGCGAGCAGCGTCGCGCGAAAAAGTCAGGGCTTCTTTGAGTTCTTCGGGGGCGCTGAGATCGTCGACCTTGTCCGCCACTGCGTCGAGCAATTCCGAGCTGGATTTGCAGGAAATGCGGTAGGCGGCGATCAGACCGCCGCTGCGTTTGCCGAGGAACCAGCCACGCTTGGTGTTGCCATGGATGAAGAGATTGTGCTTGCTAAGAGCCAGTGAGCTGCCGATGCAGCCGATGAAATAGAGCTCTTTATTGAGATATTCGTCGCCGCCGTTGTTGCGCTTGCTGCCGATGTACCAAACCGGCATGGCGTCTTTGTCGGCGCGATTACAAAGCTCATAAAACCAGCTCCAATAATCCATGAAGGAGCGGTAGGCTTTGGGTTTGTGCATCGACAAGGTGGCTGGGGCCCAGAGGAAACCCATGGCGCAATTGGTATGGTTTTCACGGACGCGTTTGGTGCAGTTCTCGATGTATGTGGCGGCAAATTGACCTTTGTCTTTGTCCTTGCCGCTGATTCCCATGGCGAGGGCGAAGAGCCCGGTGCGAGCGCAAGCATCCCAGGAGTTGCTACCCTTGCCGTAGCCGATGGCCCCGGCGTCGCCACCATTTTCAACTTGGCAGAAGACGCAGTGTTTGTAGGCTCGCTCGAAGGCGGCGGTGTCGCAGGGAACGCCACACTTGCCGGCGAGGGACCACACCAACAGGATATGGGTGGTGATGATGTTGATGCCGTCACCGTCGTACCCGACTTCGTAACCGTGGCCGCTGCGGCCTTTCTCATTCACTCGCTTGACTAGGTCGTCACAGATCAGTTTGATCGTCGGCAGGACGCTGGTGTCGCCCGTGGCTAGATAATATTCGCAAAGATAGGTGCCGGTGTAGACGACATTCCAAGAATGAAAACCTTGGGATTTAAAGTCGGAAAATTCACTGCAGAATCGTTGCGCCAGTTTCTTCAGGAGGGAGGAATCCTTTTTGTCGCCGTTGGCCAAGAGGCAGAGGCCGCAGGCGGTGCTGGTGACCCAGCGATGGCCCCAGACGACGTCAGGTCCGGCAGTATCGCGGAGATATTGACAAAATGCGTCGAGCATTATGTCGCTGCGTGGGCAGTTTTCCGGGTAGGTCTTGGAAAAGGGGCGAAGGGCTGGGATGGTGATTTTGAGTTTGAGCATCTGACTGCCGCGCAAGATGCTGAGCTCAAGCGGGCTTTTGCTTTTCAAGCAATTTTGAATGGCATAGCCGAGGCCTTCCTGCGGGCCTTTGCCGCCGTCGAGCGGCTCATTGGTCAATTCTTCGAATTCTTTGCCGTTGGCGCCGATGACTTTATCGCCGAGTTTTAGGCCTGCCGCACTGAGTAGACCGGCATTCTGAATAGCGGTGATGACAATTTCCTTGTGTTTTACCTGGATGTTGCCGGCAGCGCCAAGGATGCCGAGGTCCATCGGCAGAGGCCCCAATTGTTTCGCCTCCTCGGCGCGCTTTTCCGCCTCGATTTGAGCGGGAGTTTTTTCCGCCTGCGCCATCAGGGGCAGAAGCAAAGTCGTGGCAAGCAAAAATTGGCGGAGGAATTTCATGATTGAACCTTTGGCGTTCGACTGAATTATGGGTTTGGCAAAAGTCTGAGTCCGGAATTTTCTGGCCTACTGCGATCGAATGTGAAAAACACGCTCCGGACCTTGTCATCATCGGCTGACGAAGACGGCGGCAATCCTTGCTGAACGGCCTGGCGATTGGCGAAGTATTGAGATTTCACATGCTCGGGCAAGTTTTGACTCAAAGGCAGCTCAGGATTGTCGGTCAGAAGAGAAATAACCACTCCAGTCTGAGGGTGCTTAGCCAGGATTTGCAGGTACAATTCTTCCGTCAGATTGCATCCGCTTAGATCCCTGGGACTCTCTACATTAAACCCGCTGCCAGAGGGCTTCAGACTCTGGGAAGATTGGTCGAAGTACGGCACTTCTTGAAATTCCAAGCGCTGGCTCATTTCCGGACTCAGCAAGTTTTTGCAGCGTTGGGGAAAATCAGCGACTGGAGCGGCGACGGATGAGCATGAATAGAGCAGCAAAATCTTGGCGTCCTTGTTGTTGCTTGCGGCGGCACTGATGAGTTCGCACATTTCCATTGCTTCCGCATGAAGTGACTGCTGATATTCCTTTGCATCGGGCTTCGAAGGCTGGAGAATCGATCCAATCGTAAGGCCCAAAGCCAGGATGAGTGCCAGTCCAGACCAAGCTTTATGGCGAGGACTTGGGCGTAGCCGAAAATAAACCGCGCACAGTAAGGCAAAAACGGCAGCTGTGGTCGCGATCATGGCATCACCATGTCTTCGGTGAATTGAGCTAAATCCC
>JAYTMY010000017.1:0-33109 GCA_043748535.1 Lentisphaeraceae bacterium | reverse complement strand
ACGATTCTTCCGCACCTTGAAGCAGAACTTCGTGCTCAAATCCTTCTGGGGCGAGAGCGCTGCGGCGATCATCACGCAGGTCTGGGCGGCCTTGGCCGGTTTTGCCTTGATCCAGCTCGCTCGCCTGCAGCGCTTGGGCCGGGGCCAGAAGGTTCATTTCTCGAACTTTCTTGCCGCGATCCGCAGCCACATCGTCGCCCCTGTCAGCATTGATCTCATCTTCGAATCGATCGCAATCGTCACCGCTTCGACGATGTCCCAGAAAGAGCCAGAAACGGGGGGCTGTTGACGACAAAAATTCGCCTCAAAATCCGCTATTTTTCAACTCACTGGGGTTCCCTGCATCCGGTGTGAGGCGTCTTGGATACGCGTGACCCCATGTGACATCCTCCCAGAACTCGCGTCAAGCCGTCAAAATCGACTCTTATGATTGCCGTCCATTCGTTTGCCGGTCAAGCTTTCAACCCGGCTCCAGGTTCAACCCTGTTCTATCGTTGAGATCCAGCTTGGCCTTGAGCCAGGCGGCGCAACGCGGTCCATGGCTGAGGGCGAGGAGGTGTCCGGCGCCTGGGATCAATTCGACGCCGCGGGGCGGAGGAATGATCAAATCGGCGCTGCCGTGGAGGCGCTCAAAAACGAGATGCCGTTTCGGGGGCAACCAATGGCGCAAGGCGAGCGTCATGGCCTTGATGAAGGCCGGATCGACGCGGCTGAACATCTGTGGGGTCGCACCGGGCGAGATGGCGGCAAGACGGGCTGCCAAGGGCAATGGGGCCAGTGAGGCGAGCGGCAAAAGGAATTGCAGAAAACGGTTGATCTCGCCGCGATGGGCGGCGCTGCCGATGAGATAGATGCTTTTGTGAGCGCAAAGAGCGGCGATTTCTTGCGCCACCATGCCACCGAAGGAGCAGCCGCCAATCGGCAGCTCAGGAAGGATGAGGCCGGAGTCTAAAAGGCTTATCGCCAGCGCTTCGAGACTCGTTTCTCCTTGCCAGCGTGGCCACTCCGGGAATTGCGCTGGCAGAGATTCCCAACCCAGGCTATACAGGCTGGCATCGGCGCCCATGCCGGGCAACAGCTGGACGCGGGGATTCATGGCACCGAGGATTTGTGTATGCCGCGCCAAAGTTGCAGATCATCGAGGCCATTGTAGCCATCTAATTTTCCGACGACTTCCCACGTGAACCATGAGGGGTCGCGAAGGCGCTGGCTCAGGGGCGGGGAGGATCTGCCGACGGCGTAGATTTCTTTCGGCAAGGACTCTTGTTCCAGCTGGCCACGGCCTGGCAAGATGGGGCGTTGGAGGTGGAAGAATTCACCCCAGAGATTGAGCGGTCTGCCGCTGTCTCTGACCACGGCGTTGACCACGGCGGTGCCAGCTGGGATGTTGCTGGCGAGGCGGCTGGCAAATTCCTCTTGGCTGAGGATGGCCGGGCGAAGGACTTGGCGTAGTCCGGGGATCGATAAATGCAGGGCGACGAGCAGGCCGAGGAGGCGGAAAGCCGATGAGGTGGCGGCAACTTGGTGGCGCGATGCGAGGAGGTAGAGAGACAAGCTGGCGGCGATCAGGCTCATCGGCAGGATCACTCGTGAGCGTTCGAGAGAGAAGGAGAAGGCGAGGTGGCGCCAGCCGAGGAATTGGCTCAGGTGGAGAGTGGCCAAGGAGGCGGAGATGATCAGCACCATCATCAGGATGAAGGTGAAGCAACGGCGCAGGAGGGCTTCATGGCGACGCATCAGCATCGGGTAATGCAGGCCGGCCATGACCGAAATCGGGAGCAGCAGGGGCAGCAAGGTTTCCGCCTTGGCATCAGGGATCAACCAGGTGGCAATGAAGGGGGCAACGCAGGCGGTCCGCAGCCAGGTGAAGAGGAGCGGATGGCGTTCGAGGGGGCGGAAAGATTCGCAGAAGGCCGGCCAGGCGAGAAGGGTCCAAGGCATGAGGTACAAGCCGACTTTAAAAGGGAAGCTGAAGAGGTGAGAGAAGTAAGAGCCGACATCGCTGTTGTCGCTCGGGAAAAGTGAAGGCAGGAGGGCAAAAGCCTGGGTGCCGCTGCGGGACAGCAGCCATTGCAGGAGCAAGGCCGCGACGCCGACCAAGGCAAGAGCTACCAGGTGAGGCAGTTGGAAGAGCCGTTTGCGCACATCGGTGGGACGCCGGACGAAGATCAGGGGAAGATAGAAAAAGACGAGGCAATGCAAGCCGCTGATCGTCGCCGCTAGAAAGGCCAGGCCGATGCCGCCGATCCAGGCGAACAACCAGCGTGAACCGCTGCGGGAAAGTTCAAACCAGAGCAGCCATGCCGCTCCAAGCAAGGCCGCCGACATCACTTGACCCTCGGCCTTGGCGGCAAATTGCACCACTCCGATGCTGCCGAGCGCACAGGCCCCGGTGATCAGGGCGGGAAGATTGCCACCATAACGCCGCGCCATCATCACCGCCGAGAGGACGGCTAAGAGGAGGGATAGCACCGACGGCAAGCGCAGGGTGACTTCGTTGACTTCGCCAAAGGGCATGGAGGCCAAGGCAGCCGCCCAGACGAGGAGGAAGGGGAGTTCAACATGGTCGCCGGCAACGGAGCAGTCGAACCACGATGCGCCGGATTCCACCATGCCGCGTGCGACCAGTCCGGTCTGCGCCTCGGAGCTGTTCAAGGGCGGCAAACTGAGCTGGGGCAGCAACAGAAAGACGGCAGCTAGCCCGAGGGCCAGCGGCCAAAGCCTGCTGATCTGCTGTTGTTCTTTCATTCTCTTCCTGAGTGCGGAGTTTGCGGCCCCCACCTTAGTCGAGTCCAAGGAATTTTCGATGGCAAAACGCGGGGCACTGGGTTTTCAACGCAGCGGTCAGGCGAGGGGATTGTCGTCGTCGTAGGAGGAGGATTTGTTTTCGAAGCGGGTGTAATCGGGGACGAAGGTGACTTCGATGCTGCCGGTTTCACCGTTCCGGTGTTTGGCGATGATGATCTCGGTTTTCAGCCGTTTCGGCTCACCACTGGGGTTGGGAGCGTACTGCTCTTCACGGTCGCGGTGGAGGAGGAGAACAACGTCGGCATCCTGTTCGATCGAGCCCGATTCACGCAGGTGCGAGAGCTTGGGTTTGGTGACGCCGGCCTGGCCTTCGGATTGACGGTTCAACTGCGCCAGAACCAGGATGGGCACCATCAGTTCCTTGGCGAGGGCTTTGATGCCGCCAGAGATCTGCGCCACTTCCTGTTCGCGGTTGGCATTCTTGTTCAGTCCCGAGCCCCGCATCAGCTGCAAGTAGTCGATGATGATGAACTGGATGTTGTACTTTTCCTTGAGCCGGCGGGCCTTGGCACGAAGCTCGAGGATGGAGAGCGTACCGGTGTCGTCGATGGCCATCGGGCAGACCTTGAGGCGCTCGGCGGCGGCGACGAGGCGGCTCATCTGCGAGCGCGACAGCTCGCGGCTGCAATCGCGCTGCGAGACGCGGGCTTCGGAGAAGGCGAGACGCATGGCAAGCGAGCCTTTATCCATTTCCAAGGAGAAGACGCCGACGGCGCGCGGCTTGCCGGGGGAATTGGCACTGCCGACGCCAAGTGAGACGTTGGCGGCGATGTTCATGGCGAGCGTGGTCTTGCCGATCGAGGGACGGGCTGCGAGGACCAGCATTTCGCCGCCCTTGAGGCCGTTAAGAAGGTTGTCGAGGTCGTCGTAGCCGGTGGGAATTCCTTGTGAACCGGCACCTTTCTCATTGATCATGCTGATCCGGGTGAGGGTGTCGTTCATCAGGTCGCCGACGAGGACGGCGGCATCGGTGGAGCCGCGGAGAGAGATTTCGTTGAGCCGGCGTTGCAGGTCATCGATGAGGGCGCCGGGCTCGGCTTCAGCGCTGTCGAGGCAGCGGGAGACGGTGTCTGAGGAGAGGCGGATGAGCTCGCGGAGGAGGGCATCGGCGCTGACAATTTGGAGCCAGTTTTCGAAGTTGGCGCTGGAGGGGACGGAGTTGATCACCTGGGCGAGGTAAGATTCGCCGCCGACGCGGTCGAGCTGGCCGGCGGCACGGAGGGCGTCGGGCAGGGTGACGAGGTCGATAGCGACGGCTTTTCGCTCCAGTTCGACGAGGGCGTTCCAGATCGCCTGGTGGGCGGGTGAGTGGAAGCAGGATTCGCCGCGGAGGACGGGCATAGCGAGCTGCAGGCAGCGCTGCGGCTCGAGGAGGATGCTGCCGAGCACGGCTCGTTCAGCGTCGTGGTTATGCGGCAAAGGCCGCTCCCCAGTGAGGAGCGGCCCTGTACGTTGAGTCTGGAACTTGCGTTCTTCCATCGTCAGTCGAAGCCGCGTTTAAAGGCGGCTCCTTCCTTGGATCAGGCCTTAACGACCCAAACCTTGAGGTTGGCGGAGACTTCTTTGTGGATCTTGACGCTGACTTCGTGGACGCCGAGCTTGCGGATCGGGTCGAGGAAGTGGATAGCGCGGCGATCAACAGCGATGCCTTCGGCGGTGAGGAGGCGATGGACGTCGGTCGAAGTGACCGCGCCAAAGAGCTTCTCGTCGTCGCCAGCCTGCATGGGGATGGTGAGGGTGGTTTCGCTGACGCGGCGGCCGACTTCTTGAGCGGCAGCGACTTTGGCAGCGTATTCGGCGGCGACTTTCTCTTGGCGCTTGTTGATTTGCTTTTCTACGGCCTTGGTGGCGCAGACAGCAAGCTTGCGGGGGAAGAGGAAGTTGCGGGCGTAGCCGTCGGAGACGCGGACTTTGTCGCCGCAGACGCCGAGGGTGTCGATATTATCGAGAAGAACTACTTCGATGGCCATGGTGTTACCTCACTTAACAAGCGCGATGTTGCGGGCGCGCTTGACGGCTTCGGCCAGCATGGCCTGATATTTTTTCGACACACCAGTGATGCGACGGGGAAGGATGCGGCCTCCCTCGGTGGTGAACTTGCGGAGCATTTCCGAGTCGGTGTAGTCAATGTAGTTGACTTTCTGCTCGCTGAAGCGGCAGATCTTGATGCGGATGACCTTTTTGCGCTTCTTGCGAACGTTGGTGGATTTCTTGCCGGCCATGGTATTGGACCTTTTTTGAGTCTAGGGATTAGTTCAGAACGGGATGTCGTCTTCCGCGCCGTTGCCGAAGTCGGGCATGGCGGGGGCTTCGGAGTGGCTTGGGCCGCGGGGGGCCGCGGCTCGGGGAGCGCCGAAGTCAGCATAATCGTCACGGGGGGCTTGTGACTGGGCCGGAGCGTAGCCTTGATCGCGGGGGGCGTAGCCGCCAGGAGCACGGGGCGCCTGGTTGTAGCTGCGTTGCGCGGGCTGAGCCGGGGCACCGTGATCGTCGCCATCGACATAGGCTTCCGGCGGAGCGCCGAAGTCCTCTTGTCCACCGCCCTGACCACCACGGGAAGGACCGCCGACAAGGCGGAGCTGATCGCAGGTGATGCTGTGGCGGCTTTGTTTGGCGCCGTTTTTGTCGACCCAGGATTCGAGACGGAGGAAACCCTCAATCAGGACCGGGGCGCCGCGACGAAGATAGTTGGCGGCGGTGTCAGCTTGTTTTCCCCAGACATTGACATCGATGAAGCAGACTTCTTCGCGTTTTTCACCGTTGACGATGTAAACACGATTGATGGCGAGGCCGAGCTTAGCGAGGTTCTGCCCGCCGGGCAGTTGACGCATTTCGGGGTCGCGAGTCAGGTTGCCCATGACGATGACTTTGTTGAAGGAGGCCATGCGAAATTCCTTGGTGCCTGTTCAGTGCGGGGGCTGGGAGACGATCAGACGTTGGTGAGGTCGAGGACTTTGGGAGTCTCGGGGATGTCGTTGATGTGGACGACATGGCGGAGAACCGATTCCTCGAGGCGGAACTTATCCATGAACTCTTTCACGTTTGCGGTCGGCATGGTGAAGAAGAAGCGCCAGTAAAGGCCGGAAGTACGCTTGCCGATGGGGCGGGCAAATTGCTTGCGGCCCATCGATTTATTGGTGATATCGGTGCCGCTGAGGGACTTGATCAACTCGGTGACCTTCTCAGCGTAGGCAGTGCCACCATCCTCAAACTTGCGATCGTTGAGGATGAAGATAGCGTCATATTTCTTCATCTGGACTCCTGATTCGGTTGACGTGAACCTGGTTTCTTCGGCAGGATGCCGTTGAACTGGTTCATCGCAGCACTGCAGCCTTGGCTACAGAGCATCAGCACGGCTTCGGCAGCGCGCGACAGACTTTCCTCGATGAGGGGTCTCTCGCTCTCACCAAATGGGGTGAGAACATGATCAGCTAGGTCCTCCGGTTTCCCCGGGTGACCTATGCCGATGCGTAGGCGCACAAAGTCAGCTCCTCCCAGTCTTTCGAGCAAGGATTTGATTCCATTGTGTCCGGCGCTGCTGCCGCCGTATCGTAACCTGATTTTCCCGGGCGGCAAGCCGGCTTCATCATAAACTGCGAGAATCTCTTCCGCTTTTATGTCTAAATCCCGTATGCACTTGCGCACCGCGTCGCCACTGGCGTTCATGTAGGTCATCGGCTTGAGCAGGAAGAGGGGGCGTCCGCCAAGCTCAATTTCGGCAAATTCGCCGTCGTACTTCTTGCGAAAACAACCGCCGCGGGCCTTCAAAAGTTGATCCGCCAGCATGAAGCCGACGTTGTGGCGGGTGGCGGCGTATTCGGCACCGGGATTGCCGAGGGCGACGAGAAGCCGCGGCGGCCCGAGGGGCAACGGCTTGTCCGGAACGGCAGGGACGGGCGTGGGTTTCGACATCGTTGGGCTTCTGGGGGCTTGGGAGAATGAAGGAGGAAATTAAGCCCTGCCCGTCTGAGAAGCAAGAGCACGGAATCACGAGATCAGTTTTTGCGGCGGAATTCGGCGAAGGGATTGTCGGATTTCGGCGCCGCTCTTTTGTCTACGGAAGTCGCCTGGTCACTGGCTGGAGAAGCCGCTTCTGCGGGGAGACGAGACGCCGCGAAAAAGGGCAAGGCCAAGAAGTCAAAGAGGAACAAGGGCAGGAACCAATAGCCCGAACCGGGGAAGCGTGAAGTCACAGACTGAGTCGCGACACTACCGACAATGCCGACTCCCACGACCGGGACCAAATGGTAGATGTGAATATGCGTCGGCATGCCGCAGGCATGAGCGAGAATTTGGAAGTGAACAAAACGGGTGCAGAAGAAGATCGCTAACCACAAAACACATAGGGGACCTGGACGGTTAAGGAGAAATGCAGGGATAAAAAGAAGACCAGAAAGCAAAAGAAGAGCGACATAAAAGAACTGAGGAGAAGGAGTGTTTTGGTTTCGCGTTGCGCGGATCAAGCGGAAGCAGCTCCAATGATAGGTTAAAATCAAGCTCCCCGCCCACGACAGCCAGATCCACGCGAGCGAGTTCTCAATCAAAATACAAGTGAAGAACAAGATCGGAAAAGCCAAGAGGTTGAGCCAGGCTAGCCGGCGCATCTCAGGTCGACTCCTGCTGGTCGACGACAATTTCCAGAGCCTTCAGCAGCTCGGTTTGATCTGCGGGCGGCGCAAAACGGCTGAGTTCTAGGCCATGGCGATAAAAAATCAGATAGGGGAGGGCCAATGCCGGGTCTCGCCATTCGGGTTTTTCACTGGCCTCGACGCGTCCGATGCGCAGGCTTTCCACCCGTGGACGCCAGAACTCGATGAGGCGTTGGCTGAGCTCGGAATCGGCGGCGCCCCAGTCATCGTACACATGGAGGATGCAGAGCGGATGCTGACTGACCCAAGCCTTCGGATCGGCCGGCTCGGTGAAACACAAACGAGCGTCGTCGGGAAGGATTTTTTCGCCGCTGAGATGAGCTTGGCGGAAGAGCCAGAGACTGAAGCCGCCGAAGAGCAGCGCCAGCAAGGCCCAACCGCCGGAACCGCAGACATTGAGCCGTTTTTCAGCTTCCAAACGGGTCGATTGCCGCCACAGAAAAAACGCCATCAAGGCATGGCCGCCAAGGGTGAAAATACCGAGGGCGAGGAGCAGGATTTTGCCATGGTCACTCATCCAACCCAGCCCCAACGGCGGAGGTGTGAGCGGATCTGCTGGACCGGAGGACGCGGGCCATCAGGATCGATTCTTTCCGCGCACCAGCCGCGGTCCAGCGCGGTCCGGACATTTTCGGCGCGGTCATCGAAGAAGGCGATGGAGGAGGGGGCCTGGCCGCTGAGCTTTTCGGCCGCGGCGTAGATTTCGTGACCCGGCTTCAGTTCACCAATCTGGAACGAAGTGAAGGGGAATTCAAAGCCGTCGAAGGGCATACGAAAGGGACCGGAGCCGCTCGCCATGTGGCCCCAATGGAAGCTGTTGGTGTTCGACAAAGTGCCGAGTTTGAGACCGGCGCGGCGCAATTCGTTCACCAGATCGGCAGTGCCGGGAAAGGACTTATCGAGAATGGCAAAAGCGCAAGCTTCTGATTCCTCGGTGTTGAGCTGGAATTGAGCTTCTAATTGCCCTTGAAAAGTGGGCCAGTCGCAGGCGCCGCGCTCGAATTCGAGCCAGAGGTTTTCCAGCTCGCCGAGGCGGGGCAGCAAGGCGCTGCAGCGCGCTGCCGACAAACCGCCGGCACGGAGGGCTCGATCCCAGGTGCGAATGCGGATCAAGACGCCGCCGATGTCGAAAAGGACCAGACGAGACATGGTTTTCAGGGGCTAAGGAGTTGAAGGAGAGGGTAAGGATTTGAGACTGTAAGGCAGGGGGAGAATATTTCACTCCCCCGTCTCGCTTCTCCCTGACGCCCGCTCTTAGCCGGTGGTGCGCAGGCCCGCAGCGATGCCTTGCAGAGTCAGGCGCAGGGCCGGGCCGCCGGGGTCGGCTTGGCGACGCAGGAGCTCGACCTGGATGGCGTTGAGGGCATCGACATAGGGGTTGCGGGCCTTGACGCCGTCGGCGAGCCAGGGGAGGCGGGAATCGAGGCCGCCGCCGGAGATCTGGCTCATCACCTTGCGGGCGAGCTCGATTTCATCGGAGATACGGGTTTCGAGGCGTTGCGCGGCCTCCTGGTTGGCGGGCAGCGAGGCGTACCAGCGGCCGATGCCGGGGTCGGCCTTGGCGAGGGCGAGCTGCATGTTTTCGACGAGGTTGCGGAAGTAGGGCCAATCCTCGTGCATGCGGGCGAGGAGTTCGGGTTTGCCGACGGCTTGGAGGCCGGTGCCGACGCCATCGAGGGCGGTGAGGAGCTGGCGGGTCTGGGTCCAGGCGAAGGTGAAGGGAATGGCGCGAAGGTCGTCGAGTGATTGGCGGCGGGCGCGGCGGGCAGGACGCGAACCCATGGGCATGCGTTCGATGACTTCGATGGGGGTGGCTTGGCCGAAGAACTCCATGAACGAGGGGTCGTTGCGGAGGCCGCGATAATGGGCCATGCCGGCGTTGGCGGCGATTTCCATGGCAGCGCTGAAGGCGGGCTCGGCGGCAGGGGGCGGCAGCATCGAGGCGGCGAGAGTGCCATGCAGGAGCTGTTCGAGGTGGCGGGTGGCGATTTCCGGGTCGTCGTAACGGTCGGCGAGGACTTCGCCTTGTTCGGTGACGCGCAGGGCGAGGTCGACCGATCCTGGGGGCAGCGAGGTGATGCTGCGCGAGGCATGGCCGCCGCCGCGGCCGAGGGCGCCGCCGCGACCGTGGAAGAAGACGAGGCGGAGGCCGCGTTCCTTGCCGAGAGCGGTGAGGGCTTCTTCCGCTTTGTACAGGCTCCAGGTGCTCATCAGAGCGCCGCCGTCTTTGCAGGAGTCGGAGTAGCCGACCATGACCTGCGCTTCGTTACCACAGTGTTTGACGGTGGCGGCGAAATAGGGGTCATCGAGCAAGGTGCTGTACAGTTCGACACCTTGGTTCAGGTCTTCGATGGTTTCCAGCAGGGGCACCAGCGGCACCGGGATCGGCGAGCCACAAAGACTGGAGCGGCGGCGGATGCGGCCGAGTTCCCACAGCCAACGCACTTGCAGGACGTCGCTGGCGCTGTGGGTCATGGCGGTGATGAAACAGTTGACCGAGTCGCCGAGGCGGCCTTCTTCTTCGATGCGGGCAAGCAGGTCGAAGAGACCAACGCTGCGCTGGGCGTTGGGCGGCAGGCCGCGCGGGTCCATCATCGGGATGCGAGCGGCGATCGGCTGACGCAGGAAGTCGAGGCGTTTTTCTTCGCTCAGCGCTGCGTAACCGGGGTTGAGGGCTTCGACGGTTTCGACCAGGATGCGCGAGTCTTCGCGGATATCAATGCGCCAGAAATGCAGACCGAAGACTTCGGCGCGGTCGATCCAGCTTTGGACTTCGCCGCGGGCGATGTCGAAGTAGCGGGCGAGCTCAAGCGCAGCGCGGAGTTGACGCAGGTCGCGGAGCAGGTCGGCGCCGCCGCGGTAGCCACCGGGGCTGCGGCTGCGGGCGAGTTCGAGACGGCGACGGATGAGCTCGACAAAGAGTCGATAACCCTCGGCGGCGTGGTGCAAGGACAGGCGGCGATCGAGCTCGGCATCGTCGAGGCGGGCAGCGGCAATGGCTTTCACCATGTCGCTCGGCAAGGAGACGCGGCGGCAGGAGATCGACAGCATGTCGAGCATCTGCTGGCAGGCGCTGAGGTGGAGGCGGATGGCTTCATCGCGGGCGAGATCGAGAACCGTGGCGGTGACTTCGGCGGTGACAAAGGGGTTGCCGTCGCGGTCGCCACCGATCCACGAGCTGAAGCGGATGAAGGGCGGCAGATCGCTGAAATCAGCTTCCGGGTGGGTGCGGCCGAGGACGCGGCGGACTTGGCGGAAGAGGCGGGGGACGCTGGCCCAGAGGACGGGCGCCATCGACAGGCTCCAGCGGGCTTCGTCGACCGGGCCGGGTTTGCCGTCCATCAGGGTTTCGGTGTGCCAGAGGATGGAGAGTTCGGCGCGGAGGCGGGCGACAGCGAGTTCTCGTTCGCGGCGGAGCGAGTCTTCGCGGTCGAGGATGCTGAGCTGTTCGCGGACGCGGGAAAGGGCATCGCGGACACTGCGGCGTTTCGCTTCGGTCGGGTGGGCGGTGAAGACCGGTTCGACCCGGAGTTTGGCGAGGATGGCGCGGATGGTGTCGGCATCGGCGCCTTTGCTGGCGAGTTGTTCGATGACTTCGCCGAGGGAGCCGCTGCGGGGGCGGGGGAAATCTTCATCTTCGCGTTGGCGCAGGAGGCGGATGCGCTGGCGGTCTTCGGCGAGGTTGGCGAGATCGAAGAAGAGGGCGAGAGCGCGGGCCAGTTCGGCGAGGCGGCTTTCTTCGAGCCCGGCGATGCTGCTGCGCAAAGAGGTTTCGGCGAGCTGGCGCGTTTCATAGCTGGTGGCGGCGCGGCGAGCTTTGGCGAGGAGGCGAACCGTTTCGACCCGGTTGTAGAGTTCGGCATCCCCTTGTTCACGGAGGACCTTGCCGAGCTCGAAGCCGAGGAATCGGATTTCATCTTTAAAATCGTTGCGACGCTTGTCCATAAATTTTTCTGCCTTGGTTTTTGACGCAGCAAATCTACAGACGTGCCGCTGCGACTCAAGCGCCGCGGCAGGATTTTTAAGTCCTAAGAGAGAATCTTATTTGAGGGCTTTCAGTGCCGGCAGCACGATGATGCTGTTCGAATAGGTCTGGACCACCGCTAACTTGTCGTCGTTGACGAGGGCGAAAGACGTCGGACGGCGGAGATCGCTGGCGAAGACGTGCGACTTGCCATCAAGAGGATCGATAACGATGATTTTGCCTTCTTCCTGATTCAAGACATAGATCTCGCCGGCGCTGTTCTTGAGCAGGTCGACATAGACGCAAGCGTCGAGGTTTTTCGGGTCAAAACTCTTAGGCATTGGCAGTTTGCTGATGCGTTCAGGAGCGCCGCCTGTGAGGCTGAGCGACCACAGCGATGAGTCTCGGGCGCAGACGAATTTCAGCTGCGTGCCATCGAGGATCATGCCGCGAGGGGAGGGGGCTTTATCGAGAAGGATCTCGACTTTGCGACTGGCCTTGTCCAGGAGGTCGTGGATCGCGAGGATGCGGCCGGAAGCCGGATCGGTGACGAAGGCGTCTTTCCCTTGGCAGACGATGGCCTCGAGGTTCTTGGCGCCGGCGACGGGGATGAGGTTGATCTGACGCATGACGCCTTTTTCATTGAGCTCGAAGACGGCGATCTTGTCGAGGTCGCAGACAAGCATCTTGCCGTCCATCATCGCCATGCCCTTGGGGGCGCTGAGGATGACCTTGTCCTTGCCACCGGTGGCGATGGCCGCGGAGAAGCTCGGCGGCAGGGCTTTGCCGGCCTTATCAACACCATCAATTTTGATCCGGGCGATGCTTGCTTCCTTGTCATCGCTGGAGGCGTCGCCGCGGACGTTGCTGACCAAGATGCCGAAATCCTTGTCGACGAGGATGCGGGAAGGGCGTGACAACTGGGCCGAGTCGCGGAGTTCCTCGCGTGCCGCCGTTGCTTCGGGAGCGGCGATGAGCGGGCTGCTGAAAAGGCAGGAGAGAAGGAGGCAACGGATCATGAGCGTGTTCCTTTTTCGTCGCGGAAGAGGCCGATGGCCTCGTTGTCGTTAAGCCAGAAGGCGGTGAGGAAAATCTGATCGCCGCGCCAATGCGCTTCGATGTCATCACGAAGCTGGGGCGCGCCGGCGCTGCGGAGGGGGAGGAGCCGCCAAACTTCCCCGACGCCGCCTTTTTCAAAGCAGAAGAGAATGCGGTCGCGGCGCTGCATGGCGCCAGTGAGACGCCATCCTTTTAAAGCCTGTTGCAAACGGAGCTCGACCGCATCAAGGTCGATGATGCAGTCATCAAGGCTGATTTCGAGGCTTTTGAACATCGTTGTCTCCTGCGGTCATCCGCCACCTTAAACGCTGTCGCGGCAAGCGCAACGCCGCAGGGGCTTGGCCTAATGAATATGCATCATGGCGAAAGCGCTGGCGAGCAGTTGCTTATAAGTGAGCCTGCGGAGGGCTGATTTTTGTTAGATCTCAAAGCCGTAGGAAGCGTCGATCCGGGGTGATCATCTACAGTTAAGGAATTTTTTTCCATCTTTCAGGCAGAGGCAAGGTTTTACCCCCTCTAGAGGGCTTTTTGAGATTTTCATGAAATCGGCACTAGACAAAATTTCTTGGAAATGCTCCACGCACAATTTCGGCGGTTTTTTCTGTTGATAACTTGGCATGAGCCCTAGCTGTAGTGCCTTGTGCATGTCAAGCCCCCTATCTGTAGAAAAACTAATGAAAAAGTCGAGATTTGTCACTTGGTCGGGGTGGAAAGTCAGCCGCCGAGCCGCTAAAGGGAGGGGGTGCCGGATTCTCCTGAAGATGCGAATTTCCATTCGCTGTTCCCGGGGGAGGAGATTGCCGGCGAGTCAAAATCGAGCAGAAAAGGGGCGGCATGAGCAACGACATTCAAGTGACCAAACGTGACGGACGCCGTGAGCGTCTTGATCTCGACAAGATCCACAAGGTTTTGACTTGGGCCTCGAAGGGACTGAACAATGTCTCGGTGTCGCAAGTCGAACTCAAGTCGCACATCCAGTTCATGGAAGGGATGAAGACCAGCCAGATCCACGAGACTCTGATCAAGACCACTGCCGACCTGATCTCCAAGGATCAGCCCGACTATCAATACATGGCTGCCCGCCTCGCCATCTTCCATCTTCGCAAAAAGGCCTTCGGCCAGTTCGAGCCTCCCGCCCTGCATACACACGTCCGCAAAATGGTCGAGATGGGCAAATACGACTCGCACCTGCTCAGCGACTACACCGAAGACGACTTCGCCGAGATGGACCGCGCCATCGATCACAGCCGCGACCTCAATTTCGCCTACGCCGCAGTCAAGCAGCTCGAAGGGAAATACCTGGTCCAGAACCGCGTCACCGGTCAGATTCACGAAAGCCCGCAGTTCCTCTTCATGCTGGTCGGCGCTTGCCTCTTCTCGAAATATCCCCGTGACAGCCGCCTCAAGCATGTCAAAGGTTTCTACGACGCCGCCTCGCAGTTCAAAATCTCCCTGCCGACCCCGATCATGTCCGGCGTCCGCACCCCGACCCGCCAGTTCTCTTCCTGCGTTCTGATCGAATGCGATGACAACCTCGACTCGATCAACGCCACCTCATCCGCGGTGGTCAAATACGTTTCTCAGCGCGCCGGCATCGGCATCAACGCCGGTCGCATCCGCGGCCTCGGCTCGCCAATCCGTGGCGGCGAAGCCTTCCACACCGGCTGCATCCCCTTCTACAAGTACTTCCAGACCGCCGTTAAGAGCTGCTCGCAAGGCGGCGTCCGCGGCGGTGCCGCGACCGTCTTCTTCCCTCTCTGGCACATCGAAGTCGAATCGCTCATCGTCCTGAAAAACAACAAAGGCACCGAAGACAACCGCGTCCGCCACATGGACTACGGCGTCCAGTTCAACAAGCTGATGTACGAACGCCTGATCGCCAACGGCAACATCTCGCTCTTCTCCCCTTCCGACGTCCCCGGCCTCTACGACGCCTTCTTCGCCGATCAGCAGAAGTTCGACGAGCTCTACCTCAAGTACGAGCAGGACCCGAGCATCCGCAAGAAGACCCTGAAAGCCATCGACCTCTTCGGCCTCTTCGTCACCGAACGCGCCAACACCGGCCGCATCTACCTGCAGAACGTCGACCACTGCAACACCCACAGCCCCTTCGATCCCTCCGTCGCGCCGATCCGCCAATCCAACCTCTGCCTCGAAATCGCCCTGCCGACCAAGCCGCTGCAGCAGATCGACGACCCGGATGGCGAAATCGCCCTCTGCACTCTCTCCGCCTTCAACCTCGGCGCCATCGGCAACCTCGATGAGCTCGAAGACCTGGCCGAGATCGTTGTCCGCGCCCTCGACTCGCTGCTCGACTACCAGGGCTACCCGCTGCCCGCGGCGCAAAATTCGTCGATGAACCGCCGCACCCTCGGCGTCGGCGTCATCAATTACGCCTATTACCTCGCCAAGAACAACGTCCGTTACTCCGACGGCTCCGCCATCGGCCTGACTCACCGCGCCTTCGAAGCGATGCAGTACTACCTGATGAAAGCCTCGGTCAAACTCGCCAAGGAATTCGGCCCCTGCCCGAAATTCCACGAGACCACCTACTCGAAAGGCATCATGCCCACCGATACCTACAAAAAAGACATCGACAGCTTCTGCAAGGAAGAGCTGCGCCTCGACTGGGAAGCCTTGCGCGCCGACGTCCTCAAGTACGGCATGCGCAACTCCACCCTGTCGGCCCTGATGCCCTCGGAAACCTCGTCGCAGATCTCCAACGCCACCAACGGCGTCGAGCCCCCCCGCGGCCTGGTCTCGGTCAAAGCCTCGAAAGACGGCATCACCAAACAGGTCGTCCCCGAAATCGAGCGCCTCGGTCACAAATACGAACTGCTGTGGACCATGCCCAACAACACCGGCTACCTCCAGCTCGTCGCCACCATGCAGAAATTCGTCGACCAGACTATCTCCGCCAACACCAACTACGACCCCGCCCGTTTCGACAGCGGCAAGGTGCCGATGAAGACTCTTCTTCAAGACATCCTCAACGCCTACAAATGGGGCGTCAAAACCCTCTACTACCACAACACCCGCGACGGCGCCGATGACGCCCAGGAAGACGGCAACGACTCCTGCGCCGGTGGTGCTTGCAAGATCTGAACTCAGTAAAGAGGTAACGATGTTGGCAGTCAAGAAGTCGAACTCCCTAAACTGATCCGCTCGTCGCCTCACAATTACTGTCCATCCTTTACCCCTTTACCCCAAACCACTTTACTAGGCGGCAGCCCTCCCATGCAATTCAGCGTTTTTAACCGCACCGTATACGATCACATGAAGCAGCCGATGTTCTTCGGCGAGAACGTCAACGTGTCGCGCTACGACGAACAGCGCCACCCGATCTTCGAAAAGCTCATCGACAAGCAGATCAGCTTCTTCTGGCGTCCCGAAGAAATCGACCTGTCGCGCGACCGCATCGACTTCATGGAGAAGCTTGATGAACATGAGCGGCACATCTTCGTCTCCAACCTGAAGTACCAGACTCTGCTCGACTCGATCCAGGGCCGCTCGCCCAACATCGCCTTCCTGCCGATCGTCTCCACTCCCGAGCTGGAAACCTGGATCGAGACCTGGTCTTTCTTCGAGACCATCCACTCGCGTTCCTACACCCACATCATTCGTAACATCTTCCCTAACCCCTCGGTGGTCCTCGACGACATCGTCAAGAACCCCGAGATCATCAAGCGCGCCGCTTCGATCTCGCAATACTACGACGCCCTGATTGAAGGCACTAACTACTACTCGCTCCTCGGCGAAGGCGTGCACGAAGTCAACGGCAAGAGCATCCGCGTCAGCAAGCGCGATCTGAAGCGCCGTCTCTATCTGACCATGGTCAGCGTCAACGTCCTCGAAGCCGTGCGTTTCTACGTCAGCTTCGCCTGCTCTTTCGCCTTTGCCGAACGCCAATTGATGGAAGGCAACGCCAAGCTCATCCGCTTCATCGCTCGCGACGAAGCCTTGCACCTCGCCGGCACCCAGGAGATCCTCAAGATCATCCACGAAGGCAAGGACGATCCCGAAATGCAGGAGATCGCCCGCGAATGCGAAGGTCAGGTTTACCAGATCTTCATCACCGCCGCCGAGCAGGAAAAAGAATGGGCCAAGTACCTCTTCAAAGACGGCTCGATGATGGGTCTCAACGCCGACATCCTCTGCCAATACGTCGAGTACATCACCAACAACCGCCTCCGCGCCATCGGCTTCAAGAACGTCTTCTCGACGACTCAGAACCCCCTGCCGTGGATCAACTCGTGGCTGGTGTCCGACAACGTCCAAGTCGCTCCCCAGGAAGCCGAAATCTCCTCCTACGTCGTCGGCCAGATCGACAACGCGGTGCACGAAGACGCCTTCGCCGGCTTCGATCTCTGATCGCTTCGCGCTTCCCGCAAAAACGCCCCGGTGAAAACCGGGGCGGTTTTTGTCGTCTGGTTCTGATCAGTGACGCTCTTCGGAACCAGCGATGCTTTCAGCGAGCTCTAGTTTGGCAGTGGGACGGGATAACAGCCTCGGACCCGAAAAACCATCTAGCCACGGAGATTCTTCCCCATGAAAACCGGTCTTCTTCTCGCCGCACTTGCCACCCTCTTCGTCCTCGCGTCCTGCTGCGGTGGTCATCACTGCCACTGAAATTTCACCGGCACCAATGAGTGTCGAATTCAGCCCGGAATCACTTCCGGGCTGTTTGCTTTCTGCGGTGTCAGTCCTGCTGATTCAGCTCGAGTCCGAGGATGACCTCGAGCTGGTTCTGGCGCTTCAGTACTTCGCCTTCGTCATCTAGGACGGCGAGGCGGGCCTGGCGGCTGCTGCGCTCGATCTCGAGCTGACGCAGGATGTCGATCAGGCCGGCGTCGCGGCTTTTGCGGGCGTCGTCCTGGTTGAGCCTGGCCTGCGGCAGATTGGCGCGGGCGAAGTCGAGCGAGGCGCGGGCGGCGCGTTGGCAACGGGCCTGGCGATCGGCGTCGCTGAGCAGCTCGCCGAGTCGGGTTTCGTAGTCGAGACGCAGACGGGTGCGGCGTGCCTCGGCGATCGCGATGCCTTGCTGATTGCGGTCGAAGATCGGCAAGTTCAGGCCGAGGCTGAGGGAGTAGTCGGTCTTGTGTTCGCCGGCCATGCCGTCGATGCTGGTGCCGAGCTTCAGGTCGGGATATTGCAGCGCCACTTCGAGGCGGAGTTGGCGTTCCGCCACTTCGTATTCGGCGCGCAGGGTTGCCAATTCGGGGTTGTTGTTGGCGATCAAGGCCGGCCATTCGTCGCGTTTCGGCAGCACGGCGACTGGCGGCGAACGCGGCGCAGCGCGATCGAGGAGCGTCAAGGGCAGGCCGGTCAGGGTGGCGAGCTCGCCGGCGATGTCGGCGGCGACGATTTCCGCGGCGGCGGCTTCGCGGCGGAGATTGCCGGCTTCGATGGCGTTGATGCCGGTGTCGAGACGCGATCCGACACCTTGCTCATTGGCGCGGCGTTCGGCGATCAGGGCGGCGTTGGCGGATTCGGCAAGTTCGCGTTTCAAGGTGACAGACTGGCGGGCGAGGGCGTGTTCGCGCCACAGACGGCGCAGCTCGAAGGCGACGCGTCGCTGGGTCGCGACGGCCTTGATCCGCAGTGCTTCGGCGGTGGCGGCGTTGACCTCGTCCTGCAAGCCCAGGCGGCCATTGAGGGGAATGCTGAACATCAGGCTGCCGAAGGCGCCGATGCGGCCGCGGGTGCCCGGTTTCTCGGCGCCGGATCCGTAGGAGATCGACGGGGCCAGTTCCAGCTCGGGATTGGGCCAGGGGGTCTTGACGCCGGCGAGCTTGGCGGCGGCTTCGTATTCGGCTTGCGCCCGTCGCAATTCCGGCGCGTTGACTGCTGCGAAGCGGGCGACTTCCGGGTAATGGAGGACCTTTTCCTCCAGCATCGGCGCCTGGCGTTTCTGATTCGCCGCCAGCAGATCCTGATTGACCAGCGGCTGCGCTTCGTAGCTGGCGCAGGAGGCGAGCATGAGGAGGGCGAGGGGGGTGAGGTGTTTCATGGGGAATCCCTGGGCTGAAGTATGAGCTCGCCGATATCGCGATATCGGGATATCGCGATATCGAAAAAGCAGCGGTGACCTTATTTCGCTGCCGCTGCCTTGGCTTTGCAGTCAGCGCAATTGGGATCGCTGCATTCGGAGGCGGCAGGTTTTGCGGCGGGCGCAGCAGCGGCGGGGGCCGTGGCGCTCGCGGCAGTGGCTTTGCCGCCGATCGAGGCGCGTTGGACCGGCTTGCCGGTGGCTTCGACTTCGATCCAGATGGCATCGCCGGCCTGGGCGGGATTGGGAGCTTCGATGTCGAGGTGCTGCTCGCCGGCAGTGAGTTTGCCCGAGGTCTTGGCGGTGTTGCTGGCTTTTTCGTCGCCATGCCAGATGCGGAGGACGCCATCAGTGGCGCCGGCGGTCACGTTGACATGAGCGTGGAAAGAGCCGCTGCTCGGCAGCTTGGCCGGGCCTTCGACTTCGACCTTGATGCCGCCAAGATCGACACTGCCGAGGAGGACGCCTTCATCATGGCCGCCATGGTCATGGGCGCCGTGATCGTGGCCGTCGTGGTCGTGGTGTTCAGCGGTGGCGGCTTGCGGCTTGACGTCTTCTTTGCAGGAGCAGAAGAGCAGGGCGAGGGCGGCGGGAAGGGCGAGGAATTTCATGGCGGATGTCCTTGGTTTTGTGGGTGTGGCAAGATTTTGCTTGGTGTCAAATATGGGCCGAGGCCTTGTCGACTTGGGTGTGCTCATGTCCATGCGGATTTTTTTCCTTGCAAGAAAAGCAGAGAAGAGCAAAAATGGTGGCGGCGGCAAGAAGTTTCATGGCGGATGTCCTTGGTTTTTGGGTGGGAGCGAGTTTTGGTGTGAAGATCGGTCGGATCCGTCGGATCGGGCCGATCTCAGGGCGACAGCGGGTCTTGGGTCCCGCGTCTCGCCGGGGCGTCTTGCGGCCGGCGCGAATACAGCAGGTGGTAGGCGGCGGGGACGACGTAGCAGTTGAGCAGGGTCGAGGAGATGAGGCCGCCGATGACGACGACGGCGAGCGGCGCGAGCAATTCGGCGCCGGGTTCACCGAGGCGGAGAGCGAGCGGGATGAGACCGAGGATGGCGGTGATCGCGGTCATCAGGATCGGCACCAGGCGTTCGGCGGAGCCGCGGCGCACCACTTCCTCGAAGGGACGGCCCTCGGAGTTGAGAGTGGCGTAGTGATTGGCCAGCAGGATGCCGTTGCGCACTGCGATGCCGAAGAGGGTGACGAAGCCGACCATCGACGAGATCGACAGGATCGGCGCCTCGTAGACCGCTTGGCCGAGCAGGCCCAGCAGGTTGTTCCACAGGCCTTGACCTTGGACGCAGAAGACCGCCAGGACGCCGCCGATCAAAGCAAGCGGCAGGTTGACCATGACGATCAACGCCACCGGCACCGAATTGAGGGCGGTGGCGAGCAGCAACAGGACGCCGAGAGCGGTGACCGCGCCGACCACCAGCAAGGTGCGGCGTGCCGATTGCTGCGCCTCGAACTGGCCACCCAATTCAACGCTCAGTTTGTGGCGTGTCGCGATCGGTTCGACCACTTGACGCACCGCAGCCACCAGGTGTTCGAGGTTGGCGCCGTCGGCGACGTTGACCGAGACCACTGCCTTGCGGCGTCCGCCTTGGCGCTGGATCGCCATCGGCACGGCGTCGAGCTGCACTTCGGCGACTTCGTCGAGACGAGCTTCGAGGCGGCGACCGGGTTCGACTTCGGCGCCGTGGATCAGCAGAGATCGCAGCGCGTCGATGTCGCGGCGTTCGACTTCCGGCAGACGAAGGGTCATCTGATAGGTGCGCGGGCCTTCGGTGACCTCGGCGAGGGCGCGTCCGGAGAAGGCGGCTTGCACCTGTTCGGCGACATGGCCGCGCGGGATGCCGAGGCGGCTGGCGATGGCCTCGGCCTTGTAATCGATGCGGATCGAGCGGAGCAGGAGCTCGCGTTCGCCGAGGACGTCGCGGCTGCCGGTGACCGCCTTGATCGCAGTTTCGGCTTCATTCACCGCAGCGCGCAGGGAGGGCAAATCCTCGCCGTAGAAGTTGACGGCGATGTCGGCGCGGGCGCCAGAGAGGATTTCCGACAACTGGTGACCGATTGGCGCGCCGGTGTTGGTGCGGAGTCCGGGGGCTTCGGCGAGGACCTTGTCGATTTCATGTTTGATCTGGCGCGGATGGCTGCCGGGCTGGAGGGAGAGGATGAATTCCGAGGTGTCGATGCCGTGGGCGTGGACATCGCGTTCCGAGCGGCCGGTGCGGCGGACGCAAGTCTTGACTCCCTCGATCTTGGCCAGGCTTTCCCCGAGGCCGGTGACCAGGCGCTGCGATTCCGGCAAAGAGGTGCCGGGCGGGGCGTAGGCGAAGACCATCAGGGTGCCCTCGTTGAAGGCCGGCAGGAAGTTCGCGCCGAAGCTGCGGGCGAGGAGGATCGCGGCGACCATGGTCAACAAAGAGGCGCCGATAACTGTTTTGCGCCAGCGCAGAGCCCAGTCGAGGCTGGGGCCGTAGAGCGCCAGTAGCCAGCGGACCAGGAAGGTCTTCTGTTCGCCGCCTTCATGGCCCTTGCGGGGACGGGTCATCCACAGGCGGGCGAGGGCCGGGACGACGGTGACGGCGACCACCAGCGAGGCGAAGGTGGCGACGATGTAGGTCAGGCCCATCGGCACGAAGAAGCGACCTTCCAGTCCCGACAGGAAGAGGAGGGGGACGAAGACGACGCAGATGATCAAGGTGGCGAAAAAGACCGAGGAACGCACTTCGTTGGAGGCGTCGAAAACCACCTTCCAGGGATGCCGCCGTTGAGCTTCCGGCAAACTGGAGTTCTCCCCCAACCTTCGGTGGATGTTCTCGACATCGATGATGGCGTCGTCGACCAGTGCGCCGACCGCAATGGCGATGCCACCGAGGGTCATGACGTTGATCGACAGGCCGAGGAAATCCATCACCAAAAGGGTGAAGGCGATCGACAGTGGCAGAGCGGTGAGGGTGATCAACGTCGTCCGCAGATCGAGAAGGAAAAGCACCAGAATGGCAACGACCAGGATGACTGCGTCGCGCAAGACATGGCGGACGTTGCTAAGCGAGGCGTTGATGAAGTCGGCCTGGCGGAAGAGGCCGGTTTCGAGGCGGGTGCCGGCGGGCAGCGAAGCCTTCGCCTGTTCTAATGCCTTTTCGAGGGCTGCGGTGACCGCAAGGGTGTTGGTGCCGGGGGATTTTTTCACTGCCAAAACCACCGCCGCTTGTGAGCCGATGGCAGCGGCGCCGCGGCTGGGGGCGGCACCGAGGGCGACATCGGCGACGTCGCCGACGCGGATCGGCAAGCCCTTGTCCCAGCGGATCACCGAGGCGGCGATGTCGGCGGGTGATTTGACTTGTGCGTGTTGGGTGATCGACAGCTCTTCGCCGCGGACATCGGGCAGGTAGCCGGCGGGGGCGTTCGATTGAGCTTGCGAGGCGGCGCTGGCGAGATCATCGAGATTGACGCCGAGGCGGCGCATGTCGGCCATCCGCGGCAGGACCTGGTATTCCGGCAGTTCGCCGCCGATGGCGACGACCTGGGCGACGCCGGGCACCGCGAGGAGCTGACGTCGGAGTTCGAATTCGGCGAAGCCTCGCATTGCCCGCGGGTCGGGATGGGTTTGGGCGTCGCTCGGCACGAGAGCGAGCATCTGGATTTCGCCGATCAGGCCGGCGATCGGAGCCAGTTCGACATGAGCTTCCGGCGGCAATTCGGCGCGAGCCGTCGCCAGCGCTTCGGAAACCACTTGGCGAGCCCTGTAGATATCCTGTCCCCAGTCGAATTCGACATAGACCAGCGACAGCGACAGGCTGGAGGAAGATCGGACGCGGCGCACCCCAGGCAGAGCCGAGCAGGCGGCTTCGACGGGACGCGAAATCCGCTGTTCGACGGCGAGGGCGTTCATGCCGCCGGCTTCGGTGAGGATGATCACCTGCGGCGCGTTGAGGTCCGGGAAGACGTCGACCTTGTGATCCGGCAGGCGGATCAGCGACAGGCCGAGCAGCAGCAGGGCCAGGGCGATGACGATCGGGGCGCGCCGGATCGAGAAAGCGATGATGGCTTGTAGCATCTCAATGCCCGCCCTTTTCCGCTTCGTCGGAATGCAACTGGCCATCGGCGTGGTAATGGAATCCTGGAGGCGCACCGGTCTTGTTGGCGGCGGCGGAGAGGTTGACCGCATAGGCTCCTTTGGCGACGACGAGATCGCCGGGGCGCAGGCCGGATTTGATTTCGGCGAGGCCGGAGCTGATCAGGCCGAGGTCGGCGACGACGCGGCGGATGCGGGCCGGATTGGCGGGGTCGCGGCGGAAGAAGACCAGCTCGCTGCCGTCGCGCACCAGGGCGCTGTCGGGAATACACAAGACCTCTTCGGCAGTGGCGCCGCGCTTCACCAAAAGGGTGGCGACGCTGCCCGGGACGAGGTGTTCCGGCAAGGCCTGATCGGGGATGCAGACGAGGCTGCGGGCACCAGTCAAGGAGTCGGCGGCGGGATCGAGGCGGAGCTTACCGGGGAAGGCGTGGCCGTCATGGCAGCGGATCTCACCGGGAGACTCGAGATTGAGGCCGCTGATCTGGTCGGGACGGGCGCTGACCCTGAGCTGCAGCTTGCGTTCGTTGTTAACGAAGGCGAGGCTTTGGCCTTCGGTGACGAAGAGGCCGACGCCATCGCCGGCGCAATCGGGGCAGGCGCAGCTGGCGGCGGCGGCTCCAGCGACATCGGCGCCGCTGAGCAGGCCGGAATTCGGTGCGGCCATCAAAAGAGCGCCATCTTCCTGGATGCGGTCGCGACGTCCGGCGAGGCTGATCACTTCGTTGCCGACGGCCTTGACCCGGAGGGCGAGGGCTTCCGCTTCGGCGCGGGCGTTTTCGAGCTCGGCGGCGAGACGGGGCAAGGCGAGAACGCCTTCAGCGAGCTGGGTTTCCTGTTCGGCGCGGCTGGCGCCGAGGCGGCGGAGTTGCTCGAGGCGGTTCTTGCGCATTTCTTGTAGGGCGCGGGCTTCGGCGAGCTGGGCGATGGCGAGTTTGACCTTGGCCTCAGCCTGGATCGACTGCGCCTTGATGTCGCCTTCCTCGGTGAGCAGCGCGGTGAGTTGCGGTGAGCGCAAAAGCGCGATGCTTTCGCCGGTTTTCACCTGGCTGAACGGCTTCACCACCCAGCGCAGATAACCGGCGCTGGGAGCGCGGATCTCGACCCTTCCACCCGGGGCGGGATCGAAGCGTCCGGCGAGGGCGAGGCGGTCGCTAAGGCTGCGGCGTTCGACCGAGGCGAATTCGATGCCGAGGGTTTTGAGGGCCGCGGGGCTGAGCTCTACGGTGCCGGGCGGCAGTTTTGGAGCGGCGTGTTCGTCGTGGCCGGCTTCTGGAGCGGCGGCGCTTGGTGCGGCGGGTTTGCAGCCGGCGACAAGCAGAGCGGCAAGGGCGAGGATGTGGCGGATCATAGGGGGGGATTCCTGCAGGATTGAAGACATGGGTTGAGCCGGCGTCCGATGACGCCGGAATCAAGCCAGGATTCAGATCAACTGCTGGATGCCGTATAGGAGTCTGAGGTGCGGAGAATGGGGCGGGTCGGTGCAGCCGAAGAAAGAGCTGTTTGGGTTGGGGACTAAATCTTCTGGTGGGAAGATCGAAACAGGGGAAGAGACGATGAAGGCAATCGAGGAGGCGCTGAGCGAGCTTGGATTTTGGGTGTATTCCTCGGCGGCGATCAACTGATCTTGGCAATCAGACGAATCACATTCGCGGGTCACCTCAGTGGGTGCTGCTTGTTCTTCGTGATCATGACCGCAACAGCAATTGGAGTGTTCAGTCGCACCGATCCATGACAGATGTTGATAGCCGTCGCCGTGGGTGCAGCTTGTCCAAGTCATCGACGCGACAAAGACCAATGCGGCCAAGAGAAGGCGCAGAGGCGTGAGGCGTGATGGTGTTGGGCTTTGCATATGAGCAAACCTGTGTCTGTTTTTGAATTTTGACAAGTCCTTTATCGGCAAAAGCATCAGGTAATTTTTAATTTGGGTTTCAGGTGCGGCTGGGATTTCTTTCGGAAATCTCCCGTATTCAGGCTTGATCTTTCGAGTCTTCCTTGTACACTCTGGGCTCGTTCGGAATATAGCGCAGCCTGGTAGCGCGTCTGCTTCGGGAGCAGAAGGCCGAGAGTTCGAATCTCTCTATTCCGACCACATATCTCTCTCAAAATCAAAAACTTGAGCCACTCTTTCGAGTGGCGCAAGTTTTTGCTTGCTACGGCTTTTGCTCAGAACTTTTGCCTTGGGAGCTCTTGCCGGTAGAATGGGGAATCTGCCCTTCAAGACCCAACTCGACCCAACGACAAAGTCATCGACCACAAGCCCTCTGTCTGCTCCTGCGGCGAAGAGCTTTGCGGCGAAACCTCGGAAGTCGTCGAAATCCGCTAGGTGCACGACATCCCGCCGCCGATGGCGATCTTCGTCCAGCAGCACCAGATCCACAAGGGACCGCGTGTTCCTGGCACCAGCGTCGGGCGCTGGTGCCGCTGGCCTTATTATTCTCCGATCAGCTTCAGCCTTTTCTCGTGTCTCTCATCGTGTGTCATCTCGATCCTCCGGGTTACGGGGATCAACTTGCCGCCGGGAAAAATTGGCGGGAGATGACTGTGACGGGAGGCTTACTGTGAACCACATCTGCGAGTAAAGATTTCGCATAATATATGTTATGTTTATATGAAAGGCGTCCTTCAGGAACCTATCAAGCACAAGAGCCAAGGTTTGATCGATTGGGAATCCCAATAAGTTTTTTGTCATAAGCGCAAAAAACCATTCTTATCCTGTTAGACCTCGCGCTCGGCGGTCTAGATTGCTGAGATGAGCCCAAAATAACGATGCGAGCAACCCTAGCACCTGGAGTCCCGTATGAATGAGATCAAGACCTTCCGCAAGATCCTTGTCGCCAACCGCGGCGAAATCGCCATCCGCGTCTGCCGTGCCGCCCATGAACTGGGAATCCGCACCGTCGCCATCTACTCGCACGAAGACCGCTTCGCCCTGCACCGCTTCAAAGCGGACGAGGCTTACGAAGTCGGCTCCGGTGGCGACCCGGTCAAGGCTTATCTCGACATCGAAACCATCGTCGCCCTGGCCAAGGCCAAGGGGGTCGATGCCATCCACCCTGGCTATGGTTTCCTTTCCGAAAATCCCGAGCTTGCCCGTTCCTGCGCTCGCAACGGCATCACCTTCATCGGCCCGTCTCCCGAAATCCTCGAAATGCTCGGCAACAAGACCTCCGCCAAGGTCGTGGCCGAAGCTTGCCAGGTGCCTGTCCTTTCCGGCAACCTCAAGCCCCTTACCGGCGTCACCGAAGCCGCTGAAGTCGCCGCCAAGCTCGGCTTCCCCGTCATCCTCAAGGCCGCCAACGGCGGCGGCGGCCGCGGTATGCGCGTCGTCCGCTCAGCCTCCGAAGTCGATGGCAAATTCGCCGAGTGCCAACGCGAATCCCTCTCTGCCTTCAATAGCGATGAGATCTTCGTCGAGAAGTTCCTCGAGGCCGCCCGCCATATCGAAGTCCAAATCCTCGCCGACGGCCACGGTCGCACCTTCCACCTCTACGAACGCGACTGTTCGCTGCAGCGCCGTCACCAAAAGATCGTCGAGATCGCCCCTTCCCTCAACCTCCCGGCGGAAACCCGTGACGCCATTTGCACCGCCGCCGTCAAGATCTGCAAGAGTGTCGGCTACTTCTGCGCCGGCACGGTGGAATTCCTCCTCGACGCCAGCACCGGCAAGTTCTACTTCATCGAAATCAACCCCCGTATCCAAGTCGAACACACGGTCACCGAAATGGTCACCGGCGTCGACCTGGTCAAGGCTCAGATCCTGGTCGCCATGGGCCATGGCATGGACCACGAGGACATCAGCCTCGACAAGCAGGAAGATGTAAAACTCCTCGGCCACGCCTTCCAGTGCCGCATCACCACGGAAGACCCCGAAAACTCCTTCATCCCCGACTACGGCCGCATTCTCAACTACCGCAGCCCTGGCGGCCTCGGCATCCGCCTCGACGCCGGCAGCGCCTTCTCCGGCGCCGTCGTCACTCCGTACTACGACTCGATGCTGGTCAAGGTCACCGCCTTCGGCCGCAGCTTCCGCGATGCCACCGTCCGCATGGAGCGCGCCCTCGCCGAATTCCGCGTCCGCGGCGTCAAGACCAACATCCCCTTCCTGGTCAACCTGATCGCCCATACCGACTTCACCGCTGGCAAATGCACCACCCGCTTCATTGACTCCAATCCCGAACTCTTCCACTTCCCAAAACGCCGCGACCGTGCCACCCGCGTCCTCCGCTACCTCGGTGACATCGCCGTCAACGGCCACCCCCACATCAAGGAAAAGCCTAAGACCATCGTCCGCCGCCCCGCTCCGGTGCCTCACTTCGCCCTCGGCGAGAAGCCCCCCGAGGGCTCCCGCGACCGACTCCTGAAAATGGGAGCCAGCGACTTCTGCCAGTCGATCCGCAATCAGAAAAAACTGCTAATCACCGACACCACGATGCGCGACGCCCACCAGTCGCTTCTCGCCACCCGCATGCGCACTTACGACATGCACCAGGTCGCCGAAAGCTACGCGCACCGCCACAGCGAGCTCTTCTCGGTCGAGATGTGGGGCGGCGCTACCTTCGACACCTCCATGCGCTTCCTCCGCGAATGCCCATGGGAACGCCTCCGTCGCCTCCGTAAAGCCTGCCCCAATATCCTCTTCCAGATGCTGCTTCGCTCCGCTAACGCCGTCGGTTACGCCAATTATCCCGACAACGTCGTCCGTGCCTTCATCCGCCAGGCCGCCGCCTCCGGCATCGATGTCTTCCGCATCTTCGACTCTCTCAACTGGGTCGAAAACATGAAGATGTCGATCGAAGAAACTCTCAAGACCGGCGCCATTTGCGAACCGGCCATCTGCTACACCGGCGACATTCTCGACCCCAAGCGCAGCAAGTTCTCGCTCGAATACTATGTCAAAATGGCAAGGCAGCTCGAAGGTCTCGGCGCCCACATGGTCGCCATCAAGGACATGGCCGGCCTGCTCAAGCCCTACGCCGCCTTCGAACTGGTCTCAGCCCTCAAGGCCGAGCTCAAAATCCCCATCCACCTCCACACCCATGATACCTCCGGTGGCCAGCTCGCCACCCTGATCAAGGCCGCCGAGGCCGGCGTCGATGTCGTTGATACCGCCTTCGGTCCCTTCTCCGGGCTCACTTCGCAAGCCAACCTCAACACCCTGGTCGAGATGATGCGCTTCACCGAGCGCGACACCGGCATGGACTACGACAAGCTCCAGGCAACCTCGGATTACTGGGAAGTGGTGCGGGAATACTACGCCCCCTTCGAGACCGGCCAAAAATTCTCCGCCGCCGATGTCTACCGCCACGAAATGCCCGGTGGCCAGTACACCAACCTCTACCAGCAGGCCAACTCCCTCGGCCTCGGCCCCCGCTGGCGCGATGTTTGTGAAGCCTACGCCCAGGTCAACAAGCTCTTCGGCGACATCGTCAAGGTCACCCCCTCCTCGAAAGTGGTCGGCGACATGGCGCTCTTCATGGTCACCAACGACCTCAAGCCCGCCGCCGTCCTCGACCCCTCCCGCCCCCTCTCGGTGCCCAAATCCGTCGTTGAAATGATGGAAGGCCTGCTCGGTCAGCCCGACGGCGGCTTCCCCAAGGAGATCCAGGACCGCATCCTTTCTGGCCGCCCCGCCTTCACAGAACGCCCCGGTGCGGTGCTGGTACCCGTCGACCTCGAACTTGCCAAGGAGAACCTCGAAAAACGCATCGGCCGCAGCGTCAGCAACGAAGACCTGCAGTCCTCCCTGATGTACCCCGAGATCTTTGCGGAATACGCCGAACATCTGCGCGAATTCGACTCGGTTTCGGTGCTGCCCACCCCGGTCTTCTTCTATGGCCTCCCCGCCAATGAGGAAGTCGCCATCGAGATCGAAGAAGGCAAGACCCTGATCATCAAATTGGTCGCCGTATCGCCGGTCAACGACGACGGTAACTCCACCGTCTTCTTCGAGCTCAACGGCCAACCCCGCGAACTCAGCGTCCCCTCCCGCAAAGCCGGGGTCGTCCACTCCGGTCGCCGTCAGGCCAACTCCGACAAACCCTTCGAAATCGGCGCCCCCATGCCCGGCATGGTGGTCAATGTCCGCGTCACTGCCGGTCAAAAAGTGCTCAAAGGCGACCCCCTGGTGACCATGGAAGCGATGAAAATGGAATCCACCATCTACGCCGATCGCGATGGTACCATCGCCGAAGTCGTCGTCAAAAACAAGGAAAGTGTCAAGGCTCGCGACCTGATCTTCGTCTGGCAAGCGTGATCCTAAAAACCGCGGTTAAAAGGTTGATCGAATGATCTGAATTTCCCGCCCCCGGCAGGCCTGCCGGGGGCGGTTTTTTACTCGCCCAAATCACCCGACTGGAGATTCTTAAGCTGTTCGGTGCGCCTTGCCGCGCCAGTCTTCTACTCGTCCTTTCTGCCGCCCCCTAGGGCGACATGACCTCAACCTGGGATAAGAGCCAGAACCCTTGCCTCTCGAGCCACGTGTTTTAACTTAAAAATCCTCGTGTCACAGCGACAACATCATCGAGTCTCCCCCTTGCAGCTACGGCACGCAGGCTAAATTAAGCAGCTTCTTTCTCACATAAAAAAACTGGAGTTCTCAATGCGTCATTCAATCCTTGGCATGATTCTCGCCGGCGGCGAAGGCACCCGTCTTTCCCCCCTCACCACCAAGCGCGCCAAGCCGGCCGTTCCCTTTGGCGGCAAATACCGGATCATCGACTTCGTCCTGTCCAACTTCATCAACTCCGGCATTCACTCCCTCTTCGTCATCACCCAGTTCCGCTCACAGTCGATGACCGAACACATCATCAACGGCTGGAACATCTCGTCGCTGATCCGCGGCCAGTTCATCGTTCCCGTCCCGGCCCAGATGCAGTCGGCCAAGAAAAGCTGGTATTCCGGCACTGCCAACGCCATCGCCCAGAACATCCACCTCGTCAAGGACTTCAATCCTGAGCTCCTGGCCGTCTTCGGCGCCGACCACATCTACAAGATGGACATCAGCCAGATGACATCCTTCCATGTCCAGAAAAAGGCCCTTGCGACCATCGCTGCCATCCCGGTGCCGGTCGCCGAAGCGGATCAGTTCGGCATCATCCAGGTCGACAACGAAGGCCGCATCACCGGCTTCCAGGAAAAGCCTAAAACGGATGTCGCCGAAATCCCTGGCCGTCCCGGTTGGTGCCTCGCCTCGATGGGCAACTACATCTTCGACGCCAAGTGGATCTGCGAAGCCCTAGAGCTCGACGAAGCCGATCCCAATTCGAAACACGACTTCGGCTACAACATCTTGCCTTCAGCTGTCGGTTCGGGTCGCCTCTACGCGTATAACTTCGATAACAACCACATCCCTGGCCAGAAAACCGACAAAGCCAACTACTGGCGCGATGTCGGCACCATGCAAGCCTTCTATGAAGCCAATATGGACCTGCGCACTGTCGAGCCGCAGCTCGATTTATATTCGTCGCAATGGCCGATTCACACCTATCACCTGCCCCTCCCCCCGGCGAAATTCGTCCACAACGAAGAAGTCGGCCGCGATGGCAAACCCCGCATCGGCAAGTCGATCAATTCAGTCGTCTGCGACGGCTGCATTGTCTCCGGCTCGACCATCATCGGCTCCATCCTGTCGCCGGAAGTCAAGGTTCACTCCTACTCCACCGTAGTCGACTCGATCCTCATGGACGGTGTCGAAATCGGCGAAGATTGCCAGATCCGCAATGCGATTGTCGACAAACATGTCGTTCTCCCCCGCGGCACCCGTATCGGTTACAATCGTGACGAAGACGCAGCCCGCTTCCACGTTTTCGATCTCGAAGGCGTCGCCGGTAAATGGCTCACCGTGATTGAAAAAAATCACGACCGCGTCGTCTCCAAACTGCTCACTGGCAGCGTCAACGTGTGAGCCTGCTGGGTCCAGAACTCGCCGTCACCGCGGCCCAGGTCGACGCTGCCCTCGCAGCGTCGGATTTCTCGCGTCTGATCAGCCCACACTGCCTGGCCGCGGAAGTCGCTGCCTACCCGGCCAACGGCGGCAAACGCCTCCGTCCGGCTCTTGTCCTCTGGACCTCGCAACTCTTCGGCGGCGAACGAGACAAGGCCATGCCTGCCGCCCTCGCAGCCGAATTGACCCACACTTGGACCCTGGTACACGACGACATCATCGACGGCGACCGCACCCGCCGCGGCAAACCGAGTTCCCACGCGGCTCTCGAAGCCCACGCTACCAAAACATTTGATTGCGCCCTCCCCGCCGCCGCCCGTTACGGAGTATCCCTCGGCCTGCTCACTGGCGACTTGCAGCAAGCTTGGGTCCTGCGCACCTTGACCACAGCCGTCCGTGAAGAGAAAATCAGCGCTGCCCAATTTGTTGCCATCACCGAGCGCTTGGTCAGCAAGGTCTACCCCGAGCTGCTCTCCGGCGAAGCCATCGACGTCGAATTCGAATACCGCGATCTCGCCAGCATCAGCGAAGCCGAAATCCTCGCCATGCTGCACGGCAAAACCGGCTCGCTACTCGAGTTCTGCGTCCAGACCGGCGGCCTCCTTGGTCTCGGCCTGGATCACTACGACGACCCACGCCTGAAGGCCCTCGGCACCTGGGCGATCAAGGCTGGCCTCGCCTTTCAGCTCCGCGATGACATCCTCGGGGTCTACGCTGACTCGCCTGAATGGGGCAAACCAGTCGGTGCTGACATCCGCACCGCCAAGGCCACCATCCTCATCCGCCATGCCCTCGACGCCGCCAATAGCGACGACCAGGGCTTCCTCCTTGACTGCCTCGGTAACTCCAGCCTGACTCACGCAGAGCTCGATGAAGTGCGGGACATTCTCAAACGCAGCGGCGCCCTGGCTAGCACCGAAGAACTCGCCCGCCAACTCTGCATCGAAGCCAATGACGCCCTCTGCTGCCTGCCCGACAACCCTTGGCGCCAACTCCTCTTCGAACTCGCCGAGTACTTCATAAAACGCACCCACTGAGCCCGCCCTTCTTCATCTTTGCAACGCCCCAAACATCAGGACCCCCACATGAGCCAAGCCTCCTTCTCCGGCGTCTACACCGCTATCCTTACCCCCTTCCGCGACGGCCAGGTCGATTGGGCCGCCTTCGAAAAAATGATCGAATTTCAAATCGCTGGCGGCGTTTCCGGCATCGTCGCCGTCGGCACCACCGGTGAATCCCCCACCCTCGACATGGATGAACACTCCGCCGTCATCCGCTTCGCCGTCCAACAAGCCAAAGGCCGGTGCACCATTATCGCCGGCACCGGCGGCAACTCGACCAAAGAAGCCCTCGAACTCACCGTTCAGGCCTACAAAGACGGCGCCCATGGCAGCCTGCAGGTCGCCCCCTATTACAACAAGCCAACCCAAGAAGGCATGTTCCTTCACTTCAAAGCCATCGCCGAAGCCAGCCCGATGCCGATCATCTTGTACAACGTCCCCGGTCGCTCCGGCATCGAAATCTCGCTCAGCACCGTTGCCCGCCTGGCCCAATTGCCCACCATCGTCGCCATGAAAGAAGCCTCCGGCAATGTCGACAAGGTCAGTCAATACCGTGCCGCCTGCCCGCAGCTCACCATCCTTTCCGGCGACGACATGCTCACCCTGCCGATGATGTGCCTCGGCGCCAAAGGTGTCATCTCGGTCATCTCCAACGTCATGCCCCGCGAGACTTCCGACAAGGTTGCCGCCGCGCTCAAAGGCGACTTCGTCACCGCCGCCGCCATCCATCACAAGATCTGGCCTCTGATGCGCGATCTCTTCGTCGAATCCAACCCCATTCCGGCCAAAACCCTCGCCGCCGCCATGGGCCTGTGCAGCGAAGAAATGCGCCTCCCCCTCTGCGCCATCAGCGAGACCAACCGCCCCGTCGTCCTCGCCGCCGCCCGCGCTTCAGGCATGAAGATCTGAGCCTTTTCTAACCGCCAATTCAACGCGTCAACTCACCCTTGACGCGTTTGTTGTTTAAACGAAATTTGCGATGAAAAATCTACTCTTGATTCTCGTTATTATCCCCACTCTATCACTTCCATTGCAAGCACAGTTGAAGCCTTATGAGAAATCTGTATCCGCGACAAAAATCACAGAAGAAGAATGCCGTCAATTTGCAGAAGCCATAAAAAACTCGATTGTCGAAACAATAACACCGCCTACTTCAATCTTTTTAACTGTGCCGCCCACCCCATGATCGAATAAGCGGCACAGGATAACGCACGATGCCGCATTTGTGTCATACTGCTGACGTCCGCAATCATGCTGATAAAGGAGAGCTAGATGCTCAAAGATCATCAGGTGCTGGCATTGCGCGAGTATTATTAAGGGCATCAGGAGAACGTCAGTATGCCCGCCAAAACCACCGGCATGGGCCGTGCCACCGTGCGCAAATACCGCCAAGGTGAAAAGTCTCATGTAGAATTGACCACTTCCGTCTCACGAAAAACTGACCAGCCCCAGTGACTTCCCCCCTGCCCAGACCCCCGCGGGGGTCTGGGCAG
>JAYTMY010000016.1:0-37536 GCA_043748535.1 Lentisphaeraceae bacterium | reverse complement strand
CAAACCGGCTGGCAGCCGGCGCTCCCAGGAAAACCCTATGAACTCCCTCATCCTCAAAACCCTGCCTGAATCCGAGCGCCCCTGGGCCAAGGCTTTCCTCGCCATCGAGGACGAAGGGCCGCAAGCGCGGCTCCTCAAATGGCTCATCGCCGACTGGATTGTCCTGCATGTCCTGCTGATGTGGGCTGATCATCCACGCTGGCTGTTTGGCTGGATCGTAGCCTATATCGTGTTGTTGTTCGGGAGCTTCACCCGCGAGATCAGCAGCGGCTCGCAGGAATGGCTTTTCGCCCTTCCTCTCAACCGTGCGGTGATCGCAAAGATCCGCCTTTGGCGTTTCTTCGCGCCGCTGCTCGCCGTGACCATCCTGTCGATGATCTCCCTCGCCACCGAGGCGCCGCGTCATCTCTGGGGGATGGTGTTTGATGGGCCCTTTGTGGCGCCGTGGGCCGTAGTCAAACCTGTCTGGTTTGACTTGCCCTTGCTAGGTTTGGCAGTGGCCGGATTCCTCGTGGCGCTACTGCTTCGAGTCCAGCAACCACGGCAAATGCTTGCCCGAGTGACCGGTCTCGCAGCTTTGAGTGGCGGCTCAATCTCCCTGATGATGGAAATGGGTTTGCCTTATCCTTTTGTCTTGACGGCCATTACAATTTTCCTGCTGACACTTGCCAGTGTCTGCGTTTTCTACAGCATGAAGAACTATCCGAGAATTGAAGCGCAGGCGTCTTAGGCGGAGAAAGCCATTTCTCGCGGCGGTCAACGACTTCAGTTCCTTCGCGGCCAGAAAGAAATTCACGGGAAAGCTTGCTTTCGCGATGGGGACGGAGTTATCTTGAGGTGAAGGATTTCCACAGCCATGGGAGGTTTTTATGTTTCACCGCAACATCACTTGGGCCACTGAAGAACGGGCGCAATGGCCCTTGGTCTGGTTGATCGAAGAATCCATCGTTTTGAATGGCGAGGCAGGAGAAGTGTTGAGCGAACATCTTCTCGACAGCTGCCGGCTGGCCTTGGCCGAAATGGAGATGGAGATCGATGACGCGCTGCTGTTTCGGCTCTGCAGCGAGATTGTCGCCAGTGCCGATCTGAAGTCCGATCTCAGCCGCGAGGATTTGAGCGGCATTCACCATGCCTTGAGCTCGCCGGGCTTTGCCGATTTCCTCGATCGCTGGACCTGGAAACGCGACGCCTGGGAGCACCAGGTGTCGCGTCAAGTCTGGCTGGAGGATGAGTCGAGCCGGGAAGAGCCGGTGGCGGCGGACTGAGGTCTATTCCGCCATTTTCCAGGTCGGGTCGATGATGGTTTTGGGCTCGCCGAGTTTTTGCTTGGCTTTGCGCGCGTCGAGAGTTTTTTTCTTTTCCTCTTCATCGATCCAGAAAAGGCCGCCGCCGAGTGAGAAGGCTTCGAAGATTTCGTCGCCGTTAGTCTTGGTGCTGACCACTGGCGGCAGTTTGACCCAGTTCCAGGCGCCGGAGCGGATGTAGGGGACGAAGTAGGTGGGGATGTAGATCGCCTGTTCGTGAATGATTTGCTGGATGCGGTGAGCGGCTTTCACCTTTTCGGCAGAGTCGCGGGTTTCTTCCATCACCTTGATCAGGCGGTCGATTTCCGGATCTTTGTAGTTGCTGGTGCTGTTGGATTCTGCCAGGTCAGCGCTTTCGGAGTAGAAGCCATCGCGGTAATCGGGGAAGTAGTTGCCTTGCCAGCCGGTCCAGATCGCCATGTGTTCGCGGCGCTTGTTGCGGTTGAAGAAGGTGGTGGTTTCGAAGCGGCGGGGCTGGATTTCAAAGCCGGCTTTGAAAGCTTGTTGACGCAACCAAAGGAGACGAGGGATATGGTTTTTCGCAGTGTAGTCGATTTCAATGACTAGGCGTTTGCCATTTTTGGTGCGAACTCCGTCGTTGTCTATGCCGGTCCAACCCGCGACGTCGAGCAATTTGGCGGCGGCGTCGGGGTCGTAGGCCCAAGGTTTGATGAGCTTGTTGTCGTACTGCCGGTAGCCGGTGGTGATGCGCGGCATGTGGGCGTATTCGCCGCGCAGGATTTTGGCGATCATGCCATCGATATCGAGGGCCTGGGCGAAGGCTTGGCGCACCTTCTGGTCATTCAGGGGAGGGCGTTTGGTATTCAGATAGATGCCCTGCATCGGCTGGGGGACCTCGTTAAAGGCCATAACCCGGTAAGCCCAGCCTTGTTGGAACATTTCGGTGCCGGCCTTGCCGTACCAGCTGTCGGGCATGGTCATGAAGTTGACATCAAGCTCTTGGGCTTCGAAGTTGAGGTTGGTGGCGGAGATGTCGGGGATGATGCGGTAATCAATGTGATCGACATTGTAGCGGCCGAGGTTCCATGGTTTTTTATCACCCCACCAGTTTTCGACTTTTGAGAAGACGATGCTGCGCAGTTCCTGGGTCAGTTTGAGGTCGACGACATAGGGTCCGGTGACGGGTTCAATGAGGTGGGCATCGTCAAAATGGCGGTGCCAGTTTTTCACGAAAGCGCCGTATTTGGCGCCGTTTTCGGACTTGCCATCGACTTTTTTGTCGGTTGGAAGGGCGTCTTGGAATTTCTTCCAGAAATGGCGGGGGACTGGCCAGGTGGAGGCGTAATACAGTCGCTCATCGGCGGGAAGGATGTTTTTCAGGCGAACCGAGAAGCTGAGGCGTCCGTGGCTAGTGATGCTTTCCATGGTTTGTTTGAGGGATTCGGCGAATTCCGGATGATCAAAATCCGGGTCGTGAATCATTTCCATGATGAAGGTGAAATCGCTGGCGAGAACCGGCTGGCCATCGGACCAGCGGGCGCTGGGGTCGATGCGGTAATAGACGGTTTTTTCGTCCTTGTCGCTGGCCCATTGTATACACAGGCTCGGCAGGGAGATGTCAGAATTATTGGGGTCGGAATTGAGCTGCGCGAGGTTGAGGTAATCGAGGAAGGAGCGGAAGTGGCTGTTGGAATCGGGGCCGAAGTGGCGGAAGCTGCCGGGGTAGGTGGGATCGGTGTTGCGGAGGGTGCCGCCTTTGATCGCCTTGGGGCTGCCCCAGGGCTGGAGGGTGTCGGGGCCATTTTCCCACTTCAGGTCGGCCGGGACATTCTTTTCATCGGCGTAATCGGCGGGATTGGCGCGGGGCATGGTTTGCACCGGGAAAGAATCTTCGGCGGCGACGAGGCTGAAGGAGGAGAGAAAGGCGCACAGGAGAAGCTGTTTCATGGTCGATTACTCGTAGGTGCTATGGCGTTTCGGATCGTAAGCTTCGCGTACTGCTTCACCGATGAAGGCGATGAGGGTGAGGACGAGGAAGAGACTGATGACGACGGAGCTGAGGATCCAGGGGGATTCGAGGTTTTCGAGGCCTTGGTCCATCAGGTCGCCCCAAGACGGCGTCGGGGGTTGCAGGCCGTAGCCGAGGAAGTCGAGGGCGGTGAGGGCGGAGATGCCGCCGGCGATCATGAAGGGCAGGTAGGAGATCATCACTGACAGGGTGTTGGGCAGGATGTGGACGAAGATGATGCGGCCGGTGCCGGCGCCGAGGGCGCGAGCGGCGGCGACATATTCCCGCTGTTTTTCCTTCATGGTGAGGGCTCGCATGGTGGTGGCCAGGCCCATCCAGGCGAAGGCGGCGTTGATGAAGGCGAGGCCGAAAAGGCCCGGGCTCCACATCGACGAGATGATGATGATCAGGAAAAGCACCGGCATCGAGCTCCAGATCTCCTGGAGGCGCTGCGTCAGCATGTCGATCCATTTGCCGAAATAACCCGACAGGCAGCCGATGACGATGCCGATCAGATAGGCGATAATCACCACCATGACGGCGAATTTCATCGATTCGCGAAAGCCGTAGACCAAGCGGGCAAGGATGTCGCGGCCGAGGGAATCGGTGCCGAGCCAGTGGCGGGCCGATGGTTTTAAAGGGGGAAAATCTGTCGACGAGTCATAGTCCATGTCGTTTGGTCCCCACGGGACGATGGGCATCAGGACAAAGCCTTTGCCGGATTTATCGACTTCCGCCTTGAGCTGTTTGTAATCGGTTTCGTAGCCATAGGAGAGGCCGAATTCCTTACCGGGGATGGGCTCGCCATAGACCGGAAAACGCAGGCCATGTTCGGTTTTGACGGCGAGAGCGCGGGAGCCGATAAAGAGAGAGGCAAAAAGGCTGAAGAGGGTGAAGGTGCTGAGGATGAGGAAGGAATACCAGCCGCGTTTCATGGCGAGGAAGCGGTTGAGTCGGCGGCGGGTGATGGGGCGGAGATAAAACATGATGAAAACCTCAGTCGAATTTGACGCGGGGATCGACGGCAGCGACGCAGAGGTCGGAAAGCAAGTTGCCGAGCAGGAGCGCGGTGGAAGTGATCACCAGCATGCCCATGATGAGGGGGTAATCCCGAGCTTCGACGGCGGTCAAGGAGAGCTTGCCGAAGCCGTTTAGATTGAAGATTTTTTCAATCAGAAGGGCGCCGGTGATGAAGATGCCGATGTAGTGACCGAAGCCGGCGGCGATGGGAATGATCGAGTTGCGGAAGGCGTGTTTCCACAAGGCCGCGTTGAAGGTGTTGCCTTTGGCGAGGGCGGTGCGGACATAGTCGGCGGCGAGGTTGTCCATCAAGCTGTTTTTTAGGAGGAAGATGGTGCCGGCAAAGCCACTGACGACATAGGCGGTGAGGGGCAGGGTCATGTGCCAGGCGATATCTTTGATTTGCCCCCAAGAACTGAAAGTGGAATATTCTTTGCTGACAAATCCTCCGATGGGGAAGATATCTAGGTAGGAAGCGAAGAAGAGGATCATCATCAAACCGATGACCCAGCCAGGGATGGCGTAGGCGGCAAACATCAGCATGGACGACAAGCTGTCAAAAAACGACTGATGGTGTTTGGCTTTCCAGACTGCCATGGGCAGGGATACGGAATAGATGATAAGGAATGAAAAGATGCCGAAGATCAGGGCGATCTGGATTCTCTCCTTATCGAAGATGACAGCCGAGACGGGTTTTTTGAAGCGGTTGGAGTAGCCGAGGTCACCGGTCATGACGCGTCCGAGCCAGCTGAAGTATTCTTTCGCGCTCGGCTCGGAGAAGCCGTAGTATTTGCGGAGCTCGGCCATTTGTTCGGGACTGAGCTGGATGTTGTCACCTCGACCGCCAGATTTCTTGCGGCCTTCTTCCTGAAGTTGCGAGAGGCGCTGCTCAAGCGGGCCGCCGGGAGCCTTGCAGAGAATGAAGTAGACGACATAGGTGATGCCCAGGAAGGTGGGGATCATCAGGAACAGTCGACGGAGAATGTAGCTAGGCATAGAGGGCTTCCGGGTTATGACAGACGCCCACTATGACTTGCTTCGTCTCTTTGCCAAGCGCGACCCGGAAGGGGTGGGGCGGTCTTAGGGACAGGCTGTATCGGAAGCGGCGGGATCACTGACCTTGGTGGGCAGTTGGCACTCGGAGTGGCCGAGGGCTTTGCCGGGGGCGATTTCATCGCGGACCAGGGTTTTGAGTTCCTTGGCTTCGGGGAAGCGGCCGGCGAGTTTGCGGCACCAGACGAGGCGGCCCTTGGCGAAGACTTGGAAGACGCCGGATTGTTCGGAGGGGATGAGCGAAAGTTCGCCGACATCGTCTTCGAAGGTGGTGAGCAGTTCCTGGGCGAGCCAGGCGGAGCGCAGCAACCAGCGGCATTTCGGGCAGTAGTGGATCTCAATTTTCGGCTTGCTCATCGGGAATCTCCTCGGATTGCTTTAAAGTTACGCCATTTTGCCGCGGCGGCTTGGGGCGAATCACGGTGACGTGAAATTCTTCGGGCGGGCCCCGGCGCAAGCTGTCTTCCAAGGCTTGACGCAGGCCGATGGGGTGGTCGACGGCGTGCCGGCCGGGATCGCTGGCGAGTCGTTTCATCAAGGGGTAGCGGCCACCACCACCGGCGGCAGTCCGGCTGGAGACGGCGAGGCGGAGTTTGTCGCGGCCGGCCAATTCCGGCGGCAGGGCGATCTCCGGCATCTGGCCGGGGCGAAGGGTGGCGGTGAAGCCGCAAGGGGCCTGGAAGCCGGCGCTATCCCGCCATTTCTCCTGTTCCGCGATCAAGCCGGGAAGCTCGCTCGGCAGGATGTCGAAACTGACGATGCCGTTTTCATAGGGGACGACGCGGAAGAGATCAGCACCGGTGACCTCGCCGCGGAGATCGCTGCGGCCGAAATTTCCTTGCATGGCGATGTCGGCCTGGGTACAACGGCGCAGGGCCTCGCCGAGGACGGCGCTGAGGCCGCAGTCTTGTCCGGGCTTGCCGGCTTGCAGAGGGGCGGCGAGCTTGCAGATGGGCCGGATTTTCTCTGCGGCGGCGGCGTCGAGATAGGGTTGGAGAACCCGCGCGGCGGCAGGATCGACGGCGCCGCTGCCGATGACCAGCAGTTCCGATTCGATCCCGGTGAGTCCTTTGCCGGGGCTGAAATGGAGGTCGACGGCGGCCATTTTGTCGCCGTGGAAGCCCGATTGGACATACCAAGATCCAGAGGCGCAGAGGAGGCCGGGATTTTCGAGGTGGGTGTGGCCACCGAGGACGAGGCGGATTTCGGGGAAGCGCCGGGTGACGGCGAGGACTTCGTTGACGCCGCGCGGGTCGCGGGAGAGGAGGCCTTGGTGGCAGATCATCAGGATCAGGTCGGGCCGGGATTTTTTGACCTCGGGCAGCCAGGTGCGGAGGGATTCCTCCATGCCTTTGATATTGACTCCTTGGAGCTCTTGCGGGCGGAACCAGTTTTCGAGGTAGCCGGCCTGCATGCCGATGACGGCGAGGCGCCAGCCGCGGCGTTCGATCAGGGTCCAGGGCTTGATCAGTTTGTCACTGGCGACGCTGAGATTGGCGGCGAGGCAGGGGACGCCGGCGGCTTCGATCAATTGACGGAAGCGTGCGGGTCCGAAATCGAGGTCGTGGTTGCCTGGCGCCCAAGCGTCGTAAGCCAGCTGCTTGAGCATGGCGGCGCCGCAAGCGCCGCGACTGAGGAGGGCACATTCGCTGCCTTGGCAGGCGTCGCCGGAATCAAGGAGTACGACGTGCTCGCGGCCGAGGCGCTGGCGTTCCGATTCCACCTTGGCCGCCAGACGCAGCCAGCCGCCGCGACCGGGCGCGGCGCCGTCTTCGAGGTGTGAATGGACATCGGTGCTGTGCAGGATGCGCAGGGTGGTCTCTTCGCGGTCTGCGGCGGCCTGGGCTCCGATGACAAGGACGAGGAGAATGAGCCCGACGTGGCGCATGGCTCAGGGGACGAGGCGGTTCGAGCAATACCAAGCGAGATGGGTGGCGATGTCGCGGCTGCGGCGCATCAGTTCCGGGTCGGGATCGGTGCCGGGGAGGGAGAGAATGAGGAAGGCTTCGCCGCAGGGAAGGAAGCGCAAGTTATGATCGCCGAGGTGGAGAGCGATCTCGTTCAAGGCCGGCAAGCCGGCGTGGCCGAAGCTGTGGCTGCAGCGACGGATGAGCTGCGGGATGACGGCGGCAGCGAGGTCGAGGTCGGCCGAGATCTTGTCGGTGTCGCCACTGGCAGAGGCGCGGAGGCCGCCGGGAGAGATCAGAAGGGCAGCGTTCCAGCCGAGCTTTTTGGTCAAGCCGGCAAGCAGGGTCGACAGGGTGAAATCCTGATTCGGATCCAGCCCGGCGGTGGGGTTGAGTCGACGTTCGGCAGCCAGGAGTGAGTCGCCAGGATTGAGACCCGTCAATTGATGGAAGGTTTTGGGGTCGATACCAGGCACTTTGGCGATGGAGGCCAGATCAGAGATGCGGCCTTCCTGGGCGGCGGCGATCAAAGCGGTGGCGGCGGCGGGGCTGTAGCCGGGCAGTTCCAAGAGCGTGTCGGCTTTGGCGTATTTCAGTGAAATGGTACAGGGCGCGGTGCTGCGGCGGGCGGGGTCATCCTGAGGCTGAAGACTGGCTACCGATGTGGGCTGCGTCTTGACTTCGGCTATGACCTGTGAGTGGGCCTCGATTTTCATCGCCTGCGAGCGGCTGAATTCCTTGACGCTGGTGTCGAGATGTTTCGGCACAAAGGGGGTACTGCTATTGACGAGGACAAGATCATTGTCATCGTCGAACTCGGTCCGCGCCGGTTTTTTGGGGGGACGCGGGACATTCGAGGCAAGGGGTTTTGGCGGTGGCGTCGGGGGGATGAACTGCGCTTCCGTGGAGGGGCGCGGCGTCAAGCCATCGTCGCTGGCTTCGAGGGAGACGATTTCTTTGCGGATGCCGCCAATGGGGCGGGTCGGGGGCGGGATTTGTCTGGAGGGGGCTTTTTCCTCCAGGCAATCGAGAGAGATCAGTTCTTCCTCGGGGTGGTTCTTCGACTGTGGCTTCGGCACTTCGGTTTTAAGCGGGATGGATTTTGCTTTGACAACAGGTTCCGAAGTGACTTTGTCGACCAGGAGCGAGTCGAGGCTGTGGTTGGTTTTGAGAGGCATGGTTTTGGCCTTGACAGCCGGAGCGAAGACCTCTTCATCAACGACGATCAAGTCGATGCTGTGATTAGTTTTGAGGGGGAGTGTCTTCGGCTTGATGCCTGCGGCGGCAGGGGCTTCCGGCGGAGGGGGCTGGGCTTCCGTTGCCGCGTTGCGCAAGGGAAGAGTTTTGGCTTTGCCGGGTATTTGGTGGGAAGGAGGGACGCGACCGATCATGGTATCTTCGACATTGAGATCGAAGGCGGTGGGTTCCTTGAGCTTGGCGGCACTATCGGCAAAGGCGTCGCCCAGGATGAAATCCATGCCCGATTCTTGGATTTTGGCGGCTTTCGGTGCGGCGGCAGGCGCGCTAGGCGCAGCGCTTGGAGGAGGAGGGGAAGCTTTGGCAAGAGGAGCGGCGGGTGCGGCGGGAGCTGCTTTGGCTTTGGCGTTGGGAGCGGGCTCGACGAAGGCGCCACTGAAGGGGTCATTCATGTCGATCAGCGTGGCGAGGCGATGGCGGTCTTGATCCGGGGCAGGATTCAGCCATGTGCTCGGCAGGAGGGGGAGGATTTCGGTCAAGGGGATCGAGACGGAGGCCTCGATGCTTGTGGCGCTCGAGTGGAGCAAGCCTGGGGCGATTTTTGCGATCAGCGCATAAGTCGGGGAAAAGCTGCCCAGACTGAGCAGTTCCAAGGTGGGGTTGCGCTCAAAATCGACTGCATCCAAGTTTGTTTTACCGAGGTGTTCGGCGGGCAGGCGGGAGACCAAGGCCTGCACAGGGAGCCGCAAGACATCGCTGCGCTGAGCGGGTTTGGGTGGGGCTTGTTGCGGGATGGGGGAAACCGGCGGCGCGGTGGGCGAGCGCGGAGCCTGTTTGACGAAGATGTCGCGGAAGGGGTCGTTGATCGATTCCAAAGTCTCGAGTCGGCTTTCATCCTGACCGGAGATTTTCAGCCATTCGAGGGGGATGACCGGGAGGATTTTGATTAAGGGGATTTCGAGGACGCTTTCGTCGCGATTGGCCATCGGGGTGAGGTATTCCGCCGGCAGTTTTTCACAGACGCCACAAGCGTAAAACCGGAAGGATCCGAGGCTGAGGAGGGCAATGGCTTCGTCGCGGGAAATGAGGACTTCCGCTTTGCTGGCATTCGCGTGAGCGATGGCGCCCGCGGCGACGCAGTTGCCCGACAGGACATTGAGGAATTCCACCGCGGCCAAGTGCGCGACCTTGCCCTGAGAGAGCATGATGGGGCTTTGTTTCGGGCTCGTCGGGGGATTTTTCAAGGCGCTGACTTGCGACGCACGGGCGTTGCCCGCGGCCTCTGTTTTGGAGGGCTGCGGGGGCGGCAGGATTAGAATGTCGTCTTGAGTGGTAGCAGCACGAGTGTCGTCAAGCGTCACGGCGGCGTAGGCTTCAGTGGGCCCCGCGAGAGTGTCGCCGATAACCAGCTTGCGAGCATGCGGCAGACTGTTCTGCGGGACGCTGGCGGGCGGTGGTGGCAAGGCGCTGTTGTCGACCGTCTGGCTACGGCTGAGTGTGATCCGGTTGGAGCTGGAGAGCTCCGCCTTGGTCACGGCTCGTTCATGGAGGGCCCGCTCAGGTCTCTGGGTCGCCTGAATCAGATCAGAACGGGGAGGGGGAGGCGCCAAGGGGTCCGGAGCCTTGGGGGCTTCGGGCTCGATTGCCGACTCTTTAGCTTTCTTAAAAAAATCGAATAAGCCCATAAACTTAAGCCTCGCGGATTGCATCTGAATCATTGTACAACCGGATCACTGCTTATTGCAAGAGCTCAGCGATAGTTCTCCGGGAAGAGGATGCGCTCGACGCCTTCGATGAGGATGTGGAGGAGCATCATGTGGATTTCCTGAATGCGGTCGGCGGTGGCGCCTGGGCAGAGCCATTCGAAATCGCAGCTGCCGAGGAGTTTGCCGCCATCTTTGCCGGTCAGGCCGACGGTGACGCACTGGCGCTCGCGGGCGGCCTGCAGGCCTTTCAAGACGTTAGGAGAGTTGCCGGAGGTGCTGATGCCGATGACGACATCGCCGGATTGCGCAAAAGCCTCGACCGAGCGGGAGAAGACCGAGTCGTAGCCGTAGTCGTTGGCGACGCAGGTGATGTGGCCGGCGTCGGTGACGGCGATGGCGGGGAGGGCGCGACGGTCTTTGCGGTAGCGGCCGGTCATCTCTTCGGCGAAGTGGGCAGCATCGCAGGCACTGCCGCCGTTGCCGAAGATGATCACTTTGCCGCCCTGATTGTAGCAGACGGAGAGGATCTGGGCGAGATGTTCGAGGCGCTCGGTGTTGGCGCGGTCTTCGAGAAACTGGCCGAGGAGGCGATGGCCATCAAGGAAAGACTGGCGCAGGGGGCTGGGTTCACTCATTCTGGACTCCTGAAATTGTCTGTCCAGGAATGGAATGCCTTTCGCTTAAAACGCCAGTGTCATACGAGGCCAAGTTCGACCTGCTGCGCCAGTTCGCGGCGGCGGGCTTCGAAATCCATGTCCTGACGGAAGGCGAGAATGACCTTGTGATGGGTCGGAGTGATGACGATGCGCTCGATGTCGTGGACTTCCTGGTCGTAACCATCGGCATAGCCATTGACCGGGCGGCGCGAGCTGCAGCGGATTTCGACAGTTTGCGGCGAGAAGACGCTGGAAGGATAGGGGCCGGTGGCAACGCCGCCGATGTACCAGGCCCGGGTGTCGAGCGGCAGGACGGCGGAGCTGCCCTGGGCATTCAGGGCGAAACCGGTGGTTCCCTGGGGGGTGGAGACGAAGATGCCGTTGCCTTTGACGCGACGGTCGCGGAAGTGGGAGAGCGAGCCGTGAATCTGGAAGCCGACGAAATCGGCGATGTTGCCGCCGCAGAAAATGTCGTTGAAGGCGAGGTGGCGGACGACGCGGCCGTCGCGGCAATGAAACTCCCCCTGCATCAGGGTCAGGGTGACGGTGTGAAGCTCATCGAGATTGCGCGGCAGGTGTTCGACTTCGCGGACCTGGTTCATCAAGAAGCCAAGGGTGCCGCAGTTGACGCCGAAGAGGGGTTTGCCGCTGTCGCAATGATTGCGGGCGGCGCGCATCATGCCGCCGTCACCGGTGGCGACCAGGTAGGCATTGGCTTCCGCTTCATTCCAGGTGGCGCGACCTTCCGGGATGAGCACGTCTTGGACCCAGTGACGGACGAAATCGCTGCGCTCGCTCCCCGGCTCATGGCTTTCGGGGAAGACCGGGTAGTAGATGATCCGTTGGTGATTCATGGCGCCAGTATACAGCCGGAGCGGACGAGATGCCAGCGCGATGGCGGGGCAGCGGGAAATTTCGATATCAGGGGCTTTCGTGACCAGCATTGAGGCGTCGCCAACAGTCGGACGTGTTGGTTTGCAGTGACAGCCAATACGGTGTGACTTGAGCTGAGTCGCGGTGTTCTTCTGTCATGAGTAAGTCAGACTTGTTTTTTGTTGGTGACCATCAGACTCCGTGACGATGTGGCTCGCGAGGCCGAAGCCAGCGATCAACCTAAAAACCGCTGTCGAACATGCTTGAGCTCAACTGCAGCTCACCCCAAGGGGGTTTCAGATTTTAGCCCGGGGTTGAGCCGCATCGGCGACAACCTGGGTTGGAAGGGGTTATGATTTCTGACCCTGAAGGGGTCGCGGATGGTCCTGGGTTGCTGCGGTTTTTAGGATCAATCCTGGCAAGCTCCGACAAACACGCACGCAGCGCCCAAGGCCCCGAGCCTTTTTACGGCCACACGCCCGAGACGCCCAAAGAGATTTTGGCGAGCAGAGAACAAGCTCAGTCAAACCTTGTCGCGCGCCGCGACCCGAAGCAAGTCCCGCACCGCCTCACCTCCATGATCCCGAGACAGAGCCTCATTTTGGGCTAAGTTCGAGACCGGCCTCCTGACGGCGCCCGCAATTCCATGAGGAGGATCCGACGATGGCAAAGAAATCCTACAGACTTCAAGTTATTGGTTTATTGCTGCTGTGTTTGACCTTGCGCCTTTACTCGCAGGTCGATTACACCGAGCCAAAGATGGGGAATCTCGGGATTACCGGGTTGCGAGCAAAATTGGATGGTCAAGTCAAGGTTGGCGATAGATTTTCTGAAGCCACAGCGGATCGACCGAATATCATTCTGATCATTTCAGATGATCATGCGTTTGATGGCTACGGCTTCATGGGCCATGAAACCGTGAAAACTCCGCATCTCGATCGTATCGCTTCCGAGAGCCTCGTTTACAGCAGAGGTTACGTAATGCCCGTTTGCTCGCCATCGCTAGCGTGTTTACTAACCGGAAAACTGCCGCGTAATCACGGCATCACCGGAAATGATTTATCAGAAAATGCACCGCAGTTTTCGGGTGGAAAATCCAGCCGTAAACCCCTCACGGATCAACTGCTCGGCAACTCGCTCATGCTGCCGAAAGCACTGAGCGATTCCGGCTACCTCACCTTTCAAACAGGTAAACTCTGGAACTCTACATTTAAAGACGTCGGCTTCACCCATGGCATGACAGGCAAACAAGGTCGACACGGTGGCGACGGGCTCACCATCGGTCGCGAAGGCATGCAGCCGATCTACGATTTCATCGAAACATCAAACAAAGAAAAAAAGCCTTTCTTCATCTGGTACGCGCCACTCATGCCGCATGATCCTCACACACCACCGAAAGAGATTTTAGCAAAATACACCGGCAAAGGACCAACGCCTGCAGCGGAAAAATACTGCGCGATGATCGAGTGGTTTGACCAAACTTGCGGGGAACTCGATGATTACCTGACCAAGAACGACCTCAGGAAAAACACCGTCGTTCTCTATCTCTCCGATAATGGCTGGAACGCAGCGGAAGGCTACAACGGCGGTCGCGCGAAAATGACTCCTTACGAAATGGGAATCCGCACCCCCATGTTTGTCCGCTGGCCGGGAAAAGTGAAGCCTCGACGCGATGACGTGACACTCGCGCACATCACCGATTTCCCAAGCACGATTCTCAAACTCGCCGGCGTCAAGGCTCCAGCCGATCTCCCTGGGATCGACCTGGTAGATCGCGATGCGATGACAAAGCGCAAATCCATTTTCGTCGAGTCCTACTGTCACGACATCGCAGATCTCAAGCAACCCGGTAAAAGTTTGTATGCGCGCGTGGTGATCGATGGCTTTTCAAAACTCATCATCCCAGGGCCTGCAAAACCCAACAAACCGTTTCACACCATCCCGACCGAAATCGAACTCTACGATCTCAAAGCCGATCCCTTAGAAAAAACCAACCTCGCCACCCAAAAACCCGATGAAGTGAAGCGCCTGATGGCGATTCAAAATGCAGAGTGGGACGGCAAGTAAATTTTAAGAATTTTCGATTCGTGAAACGATATAACGTGGCATGGTTATGATGTCATGAAGCAGAAAAGCAGAAATCATCCGAACACGGCCACGCCAATCACGGTTGGTTGGATCCTATGGAAGGCGAAGTCTGGGCAGGCAACCAACCGGCTGGCAGCCGGCGCTCCCAGGACGCGAACGGACGCGTTTGCGGTCACCACAAAAAAGATTGCGCAGAGGGCAAGGAACTGGAGAAGGAATCGAAAAAAAGTTTATTCAGACTTGGGTTCACGCAAGGGTTTGGCGCTTTTGACTTGTAAAGGATCCTCCAACTCATTTTCGAGCTCGACAAGCTTTTGACGCAGCTCGGCAAGTCGGGACGTTTGGAGGGGGTCGCTGGCTAGGTCATGCATTTCATCCGGATCTTGAGCGAGATCAAAAAGCATCGAGGTGCCGAGCTTGGGGTAATGAATCAGCTTCCAACCTTGATCGATGACGCAGCGCTGCAGGTCGCTGCTGTAGCAGCCGTAGATCGAGGCATAATGAGGCGGCGGCTGGGTGCCGAGGAGGGGCAGGACACTCTTGAATTCGACGAAGGAAGGGACGGCAATGCCGGCGGCTTCGAGCGAGGTAGGGAAGGCGTCCTGCAGGTAGATCGGCGTTGTCACCTGGCGTCCGGCGGGGATGCCGGGGCCGCGCAAGATGAAGGCGGTGCGGAGCGAGTGTTCATACATGTTCTGTTTGCCCATCAGGCCGTGATGGCCGCAGGCGAGACCGTGGTCGGCGGTGAAAATGACGAGAGTGTTCTTGTCCTGGCCGGAAGCTTCGAGCTGGTCGAGAATGCGCCCGACTTGCTGGTCAAAGTGGCTGATGAGCGCGTAGTATTCGCCGCGGTGCTGACGTATGGCCTCGGGACTACGAGGGAAGGTGCAGAGGGCTTCATCACGGAGATCCTTGCCACAGCCGATCTTGTCGTAGAAAGGCGCGAGAGGCAGGAAATTGCGTGGCAGGTCGACCTTGGCGGCGGGATACATGTCGACAAAAGATTTCGGCGCTTGGCTGGGGTCGTGCGGGGCGTTGAAGGCGACATAGGCGAAGAAGGGCTGGGTCTTGCCACGGCGCGAGTCAAGGTAGGCGATCGCGTCATCGGCGGTGACGACGCTCCAGTGTTTACCGCCTTCCCAATAACCCTTCAGTGACTCGTCCCATGGTGTCCAGGTTTCTTGTCCCGTGGCTTTAGGGCGTTTGTAGACATCCTTGGTGGTTTGAGGCATTCCGGGACGAACTTTGCCAAATTTCTGGAAGCAGGCTTTCGGGGAAAGGCCATCAACGTGCCATTTGCCGGTCATGTAGGTGACATAGCCGGCCTTTTCAAGGCTCTGGGCCCAGGTGCGGCCTTGGGCGGCTTCTTGTGGCAGATTAAGGGCTCCGGCGCGCCAGACGAAACGGCCGGTATTCAGCATGGTGCGGCTGGCGACACAGACGGCGGGACACCATGAACCCATGTTGTAGCAATGGCTGAAGTTGCTGCCTTGTTTCGCCAAGCGGTCGAGATGGGGAGTTTTGACCACCGGATTGCCGTTAAAAGCTAAGGCGTCCCAGGCGAGGTCATCAGCGAAGATGAGGAGGATATTGGGGCCTTTTGCGGCGGGCGCAGGAGGAGGGGGTGTTTCTTCAGCTTGAGTGAAGAGCGAGCTGAGGAAAAGAAAAGCGACAAGAATCTGATTCATGGGGGCGTCCTAGGGTGAGTCCGTGTCTATGATGCACGGCAAACCGAGAGGTTCCGGCAGAATAAAAAACGCCGCCGGATCTCTCCGGCGGCGTTTTGAAGTTCAGAGAAGAATTACTTCTTGCCTTTCACGGCCTTCTTGATGATCAAGACCGGCTTCTTGGCGGGAGCCTTGGCAGCGACGACGGCTTTCTTGGCGGGAGCCTTGGCAGCTATCTTGGCAGCTTTCTTGTCAGCTTTCTTGGCAGCTTTCTTGTCAGCTTTCTTGGATGGAGCAGCGGCTTTCGATTGCTTGGCGAAGAGCTCGAGCATGGCAGCGCCGATGTCCGTGGGGGACTTGACCATCTTCAGGCCGCATTTGGCGAGGTAAGCGGCTTTGTCGACGGCAGTGCGGTCACCACCACCGACGATGGCGCCGGCGTGGCCCATGCGGCGGCCGGGAGGAGCCGATTGGCCGGCGATGAAGCCGACGACGGGCTTCTTGTAGTTGGCCTTGAGCCAGTCAGCTGCGGTTTCTTCAGCGTCGCCGCCGATTTCGCCGATGAAGACGAGACCTTCGGTCTTGGGGTCGGCAGCGAAGAGCTTGACGATATCGAGGAATTGCGAACCGTTGATCGGGTCGCCACCGATGCCGACGCAGGTCGACTCGCCGAGGCCGGCTTTGGTGAGCTGGTCGACGGCTTCGTAGGTGAGGGTGCCGGAGCGCGACACGACGCCGATTTTGCCGGCCTTGTGGATGAAGCCGGGCATGATGCCGATCTTGCCGATGCCGGGGGTGATGACGCCGGGGCAGTTGGGGCCGACGATGGTGACATCTTTGCCCTTGATGGCGGCTTTGACTTTCATCATGTCGAGGACGGGGATGCCTTCGGTGATGACGATGACCAGCTTGATGCCGGCGTCGACCGCTTCGATGATCGAGTCAGCGGCGAAGGGAGGGGGGACGAAGATGCAAGAAGTGTTGCACTTGGTCTTTTTGATCGCTTCGGCGACGGAGTTGAAGACCGGCAGGCCTTCGACGCTTTCGCCGCCTTTACCGGGGGTGACACCGCCGACGAAGAAGCCGGGGTTTTTCACTTCGATAGCGTATTCTTTCATCAGCTTGGCGTGTAGTGCGCCGGTCTTGCCGGTGATGCCCTGGATGATGACTTTGGTGGATTTGTCGACGAGGATGGACATGTGTGACTCCTTGGAAACTTAGGCTTTGGCCGCGGCGGCGACGGCTTTTTTGGCGCCGTCGTTGAGGTCGTCGGCGGGGATGAGTTTGAGGCCGGACTTCTTGAGGATGTCCTTGGCGAGCTCGGAGTTGGTGCCGGCGAGACGGACGACCACGGGCATTTTGAAGCCGGGGATCTTCTTGACCGCTTCAACCACGCCGTTGGCGACGCGGTCGCACAAGACGATGCCGCCGAAGACGTTGATCAGGACGACCTTGACCTTGGGGTCCTTCATCAGGATGCGGAAGGCTTTTTCGACGCGCTCGGCGTTGGCGGTGCCGCCGACGTCGAGGAAGTTGGCGGGTTCGCCGCCGTAGAGCTTGATGGTGTCCATGGTGGCCATGGCGAGGCCGGCGCCGTTGACCATGCAACCGATCGAGCCGTCGAGCTTGACGTAATTGAGGTCGGCTTCGGTGGCTTCGACTTCGAGGGGGTTTTCTTCTTCCTTATCGCGCATGGCGGCGATTTCGGGCTGACGGAAGAGAGCGTTGTCGTCGAAGTTGAGCTTGCCGTCGATGGCGTAGAAGTTGCCGGCGTCGGTCTTGACGAGCGGGTTGACTTCGACGATGGAGGCATCTTTGTCGAGGAAGAGCTTGTAGAGTTTTTCGGCGATGGCGGCGACCTTGCGGGCGTCGTCACCAGTGAGGCCGAGGGCGGCCGCGACGCGGCGACCATAGACGGGCCACCAGCCGCTGGCGGGGTTGATGGCGATCTTGGCGACTTTCTCGGGGGTGTGCTCGGCGACTTCTTCGATGTCCATGCCGCCTTCGCTGGAGGCGATGATGAAGGGGCACTGGCCCTTGCGGTCCATGACGATGGCGAGGTAGAATTCGCACTTTCCGCTGCTAGTGGTCTTACTGTCGGCGATGTTCAGGCCGGGAACGACGAGAACTTTATTGATCTTGGCGCCATCGGCACCGGTCTGCTTGGTGACGAGGGTCTTGCCGAGGAGGACGTCGGTGAAAGCGACGGCGTCGGCGAGGGAACCGACGAAGCGGACGCCGCCGGCTTTTTTGCCGTCTTTGGCGAGCTTTTTGCCATCGCGGTCGAGCTGTTCGCCCTTGGCGTTGAAGACATCGCCTTTGCCGCGGCCGCCAGCGTGGACCTGGGCTTTGACGACGAAGCCGTCGACATCCGGGTGCTGGGCTTTGGGATAGAGGGCGGCGAGCTCTTTGAGTTTCGCTTCGAGGCCCTTGGTGGAGTCAACAGTGACGCCTTCGGTGACGGGGATGCCATAGGCCTTGAACAGGCTGCGGGCTTGGTATTCGTGGATAACCATGTTTTTACGCTCTCCTTGTGTGCTTGGGAAAAGACCTCCGAAGATAGTGCGGCTCAGCCTTGTCGCTACGGTGGCATAAAAAAATATTCGTGGTTCAGGGGAGGAGCCATGAGCTCATTCTGGCAGTGTGTAAAATTGGATGAATACCCCCCATTCGAGATCCATGTTGACTCCCTGTGCATTTTTCGATAGAATCTGTGAATTGTCTAGCTTACATTGCGGAACCAGAGTCCATATAAGTGGTTCTCAGTTTTGCATCCATCCACGACTCATTACAAGGTGACCTCATGAACTCCCTCAGCCTGCTTTTTCTCCTGATCGCCGAAGAGCCGCCTGTCGGCTACAACGACCAGGTCCTGCCGATCTTGTCGGACAAGTGTTTCGCCTGCCACGGCAACGACAAAGACAAGATCAAGGGCGACTTGCGTCTGAATAATTTCGAGCTGGCGACCAAGGCCTTCAAGGAAGGCCATTTCGCCATCGTTCCCGGCCATCCCGAGAAAAGCAGCCTGATCGAGCGGATCAACAGTGATGACGATGAAGAGCGGATGCCGCCCCTGAAGAGCCACAAGACCTTGAGTGCCGCCGAGAAGAAAATCCTCTCTACCTGGATCAAGCAGGGCGCTCACTACGAGAAGCACTGGGCCTTTGTCGCTCCCCAAGCCCTGCCGATCCCGGCGGTGAAAGACTCGAAATGGGCCAAAAACGAGCTTGATGTCTTTGTTCTGGCGAAGCTTGAAAAGGCCGGCCTCAAGCCCAATGCCGAAGCCAGCCGCGCCGAGCTGCTGCGCCGCGTCCACCTCGTCCTCACCGGCCTGCCGCCGAGCCCGGAAGAGGTGACCGCTTTCGAGAAGGACAAGGCGCCCGACGCCTACGACAAACGCGTCGAATCGCTGCTCGCCTCCAGCGCCTGCGCCGAACACCTCGCCGAAGACTGGATGGACGCGGCGCGCTTCGCCGACACCCATGGCTACCAGAGCGACACCGAGAGCCGCAACTGGCCCTGGCGCGACTGGGTCATTGGCGCCTTCCGCAAAAACCTGAGTTACGACCAGTTCCTCACCTGGCAGATCGCGGGTGATCTCTTGCCCCAAGCCACCCAGGAACAGAAGCTCGCCACCGCCTTCAACCGCCTCCACCGCATGACCCAAGAAGGCGGCAGTATCGACGAAGAATTCCGGCAGGAAGCCGTCGCCGACCGCGTCGAAACTTTCTCCGCCGCCTTCCTCGGCATGACCACCGGCTGCGCCCGCTGCCACGATCATAAATTCGACCCGATCAGCCAGAAGGAATTCTACTCCCTCGGCGCCTGCTTCGACCGCATCGACGAGTCCGGCACCATCCCCTACAGCACCGGCGCCATCGCCCGTCCGGCTCTGCACCTGGCCACGCCCGAGCAGGAGAAGAAGCTCGCCGATCTCGTAGCGGCTGAGACGGCGGCGGCAGACAAACTGAAGCAAATTGCGCCCGACGCAAAAACTTGTGCGGAATGGGCAAAAACCGCGACCCCTTCGCTGCCTAAGCCGATTGCCTCGCACGAGCTCGACGGCAAGGTGCAATCGCCCGCCGGGGCGGCCACTCTGCTCGACGGCGACAACGGGCCGGCGCTCGACAAGACCCCGTCCTTCCGCCGCTGCGATCCCCTCAGCGTCGCCCTGCGTCTGCGGGCCGAAACCGCGGCGCCGCGCGCCACCATCCTGCACGGCTGCGACTTCACCATCGAGTCCGACCAACAAGGTTATCAGCTGATGATGAAGGACGGCCATCTCAGCTTCGAGATCATCCACCTCTGGCCCGGCTCGGCCATCGCCATCCGCAGCCGCGAGCCGCTGCCCCTGAAGACCTGGCACCAGGTCACTCTCACCTACGACGGCTCGTCGCGCGCCGCCGGCATGAAGATCTGGCTGAACGGCAAGGAGCTGCCCTGCGAGGTCCTGCGCGACTTCATCGACGGCCCGACGCCGATGCGCCAATTACAAATCGGCTGGCGTTCGCGTCAACGCGATGTCGGTTTCAAAGATGGCCAGGTCGATGAACTGCGCCTCTTCGACGTCGAGCTGCAGGCACTCGAGGTCGACCTTCTCAACGGCGGCACGGCCTTCGCCGCGGCATTGACGCAAGCCGACGCCTCTTTGATCAAGCTCTGGCAGCACCGAATTCAGCCGCAATGGGCGGAGGCGAATGCCTCGCTGCAGCAGGCACGACGAGCTCATCAAGACCTGTTGGAATCAATCGTGTTGATCCCGGTGATGGCGACTTCATCGGTTCCCCGCAAGAGCTATCTGCTCCAACGCGGCGCTTACGATCAGCCCGATCTGAAGCAAGAAGTCCAAGCCGGCGCTCTTGAGCAGATCTTCGCCTTCAAAAAGGATTGGCCTCGCGACCGACTCGGTCTCGCCCGTTGGGCCACCGACGGACAAAATCCCTTGACTCCGCGCGTCGCCGTCAATCGCTACTGGGCCCTGTGTTTCGGCGAAGGTTTGATGTTGACCCGCGAGAACTTCGGCACTCAGGGCGAAGCTCCGGCGCAACGCGAACTCTTCGACGCCTTGTCGCGCGATTTCGTCAGCAGCGGCTGGGATGTCCGCGCTCTGCTGCGCCGCATCGTCCTCAGCGCCACCTTCCGCCAGAGCTCTGCCGTCAACGAGGCGAGCTGGAAAGCGGATCCGGCGAACCGCCTGCTTGCCCGCGGACCGAGTTTCCGACTCAGCGGTGAAGCTCTGCGCGATCAAGCTCTGAAAGCCGCGGGACTCCTGGTCGACAAGCTTGGCGGCTCCAGCGTCAAACCCTGGCAGCCTGCGGGAGTCTGGGAGGATTCCGGCGCTGCCGGCGGTGCCTATCATCCGGACCAAGGCGAAGCCGCGCATCGCCGCAGTCTCTACACCTACCGCAAGCGCACCGCGCCGCCGCCCAACCTGCAGCTCTTCGATGCCGGCAGCCGCGAAGTCTGCTCGGTCAGACGTCAGAACACCAACACCCCGCTGCAGGCGCTCGCCTTGCTCAACGACGAGGTCTTCCTCGAAGCCGCCCGCTCGATAGCGACCCGCGCCCTCAAGGAAGCTCCCGAGGCAGCTCCCACCCGCGCCTTCACGCTGCTCTGCGCCCGTGCGCCTTCCGCAAAAGAAGCCGCGGCCTTGAACGAGCTGTTTAAGCGCCAACTAGCCCTCCACCCCGGCGCGCCTGAAAAAGCCCTCGCCAACCTGTGCTCGGTCATCCTCGCCTCCGACGCGACTTGCGTCGTCAGATGAACAAGCGTCAACCCCTTCGTTCAATTCTTAATTCTTAATTCTTAATTCTTAATTCTTAATTCTTAATTCTCAATTCTCAATTCTGGAGCTCCCCCATGAATCGCCGACACTTCCTCAGCGCCAGCGCTCTCTCCCTCGCCGCCTTGTCCCAACCGCAGCTCTTTGGCGCTCCGACGCCGCAGATCACCGGCGGCCTACCGGGTTTGCCGCATTTCGCCGCCAAGGCCAAACGCATCATCTACCTCTTCCAGGCTGGTGGTCCCTCGCAGTTTGAAACCCTCGATCCGAAGCCGCTGCTGAAGCAACATCACGGCAAGGAGCTTCCCGCGTCAGTGCGAGGAACGCAAAGGCTCACCGGCATGAGTGGCAACCAGGCGACACTTCCCGTCGCGGCGTCTTTTGTCGGTGCCAAACAGCACGGCCAGAGCGGCCAGTGGATCAGCGACCTGCTGCCGCACACCGCCAAGATTGCCGACGACCTCTGCATCATCCGCTCGATGCACTCCGAAGCGATCAACCACGACCCGGCGATCACTTTCTTCTGCTCCGGCCACCAACAGCCCGGCCGCCCGGCGATGGGCGCTTGGGCCGATTACGGTCTCGGCTCGATGAATTCCAATTTGCCTGCTTTTGTCACCCTGGTGTCGAAAGACGCCAGCCATGACCAGCCGCTTTACTCGCGTCTCTGGGGCTCGGGCTTCCTTCCCTCGCAGCATCAGGGCGTGCAGTTCCGCGCCGGAAAGGAACCGGTGCTTTTCCTCGATAACCCCGACGGCCTCAACCGCGACATTCGCCGCGACATGCTCGACGGCCTCGGCTCGCTCAACGCCGCCACCGCCGGGATCTACGGCGACCCGGAAACCGCCGCTCGCAGCGCCCAGGCTGAGATGGCCTTCCGTATGCAGCTCGCCGTGCCCGAAGCGGCTGATGTGTCGAAAGAAAGCGCTGCCACTTTTGACCTCTACGGAGCGAGCTCGCGCCAGCCCGGCACCTACGCAGCGAACTGCCTGCTCGCCCGTCGCCTCGCCGAGCGCGGTGTGCGCTTCATTCAGCTCTTCCACCAAGGTTGGGACCAGCATGGCAGCCTGCCCGGCCAGATCACCAACCAGTGTAAACAGACCGACCAGGCCTCGGCCGCCTTGGTCGCCGATCTCAAGCGCCTCGGACTCCTCGACGACACCCTGGTGATCTGGGGCGGCGAATTCGGCCGCACCACTTATTGCCAAGGCAAAATGACTCAGAACGACTACGGTCGCGACCACCATCCGCGCTGCTTCTCCCTGTGGATGGCCGGCGGCGGCATCAAGGGCGGGACCAGCTACGGCCAGACCGACGAATGGGGCTACAACATCGTCGAAAACCCGGTGCACGTCCACGATCTGCACGCCACCATGCTCCACCTCATGGGGGTCGACCACGAACGCCTCACCTACCGCTTCCAGGGCCGGGACTACCGCCTCACCGATGTCTCCGGCAAGGTGGTCAAGGGGGTACTGGCGTGAGCTGGGACACAACTGGGACACAACTAGGTCACAATTGGGACATAACTATGTCACAAACTCGTAATTCGTAATTCGTAATTCAAAAAAGGACCGCCATGAAAAAACTCATCCTCGCCTCGTTTTTCCTCTCTCTCGGCCTCGCAGCTCACCCGGTCGATGAAGGCACCAGTCTTTGCGCCACCGTGCCCGCACCAGTACCCGCCGTCGGAACCGGACTCGGCCACGGCGACATGAAGTTCAGCGTCGCAGCAGGCTGGGGCCAGCTCGACCCGAAGAAGAACCCGATCTACAACTGCCACGCCATGGTACAGCTCAAAAACGGCGACTTCATCGCCCTCTGCGACAACACCCTGCACAACTGCCTGCGCTATAGCCCCGACGGCAAGTTGATCAGCGCAGGCATCACCGAATACCCCGGCGCCCACGGCCTCGAGATCTTCGAACGCGATGGCCAGGAACGCCTCGTCGTCGTCGATTCCGGCTGGGCCGTCCGCGCCGGCAAACAGCTTCGCGAACGCGGCCGCGTCGCCATCACCGACACCAATGGCCAGCTCATCCTGTCGCTGCCCGATCCCCTCAGCGTCGGCGCTTATGATGCCGGCATGAATTTCATGCCCTGTGACGCCGCCGTCGCGCCGAATGGCGACATCTACGTCTCCGACGGCTACGGCTCCAACTGGGTTCTGCAGTACGACAAAGATGGCAAGTTCATCCGCAAATTCGGCGGTTCCACCGAAGCCGATCCCAAGGCCCAATTGCACGAAGCCCACGGCATCTCGGTCGATTTGCGCGATCCGCAAAAGCCGCGTCTGATCGTCAGTTCCCGCGCCGACAACCAGCTCAAATACTTCTCGCTCGACGGCAAATATCTTGGCGACATCGATCTCCCCGGCGCCTATTGCGGCCAAGCTGCAGTTCATGGCGACAAGCTCTACGTCGGCGCCTGCTGGTCGAAAAAAGACGGCACCGGCCCGAAAGTCGGCGGCGCCTCTGGTTTTGTCATCATTCTCGATAAGAATGACAAAGTGATCTCCTGTCCGGGCGGCGTCGAACCGAAATATGTCGACGGCAAGCTCCAGCCTCTCTATCAAGCCGTTCCTGTTTTTGTCCACGTCCACGATCTTTGCGTCGACCGCGACGGCAACATCATCGTGGTGCAATGGGCAGCCGGCGGCGCCTCGCCGATCAAGCTCGAGGCGGTGAAGACCACGCCCTAAAGGCTGCCTTCAGGTGGATTTTTAGCCCTGCCGCGGAAGTGGCAGGGCTGAATGAATTGCGGCCTCGCCGTCATAATCGAAATATTCCGCCTTGACAGCGGCATCTCAGGCGGCAAAATGGGGGGCGCATCAGGAATGATCCGGACTCGCTGCCGGATCTGCCAACCGAGGTCCGAGAGCCTACGGTGGTTTGCCAGGAGAAATCCCGGCGATGTGCGGCGGGCGCCAAGCGCCGGGACCGAACAAAATTCTCACCGGCCCCGGCCTCCTCCTGTTGCGACCTTCACAACTCGTCAGGATGGCAACATGTCGGTCTCGCTCGTTCAAATCTTCCGCCCCGCTCTCGCCTTGCTCTTGGCTTGTGCCGTCGCCTGCCGTCCGGCCCAGGATTCGTCGCCGACCCTGCCAGTTTTGAAACTCGGCTACTTCGCCAACCTTAGCCACGCCCAGGCCGTCCTCGGGGTGCAATCCGGCGCCTATGCCCAGGCTCTCGCGCCCTGCCGACTGGAAACCAAAATCTTCAACGCCGGCCCCTCGCTGATCGAAGCGCTCAACGCCGGCGAAATCGATGTCGGCTACGTCGGCCCCGGTCCGGCCCTCAACGCCTGGATCAAAAGCAAGGGGCAGGGTTTGCGAATCATCTCCGGCGGTGCGGCCAACGGCGTCGTCCTCGTCGTCTCGTCGCAATCGGGCATCACCAAGCTGGCGGAGTTGAAAGACCGCCGCATCGCCACGCCGCAGCTTGGCAATACCCAGGACATCGCCGCCCGATGGCAGCTCAAATTTGCTCTTCAGCAAGATAATCTCGACAATGTTCTGCCGATCCCGAACGCCGAACAGCTCAAGATGATGGAACGCGGCCAGATCGATGCCGCCTGGTCACCCGAGCCTTGGGCCACCCGCCTGATCCAGGAAGCCGGGGGCAAGCTCCTGATGGAAGAAAAAACCCTCTGGCCGACCCAAGAATTCAGCCTCACCGTGATCATCACCCGTCCCGAATTCCTCGCCGCCCACCCCCAGGAAATCGCAGCGCTCCTCAAACAGCACTCACGCCTCACCGGCGAACTCAATGCCGAGCCGGACGAGTTGGTGCCGGCCTTGGCGGCGGAGATCAGTAAGCTCGCGGGAAAAACCATCCAGGCTACCCTCATCAGCAACGCCTTGAAACGCGTCAAATTCACCAACGACCCGATGCCCGACAGCCTCAAAATCCAGGCCGAACACGCCTTCGATCTCGGCCTCTACAAAGAAGCCGGCGATCTCAGGGGCATGGTCGATGTCCATCTCCTGCCAGCTCCTTCAAATCCTTCAAATCCTTAAACTTCGGCCTTCAGCATGATCCAGTTCCTTAAAAAAACCTTCGGCGGCGGCCCCCAGGCCCCCAGCACCCTCGGCTCCCGTGGCAAGGTCGAAATCAAAGGCGTCTGCCGCCAATATCCCGGCGCCGATAAACCTGCCATGTCCGATGTCAACCTGACCATCGAGCCGGGTGAATTCGTTGTCATCGTCGGCCCCAGCGGCTGCGGCAAAAGCACTCTTCTCTCCATGGTCGCGGGCCTCGCTAAGCCTGATCAAGGCCAGGTTTATCTCGATGGCAAATTGATCACCTCTCCCGGCCCCGATCGCGCCATGGTCTTCCAGGAGCATGGCCTCTTCCCTTGGCTGACCGTCTCGCAAAACATCGAATTCGGCCTCAAGATGGCCGGTGTTCCTCCTGACGAACGCCGCGAAGCGTCGCGCAAAGCTCTTGATCTGGTCCACCTCTCAGCCCATGCCGACAAGTTCATCCACCAGCTCTCCGGCGGCATGAAGCAGCGCGTCGCCATCGCCCGCTGCCTGGTGATGGATCCCGCCGTCCTTTTGATGGATGAGCCTTTCGCCGCGCTCGACGCGCAGACCCGCACCATGCTGCACGAGCAGATGCAGGAGCTCTATGTCGAGATGAAAAAAACGGTGATCTTCGTCACTCACTCGGTCGCCGAAGCGGTCCGCCTCGCCGATCGCATCATCGTCATGCATGCCAATCCTGGACGCGTCCGTCGCGATTTCCGCCTCAACCTGCCTCACCCGCGCGATTTCGACGCTTCGGATGTCGCCTACTACATGAAAACTGTGCGCAAAGAGATCGACGACGAGGTCAACGCCCAGGCTGGCGCATCACGTCGCGTCTCAGAAGGAGCCGGCAACTATGAAATCTGAGAAGCTCAAACGCGGCCTCCTGGTCGCCCTCGTCTGGCTGCTCATCCTCGGCCTCTGGGAATGTGCCTACCGCGTCTTCGAATGGCGCTGCTACGTCTTCCCAGCGCCCTCGCATGTCTTCGACTCGCTGGTCAATCTGCTCGGGGTCAAGACCTGGTTCGGCGACCCGGTCTGGGCCGTCGATGCGGCGGGCCACAGCGTCGCCTTCCAGATGAATCCGAAGTGGCCTTTACACGGCCAGGGGCTACAAGTCACCGGCTCGCTTTGGAACAGCCAATTGCCTGCCGCCGTCGGCACCAGCGTCCTACGCCTGCTGCTTGGCTTCAGCATCAGCGTCGTCCTCGGCCTCTTCATCGGCCTGGCGATGTTTCGCTTCAAGTTCGTCGATGCCCTGCTCGGCCCGGTCTTCCTCGGCCTGCAAACCTTGCCGAGCGTCTGCTGGGTGCCTCTCGCCGTCCTCGCCCTCGGCATCAATGAAACCGGCATCCTCTTCGTCACCGTCATGGGCAGCTTCTTCTCCATCGCCATCACCTTGCGCGACGGCCTGCGTCTGACTCCGACCATCTACCGCTCCGCCGGCCTGGTCTTCGGTGCTCACGGGATCAAGTTCTACACCCAAGTGATGTTGCCTGCCGGTCTCCCCGCCCTTGCCAGCTCGCTGCGCTCGGGCTTCAGCTTCGCTTGGCGTTCCCTGATGGGCGGCGAACTGATCTTCGTCCTGAAGCAGGAAGGCGTCGGCCACCTCCTCGCCGTCGGCCGCGAGTTCGGCGATGTCGGCCAGGTCGTCGGCGTCATGTTCATCATGGTCCTGATCGGCATGGCTGCCGACCGCTTCATCTTCGCGCCGTTGGAGAAAAAGGTGCAGCACCGCTTCGGCTTGGGCGGCTGATGCAGGAGATGAGTTTCAGGGCACCGGATCGCCATTGAGCCGTTCGGCCAAGCGGCTGAAGCGGTGGTTGATGCGGGCGTTGCGCACGCACATCTCGAGGGCTTTGCGGGAGCCGCAGAGGACCAGCAGTTTCTTCGCCCGGGTGACGGCGGTGTAGAGCAGGTTGCGCTGCAGCATCACCGAAGCGGAGGTGCTCAAGGGCACGACCACGGCGGGGAATTCCGAGCCCTGGGATTTGTGGATGGTGACGGCGTAGGCGAGGGCCAGTTCGCGGGCGTCCTCGCGCAGGTAGCCGACGTTTTTGTCCTCGAACATGACGGTGAATTCCTTCGGTCCGACATCGAGGATGTAGCCGAGGTCGCCGTTGAAGACTTTCTTCTGGTAGTTGTTGCTGATCTGCATCACCCGGTCGCCGAGGACGAGGCGGCGATCGCCGTCTTCGAATTGCGGCTTGTGTTTGAGGTCGTTGAGGCCGGCTTGCAGGAGCTGGTTCAAGGCGAGGGTGCCGCAGGGTCCGCGACGCATCGGCGCCAACACTTGAATCTCTTGAGGACGGAAGCCGAAACGCTGCGGAATGCGTTCTTGCACCAGGCGCAAAACCAAATCTTCAAGTTCCGCCGGATCGTCTTTCTCGATCCAGTAGAAATCCGCTTCTTCGGCCTTTGGCGGCGCCTTCAGGTCGGGCAGGCGTCCGGCGAGGATGGCGTGGGCTGCTTGGATGATGCGCGAGGCGGCGGCCTGGCGGAAGACCTGGACCAGCCGGGTCACCGGGATGACATGGGAAGTCAGGCAGTCGCGCAGGAAGCAGCCGGGGCCGACGGAGGGAAGCTGATCGGCGTCGCCAACAAGAAGCAGGCTGGTTTTGTCGCCGATGGCAGCGAGCAGGCGCGAGGCGAGCTGGATGTCGAGCATTGAGCATTCGTCGATGACGATGAGATCGGCTTCGAGCGGGTTGTCGCGGTTGCGTCCCGCTTCGCCGTCTTCGTCAGCCATGAGGAGGCGGTGGATGGTCGAGGCCTCCATGCCGGTGGCTTCTTTCATGCGGCGGGCGGCGCGTCCGGTGGGGGCGGCGAGGATGATTTTTTGACCCCGCGCTTTGGCTTGCCGGACGATTTCGTCGACGGCGGTGGTTTTGCCGCAGCCGGGGCCGCCGGTGAGGATGCTGAGGCGATGGGCGAAGGCGAAACCGACGGCTTGTTTCTGTTCGGCGTTGAGCCCTTCGCGGGAGAAGCTGGCGGGGATCCAGGGGGAGGGGTGTTCGACGGCGAGGCGTTTCAAGTCGCGGGCGGTGGCTTCTTCGGCGTAGAGCAATTCGCGCAGGTACCAGAGCTGTTCGTCGCCGCCGCGCGGGTCGTTTTGAGTGACTGCGGCGGCGTCTTTGAGGGCGCGTTCGCAGCCGGCGTCGAGGGCTTCCGGCGGCACCCCGAGGATTTCCTGGGCCCGGCGGCGGAGCTCCGATTCGGGCAGGAAGCAATGGCCGCCTTCAGAGGCTTGTTTGAGGGTGTAGGCGAGGCCGGCGGCGACCCGAAATGGTGAGTCCTTGGGTAGGCCGAGGGAGGCGCTGATGCGGTCGGCGCTGAGGAAGCCCATGCCGCGGATTTCATCGGCGAGGCGATAGGGGTTTTCGCGCAGGATGGCGGGGGCGCTGTTGCCATAGGCTTCGACCAGCTTGTTGCACTGGCCGTTGGGGACGCCGAGCGACTGCAGGAAGACATCGAGTTCGCGGCGGCCTTCGAGCTGCTCCCAAGCGGCGGCGACGGCGGCGGCTTTTTTCGGCCCGAGGCCGGGGACTTCTTTGAGGCGGACGCTGTAGCGGCTGAGGATCTTGATAGTCTCGTCGCCGAAGTGATTGACGATGGCTTCGGCGGTCTTGCGGCCGATGCCGTCGAAGCGGCCGCCGCTAAGGTATTTGATCAGGCCTTCCTGGCTGTTGGGCAGGACGCCGGTGACATTGTCGGCCTTGAATTGCCGGCCGTATTTGGCGTTGGTCTCCCAGCGGCCGATACATTCGATTTCGTCGCCGACCTGATATTGCGACAGCGGCGAGGCTCCAGAGAGAGTGATCTCCATGCCGCTGCTTTGCTTGAGACGGACCACGGCCCAGTTGCCGTCTGGGTGCGACCAGATCTGGCGCAGCAGGATGCCGCGGACGCTAGACGAGCCCAAGGGGCCGCTCGCTGCCGGGGCATCGGCGTCGTTGAAGGGGAGATCCTGGCTGTGGTCTTGGCTCATGCGGCATTCACGGGTTGATCGGGGAGGGGGCCTAAACTAACGCTGCAAAACTGACTCGGCAGTCTCCAGTTGTCGCAGATTGTGGCGAGTGCCGCCTTAAATATTTTTATCTGGGGTATTTGACTGCGGAACAAAAACCGGGATGGCGAGTTTGCGGCGGTGGTAGCCGACAATCCCGACACCAAGACCAAGTTGCTCGGCTAGCTCGGCATCCGGCAGGGTGCCGAGAAGCGCCAGTCCCGGCACCGGTTTTTTGTAAGCGGGGATGCCGTATTTTTTCCGGGCATGCATGATCGACATGGTGGAGACGCCGAGCAGCTCCGCTAAATCCTTGTCCAGCATGGTTCCCAGCAAGTCTTGAGGCAGGGACTTGGGGCTATTGAAACGTGGGATGCCATGTTTGACACGCAGTGCCGAGATATGAGAGTGGCTGACGCCTAGGAGACGCGCCAGATCGCTATCTTTCATGGTGCCGAGACGCTCAAGTTCTTCATCGACATCCTCCCGTCGCACGAACCTTCCAATGCCGAATTTGAGGCGGCGACCACGGATGCACCCAGGGGTGACGCCAAGCAGTTTGGCTAGGTCCGCATCGCTCATGGTGCCGAGCAGATCCCGGCCTTCGTCGAGGTTTCTGGCGTGGTGGGGGTTACGGGTGAAGCACGGGATGCCCAGCTCGTGACGCTTGAGGCGGACAGTCGAGGAAGCGATACCGAATTTTTTGGCGGCGGCGCGATCCGTCATCTTCCCCAGCAAGGCTAGCATGTCGGCGCTCCACTCGATGGCGTGGCTATGGAAGCTGTCGTAGCAGGCTGGGATGCCTAATTTGCGGCGGCGTTTCGTGACGACACTAGGACTGACATCCCACATCTCCGCCAACTCCCTGTCACTCAACTGCCCAAGCAGACGCTCCCGATCTGGTTGCCACATGTCTGTCGTCCAGAGGACCTGCTTATAGGCCGGAATTCCTAGCTTCCGTTGCAGATTGCCGATCATCGCCGGGGTCACCCCTAGCTTCTTTGCTAATGCCGGCGCGGACATTGTCCCCAGCAAGGTAATCTCCTCCGCGCTCGGGCTCCATTTCTGGCGGAATGAGGGGATATTCTGCTGACGTCGATAGATGCCAACTCGTTGGGCGTCACTAAGCCCACAGCGCTTCGCCACCTCTTCATCGCTGATCTTGCCGATCCAACGCCGCTGCCGTGTCGTCGGTTGCCAAGCGGGATTGAAGCACTCGATCCCCAACTGCCGTCGCCAGGCTAGGATCGTCGAGGTGTGAACCCCGCACCGCTCCGCCAGTTCAAAGTCATACATGGTGCCGAGCAGCTTGAGCTGCTCTGGACTCGGCTGCCAAGTGGTTTTGAAGCAGGCGATCCCCTGCCGCAGCCGGTGGATCCGGATTGTCGATTCGTGAACCCCGCACCGCTCCGCCAGTTCAAAGTCATACATGGTGCCGAGCAGATTGAGCTGCTCCGGACTCGGCTGCCAAGAATTTTTTCTCGTCATGGCTCAGTTCCCAGACTTGCCGATGCGGTTTTTTGGCCGCCAGGCTCGTGTCGGTCGATTTCCTCTTCCGATCTCGGTCAACTTCACTAGGAATTGCAGCGAAGTGAGATCGTGCTTGGCAGTGCGGGGTTCTTTATTCATGTCGGGAGTGATTTCTTGCTGATTAATTCTGTGGATAATCCGACCAAGCTTCGGCTTCCCAGGAGGAGCGGAAGCAATCTTGCAGGGAACGATCGGCCTCGGCCACCGAGAAGGGCGGAGGGATGTCGTTCTCCCAGATGTCGAGAAGGCCATTTTCTTCCAGCCATTCCTCATCGTCTTCATCCCAATCTTCGCGCGGCTCTTGGTAGAGTTCCAGGGCCTCGGTGAAGGAATCCACGCCCGAGCATTGGCAGGGTGGAGCCGGGAGTTCTCCATCGAGGACGCTGGGCAGCTCGGGGCCCTCGTCGTTGATCGCTTCGACGGTGATCTTCACATCCCAGTCGTCTTCCCAGTCGCTGACATAGAGGTAGGTGATAGCTTTCCCCACCTTGTCGAGCACGGCGGCAAGGCTGACGCTGCGGCAGTCGGTGCGGTAATTCCACGGCGACGCATCCATCTTGATCTTTGGCGAGGGCAGTTTCATCGGCAGGATGTTGTTGCGCGCCAAGTCGTAGGTGAAAACGCCGTCGGGATCGTTCGGCAGGCCGTAATACGGCGACAGGCCGCGCGAGAACTTGATCAATTCGAACATGTGGGTGCTGGTGTCGCTCCAGTCGAAGAGATTCTGCAGGGCATGATGCAGGGCGTAGAGGTTGTAGTGGGCGGGGAAGCTAATGCGGCGCCAGATCAAGGGCTCGCAATTGAATTCGATCTTCAGGATGTAGGTCTGGGGCATTGAGGAGCATCCTTATTTTTTGAATGGAGGTGAACTGTGCGAGTCATCAGACGCCGATCTGGCCGGTGTTTTTCGGTTTCGCAACTCCTAGCTTGTCGAGCAGTTGTGCGGCGGACAAGGCTTCGACGTGTTTGCTGAGGAGTTCGCGGTCGTGGGTGACGAAGCCTTGGATTGAGTAGAAGTTGCGGGCGAGGGTGTATTCCCAGACTTCCAAGGCGTCTTCCAGATCGAGATCCGGCAGCTTGCCGCCGATGGTGCAGGAGCGTAAGGAAGCGTTGGTGTCGGGAATGATCACCCAATAGCCGCGCGGGCCGTAGAACAGCTCGCCAGCGAAACGGCGGGATTCGGTCCGAGCCTCGGCTTCGCTACGGCCTTGCTCAAGCAGGCGCTTGGCGGTCTTGTATGCGGTCAGTCGCACCGTGTCCGCGCTGACATAGGCGACCAGTTGCTGCGCCAAAACCGACTCGACCAAGTGCACCGCAGCTCGGTCGTAGCCACTTTTGCCGTAACAATGCTCGGCGTAACGCAGGACGATGTTCTTGTCGAGGTAGACCCGGTAGGGGCTGGCTTCGTAAGCGCCGTCGGCTAGCGCGAAGTCAGCCATCCGGTCGCGGCGCAGGCAAAGTTTGTAGTGCATCTTGCAGAGGCCTCGGCTGGAACTTTGGGCCCGGCAGGGTTCGCCATTTTTCTCAAGCCTGCAAAGGCTGGGAATGGGCCGTTCCTGAACCTGGATGCCATCTAGGTTCGCGACTTCCCGCATATCTGCCAGAGCGAAGTCCTGCACCCTACCGCGGCGCTCCAGTTGCCCATGGCAGGCTAGGCACAGACTCAGAAGACGCGCCGGACGGCGACAGGGCATGTCATTGCGCACCAGCAGGCAGACGCCAGGCAAGCTTTCTGCGGCATCTTTCCGGCGGTAACGGGGTTCCTTGTCCGGCTTGGGCTCTTTCTTGGCCTCGGCGACCCTGTCGTGTTTTCTCATGAAGTTGTAATGCGTGGTGCAAAGCCCGAGGCTGTCTGCCTTTCCAGAACAGGCTTTGCCGTTGACAATCGCCCGGCACAAGCCGTTTTTTCGCCAATAGCCGATGGTGACGGCGATTTTCGGCGCCGCTGCGATCGGGTCGGCCAACTTGAGCAGGTCCGGGTTGCGCTTCATTTTGTTATAATGGGTTTTGCAGAAGCCCCGGGCCCAATGCTTCTGGGCGCAGACTTGGTCGGGCTCGCCCTCTTTCAGTATCCAGAGGTGACAGCCACCCGGGCCGACTTCGCCGCGGCGAAACTTTTCGAGCTCATCTTCCTGGGCGAAATCTTCCAGATCGAGGTCATTGCGGGTCCAGATGTTCTGATAGTGATGGACGCACAGGCCGCGACGCTGTGCCGGGTTTTGGCACCAGATGCCATCGGTCATCACCGGGCAGATGCCGGCGACTTTCATCGGCTTAAGCTCATAAACCCGAAGCTTGATTTTCTGCTTCGCTAGACCGAGCTTGTCGATCAGGCCATTTTGCCGTGCCCAGGCGCTGTGATTGGCGCAGAGTCCACGCTGATTGACCGGGTGCAGGCAAGGAAGTCCGTTGTCAGTCACCCGGCACAGCCCGTCCTGTGGCTCCTTTTTCACTTCCACCTGTTTGATCGGAGCCGAGAGCCGCAGAGCGATTTCCGGATGAGCACTGATGGTGCCCAAGGCTTCCAGCTGCCGGGAAGATTGGAGGCGCGAATAATGGCGCTTGCAGATGCCGCGGATATGGGGCGAACCCAAGCACTTGTTGCCATCTTCGAGCAAGGCGCAGCGGCCAGCATCCGCCTGGGGATTGATCTGGTAAGTCTTTTTCCTCCGCCCCAAGGGCGGCAAGGCCCAGTCATCCAGAAGGTCCTGCACCATCAGCCAGTGATGGTGGCTGTGACACAGGCCCCGCGTCGCCACCGGCTTGTCACAGGCTTTCCCCTGCTCGATCAGTCGGCAAAGACCGGGCTCTGGGGTCTCCTTGATTCGCATTTCGCGCACGCGAGCAGCGGTGTCAAAACTGCTCGGTAAGGCCAGGCCTTCCAGCTGCTTCCGGTAGAGGAGATGGGAATAATGATCTCTGCATAAGCCACGCGTCTCACTGGGCTTCTGGCAGGGCCGGCCATCTTCCATCAGGCGGCAGAGCCCCGCCGGTACCGATTCCGGTTTGATCGTGAATTTTCCGAGCTTCGATTCCATTTCTTCATCCTCCCACTCTGCCATCAATCAGACGGTGGATTTTTCCTAAGCTTTCCAAGTTGGCGTCGAAATTCACTGGGCGGCCGGCGTCAAAGGCGCGCAGGAACGGGCGATGACTTCGCCGACTTACTTGATCTGCTCGGGCAAGGTCGAAGCAAGCACGGATCTGGGCGTTGGCGAGCTCGGTGCCGGAGGCGCCTTTCCAGCGGGCGATGAAGGTGGAGGGGCTCATGTGTCTTTCGCTTCGTGTTCAGTCGCTTCGAGGAACTTGGACTGAAGGGCCTTGGCGTGATCGGCGAGGTCGAATTCTTTGGGGTCGAAGTCCTCCCAGTCGTCGCCGAAGACCATCTCGATTTCTTCGAGATCGTCGTCACTCTTCTTTTTCTTCTTCAGGAGCTTGAGAGCTCCCTTGAAGGCGTCGATGCCGCCGCAGTCTTCGGGCGGGCGCTGGTTTTCGCCGGCCATCAAAACTGGCAGGGTGGGGCCGATAGGGAAGATCTTCTCGACCACGATGATGTGTTCCCAGTTGTCGCCGAAGTCGTAAGTGTAGAGCATTTCATCACCTTCCATCTCCAGGCAGGTGCTGATGGCGGCGGAACGCGAGTCGACGACCGGTTTTTCGTCCCAGGTGGTTTCAACGACCGGGTCATCGAGCTGGATCGGCAACAGATCAAGCTTGTCGGACATCAGTTCCATGAAGTCTTCCGGCAAGGAGTAGAGGCCGGATCTAGGCGAATAGAACTGGTGAAGGTGGCCGTTGAACCAGTCGAAAGAAGACTGGATGGCATGATGCAAGGCATGCAGGCTGTAATCGCTGGGGATACTGATGCGGCGCCAGATGGCTGGCTTGCTGTCGGCAAGGGTGATTTTGAGTTGAAGAATCATGGGGGCTAAGCTCTCTATTGGTTTTCAGTTCAAAGCTTTTCCTGGTCCGCCAGTTCACGGTCGTCCAAGCCTTCGCGAATGAAGCTGCGGCGGAGGCTGCTTTCACTCGGGAAAGTGAGGAGTTGGACGGCGAGGAAGAGGCCCAGCGGGGTGAGATGGATCAGGTGATAGCCTTTGTAATAGAAGCCGAGGCCGATCAGGGCGGAGCTGCCGAGGATGGCGATCCGGAGCATCGTGCCCAGGCTCATGCGCCGCGCCGAAGCGGCGGGGCTGCGAGTGCCGGCGAGAATCAATTTCGGCAGCAGCAGAGCCAGCATGCCGGTGAAGGCGAGCAGGATCAATTGAGCGAAAAACACCTCAGCGAAACGCGCCGGTTTTTCCATCGCCGCTGGTCGTAGATTCAAGATCAAAACGCTCAAGGCGATGATGCCGGTTCCGGACATCATCACCATCAGGCGCAAGCGCAGCAGAAGGCGGGGCAGGAGAAGATCAAAAGCCGCCACGGCTGGTGATTTTCCCAGATCCGTCTCTGAGCTCGAATTCATTCTTTCTCTTCCTTGCCGCCTTCCGGTTCGGCCAAGCCCATTTCCTTCAGCAGGGACAGGCGGTTCTGCCAGTCGGGCATGGTTTTCACGTAGAGGCGCAGGTCGATGAATTTCTCCAGGTCTTCTTTCAGTTTGGCGCAGGCGACGCGGCGAATTTCTTCGATGACGCGGCCATCGACTCCGATCATAATTGCTTTTTGCGAATCGCGCTCGACCATGACGACGGCGTCAATACGAACCTTCTTGGCTCCTTCGGTCCAGCGCTCGATCTGCACCGCGACGGACTGCGGCACTTCTTCGCGGACCTGCTCCATGCAGGACTCGCGGATGATGTCTTCGGCGATGTCGCGGACCAAGGCGTCAGCCGCCTGATCTTCATCATAAAGCAGGGGGCCGACGGGAAGCAGGGCGGCCAAGGCTTCGACCAGTTCCGGAATGCCTTCTTTGGTGGCAGCGCTGAGCTGAAGGATCGGGGTCGTCGCGGGCAGGATGGAGAGGTAGGCGGAGGTCATGGTGCGGCGCTGGTTTTGGGTCGACACGTCGCCTTTGTTGAGGGCGAGGATGCAGGGTTTGCCCGATGCTGCGGCGGCGGTGGCGGCGAGCTCATCTTCGACCCCGAATTCCCGGGTCGGATCGCAGAGAAGGAGGACCACGTCGTTGCGATTGATCGAGTTACTGATCACTCGCGCCATGCTCTCTTCCATCTTGTTGCGGGCTTTGTGCACGCCGGGAGTGTCGGTGAAGATGATCTGCTTGTCGTCATCGGTGAGGATGCCGAGCCAGCGGCGGCGGGTGGTGTTGGGGACCGGGGAGACGGCCGCCAGGCGGTAGCCGACGGCGGCGTTGACGAAGGTCGATTTTCCGACATTGGGACGACCGAGAATGGTGACGAATCCGACGCGATGTTTGGACATTTTTGAACTCTAGAGTTGTACGGGTTGGAAGGGTTTTACGGGTTTCAGGTGTTGGAAGAGTTGGAGCAGTTGGAGCAGTTGGGGCTTTTTCATGCAGCCCCTAAAACCCCTAAAACTCATTAAACCCCTTCAACCTTTTTCGAGAAGCACAGCGGTTTCGAAGTGTGCTGTTTGGGGGAACATGTCGAGGAGGGCGGCGCGGCTCAGTTTGTAGCCGGCGGCGGCGAGTCCTTTCAGGTCGCGGGCGAGGGTGGAGGGTTCGCAGGAGACGTAGAGGATCCAGCGCGGTTGGCGCGAGGCGATGGAGGCGATCGCCTTGTCGCTGCAGCCGGCGCGGGGCGGGTCGAGGATGAGCAGGGTTTTTTCGGGTTGCAGACGCAGCGCTGCTTCGAGCAGCTTGCCGGCGTCGCCCGACTCATATTTGTGGGTGGCGGCGCAACCGCGCTGCATCGCGTTGACTCGAGCCGCGTCAATGCCGGGGCCATCGTTTTCGATGCCGAAGACCGGCTTGCCTTGCAGGGCGAGGCCGAGGAAGCCAGCGCCGCAATAGGCGTCGACGGCGCGAGCGTAGGGCAGCTCAGTGCCCCAGCGGCGAACCAGATCGAAGAGCATGGCGCCGACCTCGGGATTGACTTGCGAGAAGGAGCCGGCAGGCACCGAATAAGGCAGCCCGGCGAGTTCTTCCTTGCGCCAGGGGAGGTTGGGCGGGGCCGAGCCGAAGAGGCAGACCGTGCCGCTTCCTGGTGCCCAACGGATGCTGACATCGCGAGGGTCTTCCCGGCGCATGTTCTTGCGGCCGTAGTCGGATTTGCCGAGCTTGCGGATCTCGGCGTTGATTTCTTCCTTGGCCAAGGGGCACTGCTCGACCACTAGGATGTCCTGATTGTTGAGAGCGGTATAGCCGTAGCGCAGGCCACGATTGGTTTCGACCGGGTGCAGGCTGATGCGATTGCGATAATTCCAAGCCGAAGGAGCGGCGATGACTTCGTCGAGTTTTTCCACCGGCACGCCGCCGAGGCGACGCAAGGTCTCGAGAAGCTGCGTCGTCTTCAGGCGGAGCTGCTCATCGTAAGACGCATGTTGATATTGGCAGCCGCCGCAACGGCCGTAAAGCGGGCATGGAGGCTCGACCCGGTGAGGGGAGGGGACGAGGACCTCGACGATGTCGGCTCGGGCGTGTTTGGCGTGCAGGGATTTCACCCGGACGCGAAGTTTTTCACCGGGGAGAGCGAAGGGGATGAAACAGGCACGTCCATCGGGCAGGTTGCCGACGGCATCGCCGCCGAGAGCGGTGCCGTGGACGCTGATTTCGACGAGGTCATCAACTTGGAGATCGGGCATGGAACAACTGAGGTAAAAGGGT
>JAYTMY010000015.1:0-25697 GCA_043748535.1 Lentisphaeraceae bacterium | reverse complement strand
AGCGTAGCTCGGGCGGATCAGGATGCAGCTAGGGGGTGGCTAGGTCAGGAAGGGGGGGGGGCTGAGTAGTAACAGATTTTCTAGGCTTTCCGGCGCCCTGAGCGCTGGGGATTGGGTGAGCCGTCAATTGTCGGGTTTTGATAAATCGACTTTGATCCACCTGCACTTGTGGTTTCACGACCTGGTTCAATAGGCGCTGGGATAAGTTGAATCCGAGCTTGAAGGGAGAGGTGAATCACTGATGGATTGAGCGTCGATGAGCGGCGCTTGCAAGGAGCTTTCCCACGCTGCTGCCGAGATGACGGCAGTCTCAGATGAGCTGGAGGACGAATGATGAGGGTGGTCGCTTGATGGAAAATCATCGCGACTTGAAAACGAGCGCTCGCTGCTTGATGATGAACTGGATGAATGGAGCTGCCATTGCGGTGTTTCGGGTTTCAAGGCCGAAACAAAAAGGAGGCTCACCGGTCGGCACTGGGTCGAGATGAATTGCCCCATCGGACCGGGGTGATACACCAAGGTTTCGTCGTGCCACACATCTTTCGAGTCGCGCCAACGCAAGTGAATGCTCTCGCCACGCCGAGTCAGCCCCGGCTTGAGCCAGAAGCCATCATCGCGAGCGGTCCATTTCGGCTCCGCGGTGGAAAAGGCGCGGATCAGCAGAAAAGTCATCAGCGCAAGGAAGCATAAAGCGATCCCAATCATGGAAACCTCAGAGCCATTCTTCGTGAAGGAGGAAGTCGACCAAGCGACGGTCGGTCTCCTGGATGTGATGCAGCAGCCATTGTTCGAGATAGTGCTGCGTTTCGCTAGGGATCATATTTTGATCACCGCGAATCTGCGGCGTGATTTCGGCAAGATAACGTCGGAACTCCTGGTGTTGTGCGAGGTGCGCTTCCATAGCGGGGTAATCACTCAGGCGCATCAGCTCCTCTTCGCCATCAAAGTGCAAATGCGCATAATTCTGCAATTGATGCAGTAAATCGGCCGGGGCTAAGCCGCCACCATTGAGGGCATTGATGAGGCGAATCAACTCGGCGTGCTCGCCGTCGATAAGGCCTTGGCCGAGCATGTAATCGGCAGGATCAAGATCGGGGCTCGCGTTCATCATGGCCTCCTGCGTGTGTTCCTGTAACCAAGATAGCACCTCAGCTTCGCTTGGCTCGGCTTCTTAGCTCCTGATTTCCACCAGTTGATAAGCACTCCTCGGGGCATCACAAAGCGGGCAGCACCAATCGGTGGGCAGACGGTCAAACGGCGTACCGGGGGCAATGCCGAGGGCGGGTGAGCCCAGTTCCGGCAGGTATTCGCTGCGGCAATCGCGGCAGTGATGACGCTGCGGCAGGGGAGCTTGCGGCAAGGCTACGGCGAGGGCTTGGAGCTCGAGCGCCGGCGCAGCGACAAACTTCCGCTGCAATTCCACCAAGGCCTGGAGAAGACGAGTGAAGCTGAGTTCGGATCCGATTTCCATGACGACGGGTGATCGTGGTTCGAAATTCTTCTTGTGAGAGAGAGAATAACGACGCAGACCGAAGAGGCCGCGATGAGATTCGATGAGGACCTGGGCGCCGCACTCAGGATCGGAGTTGACCGCGAGAGTGAGGCCGCAGAGATCGCGGCTGTCGAGTCGCTTGGCGAGAGTGAGTGCGTCGCTATCACCCGGCGGCAGCAACCACGTGGCGTCGCGTCCACCTTGCAGGGGCAGACGCAATGAAGCGCAGAGGCGGCGCCAGCTATCGAGGCGATCCGGAGCGAGGTGCTTGAACAGGAGCTGGCGTTGGGGCGTCAGGAAGATTTGGCCAAGGCCTTGCATCCGGGCGGCGTCCGCGAGGGCTTGCAGCGTCTGCCAACGCCAAGGATGCTGACGGTTATCGAGGAGCAAGGAAAATCGGCCGTCTTCTTGTCGCAGGAAACCAGGGGTGGCGGCTACCGGGGCGACGGCGGGATGGAAAAGCGGTGCCGGCTTGAGCCGTTGCAGGCTTTCCAGCAAGGCGGAAGACAAGGAAAGGACGGAGCAATCAGGGTCGGCGGCAAGTCGCTTGCCGACCACGGCGACTGCGGCGGAGATCAAATCGCTGGGGATGAGTGAGGGGAAGAGCTGGCGTTGGCGTTGCAGGCGGAAGACGAGGAACCAATACCCGGCTTCCTCCGCGGCAATGAAGTTGAGGCGTCCGCTGAACAAGGGCGCAAAAGCCTGAGCCGGGTGGCAGAGGTTGACCGCAATCGGCAGTTCCGCCGGCAATGACTGGTTGATATCGCGATAGGCGTCCTGCGCCGCGGCCCAGTCGTTACCGCTGAGTCCGCCGGCAAGCTGGGAACTGATCAGATTGGGTGCGGCGGCCGCATCGCGAGCGACTGCTCCGAAGGCTCGCAAGCGAGGGTGTTCGGGGGTGACGTCGGCAATAAGCAATTCCTGGCGCGGACCGAGGTGCACCAAGCCGTAAGGGGCGTCTTGAGCGGCGAGTGCGGCTTCTTCGAGTTCACGCGGCGACAAGGCGCCGCCGAGAGGGCGGATGGCGGTGAAGGTTTTCATGAAAGAGCCTCTTGCGAGCAGTTTTCCAAGACGCGTTTGATCTCGGGTTTACATGATCCGCAACCACTGCCGGCACCAGAACTGGAGCACAGGGTGGCAAAATCACGGCAACCTCCGAGGACCAGTTTTTCAAGGTCGATCTTGCCGACGCTGGCGCAGGAACAGACAATCGGACCTTGCGGCGGCGGGCGAGCTTGGCCACCGCGGAAAAGCGAAGCGCGGCGCGGGCCGAGTTCGAGGCCTTGTTCGATCAGAGATTTGAACTCGGCGAACTCGGTCTTGTCGCCGATGAGGATGGCGCCGACCAAACGATCCTTGAAGATCACGGCTTTTTTGTAGAAGCGCAGGTGGCGGTCAAGGAGCACGACTTCTTCGGCGCCATCTTTGTCGCCAAGTCCGGGATTGCCGATGGCGCAAAGATCGAGGTCTTTGATCTTGAGGACGTTAAAGTCGAGGCTGCCGCGGTACTCGGCATGCGGCTGACCAGCGAGGCTGGCGGCGGCAATACGGGCCTGATCCTGGGCAGCGGGAGTGGTGCCGTAGAGACGTCCGCGGTGTTCCGCAATCTCGCCAATGGCGAAGATGGCGGGGTCGCTGCTGCACATCCGATCGTCGACCAGAATGCCGCGGCTGCACTTCAGTCCGGCGGCTCGGCCGAGCTCGAAGTTGGGGCTGATGCCGGCGGCGAAGAAGAGCGCGTCGGCCTGCAGGTGACGGCCGCTCTTGAGCTTGACTTCCTGCAAGGCGAAGTCGCCATGCACCGAGTCGACCTCGTCGTTAAAGATCAGTTTGACGCCGCGGGCACGGACTTCTTCGGCGAGGATGCCGCCGCCGGTGGCATCGAGCTGGCCGCGCATGAGCTGCGACGAGCGTTGCACGAGGGTGACTTCGATGCCCATTTCGACCAAGGCGCCAGCAAGCTCAAGACCGAGCAGGCCGCCGCCACTGACCACGGCGCGACCGCCGTCCTTGAGGTAGTCGCGGATGGCGTCGGCGTCGCGACGGGTGCGCAAGCCGAAGATGCCTTTGATCTCCGGCAGGGGTTTGAGCGGGATGCTTGGGCGCGAGCCGGTGGCGAGGACCAGGGTGTCGTAATGGTGCTGACGGCCCTTCGAGTCGAAGACGGTTTTCTGCTGCGGATCGATACGGAGGACTTCCGATTCCGGGTGCAGCTTGACCTTCAGTTGACTGAGCTCATCGCTGCTGGTGGAGAGAAGTTCCTGCCAGGATTTGTCGCCGTTAAGATATTCCGGCAGGAGGACGCGGTTGTAGAAGGCTTCGGGTTCGCGGCTGAAGACCTCGATGCTGCCCTTGCCCTGCTGCTGGCGAAACTGCGAGCAGAATTCAAGTGCGGCGGCGCCAGCGCCGACGACGAGGATGCGGCCGGCATCGGGGAAGAGGGCTTCCACCTTCACCGCGCTGTGCTTCAAGTCGGGCTCTTTCGAAATCGGGTCAAAGAGAACCTGCGTCAGATTGTTGGCGCGGGCGAGGATGCCGCCGCTGGTGCGGCCCCAGTGGATCGACATGAAGACGCTGCCGCGACGCTGACCGGCTTCGAGACGGGCGGCGGCGATGCATTCCCCACGGGAGTTACTCAGACGCATCGGCGCGCCGTCGACGATGCCAAGGCTGGCGGCGTCATCGGGATGGATGTCGATGACTGGCTCGGGCTCGTGCTGACGCAAGCGGGCGACCTTGCCGGTGCGGTTCATGCTGTGCCATTGATCGCGGACGCGTCCGGTGATCAACAGGAAGGGGAAGGCCTCGGAAGTCTTCTCGTCGTCGATTTCCGGCGCGACGCAATGGAGCTTGGCCTTGCGCGAGGCGGTGAAGAACTGCTGGTCGGCGAAGAGGCGCGGTGTGCCGGGGTGCGAGGCGTCGGGGCAGGGCCACTGCAGCGAGGCGTTTTTGAGACGCTCGTAGCTGACGCCGCAGATGTCGATGACGGTGCCGCGGGTGAGTTCGCGGCAGTCATTGAAGACCGCTTCCGCATTGGCGTAGGCAAACTGTTTTTCCCAGCCCATGGCCTGGGCGAAACGGATCAGGATCTCGCCATCGGGAAGAGCCTGGCCGGGGGGCTCGATGAGCTTCGGCAGATAAGTGATGCGGCGCTCGGAGTTGGTCATCGTGCCGTCTTTTTCGAGCCAGCCGGCGGCCGGCAGGACGAGGTCGGCGAAGTTGACGGTTTCGGCCTTGGCCGAGGTTTCACTGACCATGATGAAGCGGGCCTTGGCGAAGGCCTTTTCGACGCGCTGCAGATCAGGGAAGGAGAAGATCGGGTTGGTGCACATGATCCACAGCGCTTTGAGGCGGCCGTCCTCAAGCGCCTCGATCATTTCCATGGCGGTGAGACCGGCTTTCGGAGCGATCGGGGCGACCGCTTGCCAGTGAGCGGCGACCTTGGCGCGGTGCTCGGGATTGGCGAGATCGTGGTGCGCCGCCAGCATGGTGGCGAGGCCGCCGACTTCGCGTCCGCCCATGGCGTTGGGCTGGCCGGTGAGCGAGAAAGGAGCGCAGCCGGGACGACCGATGCGGCCGGTGATCAGGTTGAGATTGATCAGCGAGGTGTTTTTGCGGACTCCGCCACGCGACTGGTTGAGGCCCATGGCCCAGAGGGTGAGCAGAGTCTTAGATTCGCCGATGATGCAAGCCGCTTCTTCAATCTGGGCGAGCGGGATTTCGCAGGCCCCGGCTTCGATCTGGAGATCGAGACCTGCGAGGAAGCTTTCGAGTTCGGGCCATCCTTCGCAACGCTGCTGCAGGAAGGGCAGATCGGCGTAGCCGCCGCGGATGAGCAGGGCGGCGAGGGCGTTGTGCAGGTGGATGTCGCTGCCTGGGCGCAGCGCCAGGTGCAGGTCGGCCATCTCGGCGGTCTGGGTGCGGCGGGGGTCGACGACGATGAGTTTGACGCCGGGATTGGCGGCGCGATGGGCTTCGACACGGCGGAAGAGGATGGGGTGGCACCAGGCGGGGTTGGCACCGGTGACGAAGAGGCAGTCGCTGGCCTCGATGTCTTCGTAGCTGAAGGGCGGCGTGTCGTCACCGAGGCTGAGCTTGTAGCCGACGACAGCGCTGGACATGCAGAGGCGCGAATTGGTGTCGATGTTATTGGTGCCGAGGAAGCCCTTGCAGAGCTTGTTGGCGAGGTAGTATTCCTCGGTCAGCAACTGGCCGGAGACGAAGAGACCGACCGAGTCTGCGCCGTGGCGCGCGATGATCGAGCGGAAGACCGCGGCGGCGCGGAACATCGCTTCATCCCAGCTCACTTCCTGCAGCGGATGGTGGCGAGCGCTGCGCATTTGCGGCATCAGCAAACGGTCGCTGCGGTCCGCGACGGTGTGATGCAGGTTCATGCCTTTGCTGCACAATTGACCCAGGCTGGAGGGGTGATCGGGGTCGCCTGTCAAGGTCAAGCCGCGCTCGTCCTGGTGAACAAGCACGCCGCACCCGACGCCGCAGTAGGAGCATGTGGATTTCATGGGGGGCCTTTGAAATTGGGACACAACTGGGACACAACTGGGACACAATTGGGACACAATTGGGACACAATTGGGACACGACTGGGACACGACTGGGACACGACTGGGGAGGAACGAGGAGGAAACCAAGAGGGTGGAGCGGCTAGTTGCTAACCAAGTTGTGTCCCGTCTTAGTGAATAAACACGCCGCTGGGACACGACTGGGGAGGAACGAGGAGGCAACCAGGAGGGGTGTGCGGCTAGTTGCTCACCCAGTTGTGTCCCAATTGTGTCCCTATTGTCACCCAGTTGTGTCCCTGCTCAGCTCACGCCTGCACCAGCACCCGGCCGTTTTCGACCTTGACCGGGTAGGTGCGGATCTGGCCGCAATCGCTATCACCGATTTGGCAGCCGGTCTTCAGGGAGAAGTTGCGCTTGTGCAGGGGACAGACGACCTTGGGTTCGCCGCTGGCATCGCCGGTGAGGCCGCGGGCAAGGACCATGCGCTTTTCGTGCGGGCAGAGGTTTTGGGTGGCGTACCAGCCGCGCTCCTGCAGGTTGAAGATAGCGATCTGCTCGTCGTTGATCTTGACGCAGCTGCCCAGTTCGGGGGCGAAGTTGGCGGCGGGGCCGCAGTCGTTCCAGTTCATAGTTGTTTCCTAATCTTGAAGGTTGAATTTTAAATTGTCAAACCGGGGAGCCGGCGAGGCGCTCGTCATCGGAGAGCGGGCGGATCTGGCCGCGCTCGCTACCAAAGGCATGGGTGGGATCGATTTCATCGCTGTTGACGAAGTGGTTGAAGCGCTTGAGCTTCTCGGGGTCGTTGACAGCGTTTTTCCATTCGCATTCGTAGGTATCGACGAGCTGCTGCATCTGGTTTTCGAGTTCTTCGCAAATGCCCAGGGAGTCATTGAGGATGACATCCTTGAGATGAGCGAGGCCGCCGGGCAGTTTATCGAGCCAGGTCGAGGTGCGGTTGAGGCGGTCGGCAGTCTTGATGTAGTACATCAGGAAGCGGTCGATGTATTGGATCAAAGTCGCGTCATTGAGGTCGCCGGCGAGCAGGTCGGCGTGGCGCGGCTTCATGCCGCCGTTGCCGCAGACGTAGAGGTTCCATCCCTTCTCGGTGGCGATGATGCCGAAGTCCTTGCTCTGTGCTTCCGCGCACTCGCGGGTGCAGCCGGAGACGGCGGATTTGAGCTTATGCGGCGAACGCAAACCACGGTAGCGCTCTTCGATGCGGATGGCCATGCTGGTCGAGTCCTGGACGCCGTAGCGGCACCAAGTCGAGCCGACGCAGGATTTCACCGTGCGCAAGGCCTTGCCGTAGGCATGGCCGGACTCGAAGCCGGCGGCGATCAGCTCGCTCCAGATTGCCGGCAGATCGCCCACGTGGGCGCCGAGCAGGTCGATGCGCTGGCCGCCGGTGATCTTGACGTAGAGAGAATATTTCTTCGCGACTTCGCCGATGACGATGAGCTTGTCGGCGGTGATCTCGCCACCCGGGACGCGCGGGATGACCGAGTAGGTGCCGTCCTTCTGGATGTTGGCAAGGAAGACATCGTTGGTGTCCTGCAGTGCCCCGTGCTTGAGGATGGGTTCGTTCCAGGTGCTGGCGAGGATCGAAGCAACCGCAGGTTTGCAGATCTCGCAACCATGACCCTGACCGTGCTTGGCGATGAGGCCGTCAAAGGTCTTGATGCCGGAGGCGCGGACGATGGCGTTGAGGGCGACGCGGCTGTGCGGGAAGTGCTCGCAGATGGCTTCGCTGACTTCCATGCCCTTCGATTTCTGGTAGGCCTTGAGCAGATCGGTAACGAGCGGCACGCAGCCGCCGCAACCAGTACCGGCCTTGGTGCATTTCTTCAACTCGGAGACCTTGCTACAGCCAGAGTCGATGGCGGCGCAGATCGTCGCTTTGCTGACGTTCTCGCAGGAGCAGATAGTAGCGGTGTCGGGCAGATCGAGCGGACCGGAGCTGTGGCCAGAGCCGGCAGCGGCAGGAGCGATCAGGCAGAGGGGTTCGGCGGGCAAGGGCATGGCGTTGAGATAAAGCTGGAGCAAGGAACCGTAGTCCGAAGCATCGCCAACGAGAATGCCACCCAAGAGGCGCTTGCCGTCGGCAGTGACGAAGATCTTCTTATACACACCTTTGGAACGATCCGCGACGACGAGATCGTAGTGGGCTTCTTTCGGCTCGATGTTGCCGAAGCTGGCGACGTCGGTGCCGATGAGTTTGAGCTTGGCGCTGAGGTCGGCTCCGGTGAAGCGGACATCGCGGCCAAGGATCTGGGCGGCGGCGACGTCGGCCTGCTGGTAGCCGGGGGCGACGAGGCCGTAGATCATGCCGCGGTGCAGGGCACATTCGCCGATAGCGTAGATCTTCGGGTCCGAGGTGCGCATGGCGTCGTCGACCTGGATGCCGCCGCGCGGACCGACTTCGATGCCGAAGCTGCGGGCGAGTTCATCGCGGGGACGGATGCCGGCGGAGATGATCACCATGTCGGCCTGGAGGGCGCTGCCATCGACAAATTCGAGGCCGTCGACGGCGCCGTTCTTGTCGACGAAGTGCTTGGTGTTGCGATTGAGGAGTACTTCGATACCGCGCGATTTGATGACGCCGAGGAGCATGCCGCCGCCGCCTTCGTCGAGCTGACGCGGCATCAGGCGCGGAGCGAATTCAACCACTGAGGTTTTGAGGCCGAGGTCTTGAGCCGCTTTGGCCGCTTCGAGACCGAGGAGACCACCGCCGATGACGGCGCAGGTTTTTGACTCGTGAGCGCAAGCGCGAATGGCGTCCAGGTCTTCGATGGTGCGGTAGACGAAGATGCCCTTGAGGTTGACACCGGGGACGGTGGGAACGAAGGGGGCAGAGCCGGTGGCGAGGACGAGTGCATCATAGTGGAGCTCGGCGCCTTGGTCGGAAACCACGGATTGATGCTCGCGATCAAGAGCGAGAATGCGCTCGCCGCAACGGAGCTCAATGCCGCGTTCGGCGTACCAAGCCTTGCTGCCGAGGGTCAGGTCTTCCACCGTGCGGCCAGCAAAATACTCCGACAGATGGACCCGGTCGTAAGCGGGTCGGGGTTCTTCGCCGAAGACGATCAAGTGCCACTCAGCGGCAGCCGGACTGGCGCTGAAGCGTTCACAGAATTTGTGGCCGACCATGCCGTTGCCGACGACGATCAGGGTTTTGCGCGGGTCTTTCATCTGGGGATCTCCTGCTTGGGTTGAAAATTCTTGACGGCTTGGCGAGATGCCGCCCGTGCTCTGTCTTGCTTGTTCTTTGTTGAAGACTTGATTAATTATTACAATAATGTCGCTTTAGATAGTTCAAGCACTTAAATCGTATGATTTAGTCATTATGTCACTGAAATGGCTTTTTACGATATTGCATCACAAAAATAGCAACCTAGCTTTTAGAAACTCAAAGAACCACAAAACACTCGGTAAATTCCTCCTAAGGAGAACTCCCATGAAGCCTCAATTCCGCGTCCTTGCTCTCTCGACCTTGGCTTTCATGTTGATGTTTGCGGTTTGGTTGATGTTCGGCATCCTCGGCCATCCCATCGCAGATTCTTTTCATTTGAGTGCCAGCCAAGTGTACTGGTTAGGCGGGGTGGCGGTGTTGATGGGCGCTATTCTGCGTTTGCCGATGGGGATTTTGACTGGCCGAGTTGGCGGCCGCAATGTCATGGTCGGCTTGCTGCTGTGGACGGTTCTCCCCTGTGCTTTGGTGTCCTACTGCCAGAATTACGTCCAACTGCTCATTTGCGCGGCGATGTTGGGAATTGCCGGCAACTCCTTTTCAGTGGGGATCGCCTGGAACTCCGCTTGGTTTAGCCGCGAGACTCAGGGCACGGCAATGGGCACTTTCGGCGCGGGCAATGTCGGCGCCTCGATCGGCAAATTACTAGCTCCTTTACTGATCAGCGTGGTGCCGGCGACGGGGCTACTCGGCGGCTTGATCCCGGGTGGTTGGCGCGCCTTGCCGGTGATCTACGCCATGCTCTTGGTCTTGATGGCAGCGCTTGTCTTCTTGGCCAGTCCCCAACCCGAGCGTTTGCCTGGTCAAGGCCGCCGCCTCACTGACATGCTGCAACCGCTGAAAAAACTCAGGGTCTGGCGCTTCGGCCTGTACTACATCGTGGTTTTTGGCGCCTATGTCGCCCTCGCTCTCTGGCTGCCGATGTATTTCCAAGAAGTCTATGGATTGAATCTGGCTAAGGCTGGCCTGCTGACCTGTCTGTTCATTTTGCCAGCCACCTTGCTACAGCCCTTGGGCGGCTATCTGGCGGACCGCTTGGGCGCCCGACCCTTGACCATCAGCATGATGCTCGGCCTCCTCATGGTCTGTTTCCCTCTCAGCCTGAACGGCACCTACCTCAACTTGTCCCTGCAAAATTTCACCGCTCTGATCATGCTCATCGGCGTCAGCATGGGCGTAGGCAAGGCGGCGGTATTCCGCTACATCGCTGATTATTTCCCCAAAGATGTCGGCGCGGTGGGCGGCTTGGTCGGGACTCTCGGTGCTCTTGGTGGCTTCTTCATGATGCCGCTCTTCGGCCTGATTGAAAAGCACGTCCACATCCGTCAATCCGCCTTCCTGCTTCTTGGCGCACTCACTCTGTGCAGCCTGTTTTGGCTGGCCTGCGTCGTCAACGAACTGCGTCGTGATGAACGCGAGGCGATGGACGCGACCTGATCTCGCTTCGCCAAATTCCTGCCTCTTTGCACACCCCGCAACCCGAGGTGAATGCCTGATGAAACCCCGCATACATCCACGGCAATGGCTCTTGCGGCCCTGACTCCATGATGACCTCACCGACTCGTGATCTAGCCCTTTAATGATGGCCACAGCCACATCGAATAGAGTGAAGCAGTCATCTCGGAGCTCTTGATCATCAAAGCCATCGCCTAAATCTCACGCCAATGACTGTTGCGGGAATAGTGTCGAGCTTAGCCCCCCGGTGCCATGATGGCATCGAGCCTAGCCAGTGATTTTGAAAGACGTAGCAGCTCATTGATTCCGGGAAGGCCGGCCAGCGATCGAGTCGAAGGCGTTTTCAGGTCATCAATCCTTCTGGGCTGACTTGAGCCACAAGAAGGCCGTCCTTGCGGACGGCCTTCGTGATTTGGTGGAGAATATGGGACTTGAACCCATGACCTCTTGCATGCCATGCAAGCGCTCTAGCCAACTGAGCTAATTCCCCGGAGGTTTGGCTTTGCTCCCTTGCGGGAACGGGCCAGAGTTTACTGGCCTTTATCGATCTGTCAACCGTTACTGAGCGAATTCTGAAAAGAATTTTTGATCGAGATGATCGAGCTCCGCAAGGTCTCGTCGTCGGTCAAACGGTTCTTCACCGTGTTGACCGCGTGCAGCACCGTCGCATGGTTGCGATTGAAGCTATCGCCGATGCTGGGCAAGGACTCGCCAGTGAGCTCACGCGACAGATACATGGCGACCTGGCGGGGGAAGGCGATGTTGGCCGGACGGCGGCTGCCAAGGAGATCCTTGAGGGTGACGTCGAAATGTTCGGCGACACGGCGCTGAATGACCTGGATGGTGACGCGTTTGACCGGAGCTTCTTCTTCGACAAAGGCGGCGAGCTGACGACGGGCGTCTTCGAGCGACAGTTCGCGACCGGCAACCGAAGCGTAGGAAACGACGCGGGTCAAGGCGCCTTCAAGACGACGGACATTGGAACGAACATTCTGCGCGATGAAGTCGATCAGTTCGTTCGAGAGCTTGAGTTTTTGAGTCTGCTGCTTCTGGCGCAGGATGGCGACGCGGGTCTCGTAGTCGGGAGCGTAGACATCGACGATCTGGCCGTGTTCAAAGCGGGAGACCAAGCGTTTCTCGAGGCCATCAAGATCGGCCGGAGCGCGGTCGGAGGCGAGAACGATCTGCTTATGACCGCTGAACAGCTTGTTGAAGGTGTGGAAGAACTCTTCCTGAGTGCCGGCCTTGCCCTTGAGGAACTGGATGTCGTCGATGAGGAGCAGGTCGAGCGAACGGAAGTGGTTGCGGAAGGCGGTGTGCGACTTCTTCTGGGTCGCTTCGATGAAGCGGTTGGTGAACTCTTCCGAGGTCAGATATTCGACCTTGAGACGAGGATTCTGCACCAGTGCTTCCTGGGCCAAGGCTTGCATCATATGGGTCTTGCCGAGGCCGGTGCCACCGTAGATGAAGAGCGGGTTATAGACATGCCCCGGGCATTCCGCCACGGCACGAGCTGCGGCCACCGCAAATTTGGTCTCTTCGCCGGTGACGAAGTTGTCGAAGGTGAAGCGGGGATTGAAATTCTGCGGCGGCGCCACCGACACCGGCGCGCTGTAGGCCGGGGCTGCGGCAGGCACGTTGCGACGCTGTTGACGAGCCGCGACCTGCGGCTCGTTCTCTTCTTCCGGCGTCTCCAGGATGCTCAATTTGATCTTGCGTCCGAGATGCTTCTCGAGCGCCGGTTTGAGCATCTGCGTCTCGTAGTTCTTCTGGAACCAGAGATAGGCGAAGCCATCGAGATTCGATTGCACGCGGAAATGATCCGATTCGACCTGATCCAAGCTCAGCCGAGCGAAGAACATGTCGTACTCTTTGACCTCAACCCGGCTCTTGATCTCTTCAAGTGCCAGCTTCCAGCTTTTCTGTCCGTCAGTTTTCATGCGTTCCTTGCTTCCGTGGCCGGAGTCACCTCCGGGGCAAGCAAACTAGTCAGACTGCCGCTCCTTGGCAAGTCAGTGGCCCAAGACTTTTCCCGGAGAAATTTCCAAAAGACCCCTTGACTCAATTTAAACTTATAATTGACAAGTCTTTAAGATTTAAACGAAAAACCAAGCCAAAGCCCGGCCCCAGGAGATTCATACACTCATTTTTAAGCTTATCATCTGGCTTCCTGAAGTGACAAGTACCCTTGACCAAGCTGACGAGGGCGATTTTTCACTAATGATAACGCGATAGCATTTGTTGATTCCCAGCGCCGCGATGCTAGTCTCTTGGCAGTTCAACACCATCCTCAATTCAACCTAGGAATCGACATGAAACTGTCTCAGCTGATTTTTGCCCTCTTGATTCTCCTCGGCCTCTGCTCCTGCGATGGCAGCCGCAAACCGACCAACGACAAGCTCAACGTCGTCGTCAGCTTCAGCATCCTCGGCGATTGGGTGCAAGAAATCGGCGGCGACAAAATTAACCTCGCGGTGATGGCGAAGACCGGCATGGATCCTCATGCTTATGAGGCTGTGCCTAGTGACGCTCGCGCACTTGCACGTGCGAATGTCATCTTCTCCCTCGGTCTCGGTTTTGATGACTGGTGCAGCAAAGCCGCCACCGGCGCCAGCACCCGCGCCCGTCAGGTCGCAGTGGGCGAATCGATCGAAGCCCGCATCCTCGACAAGAACGGCGACGAAGCGACCTGCCACGGCTGCTGCGTCCACAAACATGAAGGCGCCCTGGTCGATCCGCACGCCTTCCACAGCGTCGCCAAAGCCCGCGAAATGTGCGCCCGCATCTGCACCGTCCTTGGCGCCGAAGACAAGGCCAACGCCGCCTACTACCAAGCACGCCTCGCGACTTACGACGCCAAGCTCGCCGCCCTCGATGCCTGGGCCAAAAAAGAGCTCGAAGTCCTGCCCAAGGAACGCCGCCTCATCGCCTCCACCCACGACACCTTCGGCTACTTCGCCGCCGACTACGAGTTCCGCCGCGTCGGCGTCATCCTAAAATCTTTCAGCACCGAAGCGCCCGACCCCGCCGCTGCCGACCTGAAGGCACTCTGCCAAAAGCTCCGCGACAACAAGGTCCCCGCCATTTTTGGCGAGGCTCCGGGTCCCGACAAGCTCGCCGCCACTGTCGCCCGCGAACTCAGCATTAAGCAGGAATTGCTCTTCTGCGACGGTCTCGGCCTGACCGCGACCACCTACGAAGCGATGTTCCGCGCCAACCTGAGCACCATGATCCAGGCCCTGAAATGATCTTGCCCTACGGCGGACGTCAGGAAGCCGGCGTCTGCACCCACAGTCACAGCGATGTCGCCGCCATGGCCCTGCGCGGTCTCTGCGTCAGCTACGCCGGCGGCATTCACGCCGTCTGCGGCGTCAGCTTCGCCGTCAAGACCGGTGAACGCCTCGCCCTCACCGGCCACAACGGCTGCGGCAAATCGACCGTCCTCAAGGCCATTGCCGGCCTCGTGCCGCGCACCGAGGGAGATCTCCTGGTCGGCGGCCACAGCCCAAACTCCTGCCGGCACCGCATCGCCTACCTGGCGCAACGCTCCAGCGTCGACTGGACCTTCCCCATGACCTTGATGGATCTGCTCCTCAGCGGCCGTTATGTCCACCTCGGCTGGTTCAAGCGCCCATCCGCCAGCGACCGCCAACGCGTCCTCGAAATCGCCGACAAGCTTCGTCTCAGCCCCTTCCTGCAACGCCAGATCGGCCAGCTCTCCGGCGGTCAACAGCAGCGAGCCCTCATCGGCCGCGCCCTGATCCAGGAAGCCGACTTACTCCTCCTTGACGAACCCTTCAACGCCCTCGATCCCGAAAGCCGCCACGAAATGCTCTGCCTCTTCGATGGCCTCGCCGCCGAAGGCCGCACCCTGATCACCGCCACCCACCACCTCGATGACCTCGACACCCACTTCGACCGCCAAGTCCACATGCACATGGGCCGAGTTGACAAGGATGTCACTCTCCGCGAGCCGTCACCGGCAGCGGGACCCTAAACCAAATTAAGAATTTAGAATTAAGAATTGAGCCACAAACTTCCCTCCTCGTTACCTCGTTACTCCTAACCTCTTTACCACCTTTACTGAACACATGCACTGGCTTATCGATCCTTGGCAAGACGCCTTTATGCAGCGGGCTTTTTTGGCTCTGCTCCTCATCGCCCCGCTGTGCGCGGTGCTCGGCTGCCATGTGCTGCTGCGGCGCATCGGCTTCATCGGTGACGCCCTCGCCCACGCCTCTTTGCCAGGCGTCGCAGCTGCGGTCCTTCTGGGACTGGATCTGCGCTTCGGCGCCTTGATCGGCACCGTCGGCGCCGCCCTCTTGATTGCGGCGGTCGCAAGAAAGGGACGCATTGGCGAAGATGGAGCTTTGATGGTTGTCTTCACCTCGATGCTCGCCCTAGGCGTCTTCCTTCTGTACCATGTTAAATCCTTCCAGAATCTGCAGCACATCCTCTTCGGCTCCATCCTCTCCGTCACCTCGCGCGACCTGGTCTTGATGGCCATCGCCGCCTGTATCTGTCTCGGCATTCTTTTCGCCTTCGGCAAAGAACTGGCCTTGGCCGCCGCCGATCCTATCTATGCCCAGAGTATCGGCATCAATCCGGACCGGCTCCGCCTCGCTCTGCTGCTCATCTTCTCCCTGGCGCTGGTCTCCGGACTCAGCACCGTCGGGGTGATGATGATCTCCGCCCTCGCCATCATCCCCGCCGCTACGGCCAGACTTCTCTGTCATCGCCTCAACTCGATGATGGCCGTCGCCGCGGGATTAGCCCTGTCATCCAGCATCCTTGGGCTATATTGCTCGAGCTGGTGGGACTGCCCCGCCGGCGCCACCATCATCCTCATCGGCTCGGCCCAATTCTTCAGCGTCTGGGCCTGGCAACTCATCCGGAACCGCCATCATGCTTGATTCCCAGAAAGCCCTTCTTGAAGAAATCGCCGCCCTTCCCGGCCCCGACGAACGCTTCGAATTCCTCATCCGCCTCGGCCGCTCCGAAGCCGCCCTCGCCAACGAATTCAAGATCGACAAATACCGCATCCAAGGTTGCACCTCGCAGCTCTGGCTCGTCCCCGCCTTCAAGGACGGCCTGGTCAGCTTCACCTGTGATTCCGATGCCACCATCCCCAAAGGCCTCGGCGTCGCCGTCTGCCGCCTCCACTCCGGCCTCAGCCCCATCGAGGTCATCGCCGTCGACCCCACCGCCCTCGAAAAAGCCGGCGTCTCACAACACCTGTCGATGAACCGCCGCAACGGCCTCTCTTCTCTGCTCAAGCAGATCCGCTCTTACGCCGCCGTCTTCCAAGCCCTCAGCGCCCAAGGCCTGAAGGAATGGAAAATCTAAAAAATTAAGAATTAAGAATTAAGAATTAAGAATTAAGAATGAGCACCCATGAGCGCAAGAAAAATCATTAACTTAACTGGATTATTGGATCAAGCTGAAGAGGGCTATAGCATTAAGTGCAGAGGCAAGTTCTTTGGAGTCAATCTTAATGCCAAAAACTCTTGCAATGACACCTTGTTGCATGTGGCAGTTGGACGAAGAAACGAAGATGAAATCCGATTTTTGATTGCGAAAGGCTTGGATATTAATGCTTGTGGCGACTACAACACGACTCCATTAGCCTTAGCGGCATCATTTGGATCCATTGACATTATCCGACTTTTAATGCAGCTTGGAGCCGATCCTGACATCAAAGATTGCTATGGCAACTCGACAAAAGATTTATTGTGGAGGAAATTATGCCAATAACCCCGCAATTCTTCGCTCCCTTAATTCTTAATTCTTAATTTTTAATTCTTAATTGATAGGTTCCCCATGCCGAGCTTCCTCGTCCCCCAAATCCCCGCCCTCGGCGGCAGCGTCGAACTGCCTCGCGATGAGGCTCGCCACTTCCTCCGCGCCCTGCGTGGACGCGCTGGCGACGAGATTCAATTGCTCGACGGCAAGGGCTGTGTCGCCCGCGCCTTGACGCGTATGGGTGCCGGACGCGATGAAGTCCTGGCCGAGATCACTTCGCGTCAACAAGCTCTGCCGCCGCGGATGAAGCTGCATCTCTATGTTGCGCCGCCCGCAAACTCGCTTCTTACCCAGATCCTCAAACAAGCGGTCGAACTCGGCGTCTGGCGCATCGTCCTGCTCGACTGCGAACGCTCGGTTTCACGCCCCGCCGACAAGACTGCCGACGATTACGAGCCCGATCTGGTCGCCGCCTTGAAACAGAGCGGCAATCCCTGGTTGCCGGAACTCATCCCCTTGATCGCCTTCGACAAAGCTTTGGCGAACGCTCCCGCGCACTCCTATTACGGCGCCGTGCCGGAAGAAAACAGCCCGGTCGAGAATCTCGGCGAGATCTACGGCGACCTCGCCCTCTTCGTCGGGCCCGAAGGCGGCTTCAGCGACAAAGAGATCGCCGCCCTCAAAGCCCGCGGCGTCGACGGCCTTTGCGTCGGCCTCCACGTGCTGCGCACCGAAACCGCCTGCACCGCCTTGATCTCGGTGCTCAGCCGCTCAGCTCCGCATTGAACCAATTTCCACCACGGAAAACACGGATAACACGGAAAGAAGAATGAGGCCATTTGGGGGGCTGAGCTCTAAGGCTGCTCCCCACTGGGCTCGTCGGCATCCTGCCGGCTGGGCTCAATGCTTAAGGCTTACGTGGTCAAAAAATCGCTCTGCGCTCAAATCTCATCCACTCGGACTTCCCGCCATTGACCCGGCGCGAGATCGCCAAGCGTCAACTTGCCGAGCTGGGAACGATGCAGCTTCATCACGGTGCAGCCGACGGCGCTGAGCATGCGGCGGACCTGGTGGTATTTGCCTTCGGTGAGAATGAGGCGAGCCTGCTTCGGAGAAGTGATTTCCAGGGTCGCCGGCAGGCAGGGCTTGTCTTCGCCCGCTAAAACCAAGGTGCCGCTGGCGAAGAGCTCGATCGACGAAACCGGAATGGCGCGGTCGGTCTCGAGCTCGTAGATCTTGGCTTCGTGATGCTTGGGCGAGCAGAGGCGGTGGTTGAGCACGCCGTCATCGGTGATCAGGATCAAGCCCGAGGTGTCTTTGTCGAGTCGCCCGATCGAAGAGACCTGCGGGTCGCGGCGACGCCACTGCTCAGGCAGGATGTCGTAGATCGCCGGACCTTCCTTTTCGTCATGCGAACAGACCAGACCTAGAGGCTTGTTGACGACGATCAAGAGTCGCTCGATGAAAGGGATCGGCTGGCCGTCGACCAGCAGCTCGACCTGTTCGATCCGCTCTTCCGGATCGCGCAAAATCAGCGTCCCACGGCAGACGCGGCCCGCCTTGATGAAGCCCGCCGCCTCGCGACGCGAACAATAACCGAAGCGGGAAAGGGACTGATCCAATCGTGGAGGGCGGGCCATGGGAGCTCACGAGTTTAAAGTTTAAGGTTTAAAGTTTAAAGTCGACCCCGAAGCGGGTCGGAGAATACAGCCCAGGGTTGAGCCGCATCGGCGACACCCTGGGTCAGAGGATGTATGATTTCCGACCCTGAAGGGGTCGAAGAAACCTCACATCACTTGAGAAACAAGAAAGGCGGCGAGAGCCAGTAGAATGATCGCGGCAAAAATGCCGACAATGATGGTCTTCTTCTTCTCGTTCGTGTCCATGCCGCTCATGATTCAGTCTCCTCAGGTTTTGGTCCCACAGGTACTGGTGTTTTCGTTCTTCTCAAGCTCCAATCCGCAACGACGCAGCCCGAGGAAGCCACCTTCGAGCTTGAAAAGATCGCGGCGACCGGGTCTCCAAGTTGATGGACTTCGATCCCCGCGGTCAAGCCTGGGAGGTGAAACAAACCAACAAAACAGCGACAGAGGACTGCCAGGCGCCCAAGAAATGCACGCCGGAAAAAACTTCCGAAAACGGATGAATTCACCTCGTTAAAAATTTCTTAACTCCTCTCCATAAAATTGTTAAGTCAATCCTCCTAACGCCTCCTATTCTCCTCTGCTGTCTGAATTCTTGGAACCCCCTCCGAATTTAGGAATCAACTCACCGTGTCCGAACCCAACGACGACTTCCGCAATTGTGCGGCCACCGCAACCAAGGACGGCAAACGTCTTTGGGTCTTCGCTCGTCAGTCGAAGGGCTTTTACACCCATGCCCGCCGCTGGCTTTCCTTCCTCCAAATCAGCTTCCTCATCGCCGCCCCCTTCATCAAGATCAACGGCGAACCAATGCTGATGTTCAACATCTTCGAGCGCCGCGTCAGTTTCTTCGGCAGCTGCTTCTGGCCGCAGGATTTACACCTCTTCGCTCTTGCCATGATCACCGGATTGGTCGGCATCGCCCTGCTCACCATGGTCTGGGGACGGGTCTTCTGCGGCTGGGCTTGCCCACAGACGATCTTCCTTGAGATGATGTTCCGCCGCATCGAGTGGTTTATCGAAGGAGACGCACCAGAGCAACGCAAACAAGCCCATGAACCGATGCGCGGCCAGCGCCTCCTCCGTCGCGTCGCCAAACTGATCATCTTTTTTATGCTCTCCTTCCTGCTCTCCAATGTCTTCCTCGGCTATGTCGTCGGCGGCGACAAATTGCTTTCTCTCATGGCCAATTCGCCGGCCCACGACTGGCCGCTGTTCTGGACCGTCCTCGCCTTCAGCGGTGTCTTCTTCTGGCACTTCACCTTCTTCCGCGAACAGCTCTGCGCCTTCCTCTGCCCCTACGCCCGCTTGCAATCAGTCTTCATCGACAAGGCCACCGTCGGCGTCGCCTACGACGAGGTCCGCGGCGAACCCCGGCTTCGCGGCGCCGCCCGCAAAGCCGCCGAAGCCGATCCGGCCAAGCCGAAAGGCGACTGCGTCGACTGCGGCCTCTGCGTCCAGGTCTGCCCCGCCGGCATCGACATCCGCAACGGCTTCCCGCAGCTCGAATGCGTCAACTGCACCGCTTGTATGGACGCCTGCGACGGAGTGATGAAATCGATCGGCAAGCCACCCGCCCTGATCGGCTTCAAGTCGCGCGAAATGATCGAGGAACGCCGCGGCTTCCACATCACGCCCAGAGTGATCTTCTACAGCGTCGCCGTCGCCATCCTCGGCAGCGTCACCCTGCTCCTCGCCATCGCCCGCAGCGACACCGAATCGACTCTCCTGCGGATGCGCGGCTCGACCTGCATTTTCCGTGGCGACGAGGCTCTCAACGTCTACGAGATGCGCGTCCTCAACAAAAGCGGCCACGACCTGATGCTCACCCCGAAGATCAAGGGTCTTGGCCGGGTCGAATGCGCCGCCTTCCCGGTCAAGGCTCGTCAAGAAGCCAAAAGCACCCTGCTCATCGCCCTGCCGAAAGCCGCCTGCAGCCACGAGCGCGGCGAACGCATCAATCTGAAAGTGACCCTCACCGACGCCGATGGCCGCATCGTCGAAACCGTTTCGACCCGATTCCTCGGACCCGAAAAATGAGGTCGTTATTTCACCACGAAAGACACGAAAAAACAGTCAGCCGAATCATATCTTGACCCCCTCCCAACTCCCTAACCTGGTGCCACCAAATGAAAGCTGCCAAAACCCTTGAGATGAGCCCCGAAGCCCGCCGTGCCGGATTGATCTGGGGAGGCGGCGTCGTCGTCGTCATGATCTCCTTCATGATCTTCATCAGTGTCAACGTCGCCCGCATGCTCTGCCAGCAACCGGAGCTGGTGCGCAAGGACTACTACGCCGCCGACCTCGCCTTCCAGAAAAACCTCGACGCCCGAGCCCGCGCCGAAGCCCTCGGCACCGCCGCACCGCAGATCCTGAATCAACATGGCCGCATCAGCTTGTCGGTGAAGCCAGGCTCCGCGTTCAATGGCAAAGCTCAGTTACAACGCCCCTCCGACGCCAAGCTTGATCGCCAAGTCAAACTCGCCGCCGCGACCGACGGCTCGCAAGTCCTCGCCGACAGCCTCGCCCCCGGACGCTGGATCCTCACCTTGAGCTGGACCAACGATGGCAAGGATTTTGAGATGATCTGGAACCTTAGCGTCGTGCCGTGAAGGCGCAAATCGGCTGCATTTCGTGACATGTCGCGTGCGATGAGTCATATGGAGTGGAGGCATTCGATTCCGCCTGACATCGCGGAGCGATCGGAGGATGGTAGCCGGGGGTTTTGAACCCCCGGTGGCCTGTCGGAATCACCGGGGCTTGAAAGCCCCGGCTACCATTTCGTCAGTCGCTCCGCGACGAAACAATGGCTTCATCTAAATGCTCTCAGCGAATTCCATTTTTCGCGCCCATCGCAACCCGCCCCTGCGCCAGCCTGTCGCCCGGCCCTGTGACAATTTGTCCCAGCGCCCCGAATCTGAATTGCCGCTGAAAATCCGGATATTTTTTTAATCATCTCCAAATCAAATACATAGATGCCATTTACGAAGCCGGGTGAAAGTCCGTGCTAAAGATTTCTCACACACAACCCAACACCCCCCCCCGGAGACCCCCCATGAGCAAGATCCTCGGCATTGACCTCGGTACCACCAACTCCTGCATGGCCATCATGATCAACGGCAAAGTGGAAGTCATCCCCAACGCGGAAGGCAACCGCACCACCCCCTCCATCGTCGCCTTCACCAAGTCCGGTGAAGAACTCGTCGGCCAAGCCGCCAAACGCCAGGCCGTCACCAACCCCAAGAACACCGTCTACTCGGTCAAGCGCTTCATGGGCCGCAAGTTCGATGAAGTCAAACACGAAATCGAACTCGTCCCTTATAAAGTCGTCCGCGCTGCCAACGGCGACGCCCACGTCGAAGCCAACGGCAAGGTCTTCTCGCCCCCCGAAATCTCCGCCAAAATCCTCCAGAAGCTGAAAAAAGACGCTGAAGCCTACATCGGCGAAACCATCACCGAAGCCGTCATCACCGTCCCCGCCTACTTCAACGACGCCCAGCGCCAGGCCACCAAAGACGCCGGCCGTATCGCCGGTCTCGACGTCAAACGCATCATCAACGAGCCCACCGCTGCCGCCCTCGCCTACGGCCTCGAAAAGAAAAAAGAAGAAAAGATCTGCGTCTACGACCTCGGCGGCGGCACCTTCGATGTCACCGTCCTCGAGCTCGGCGACGGCGTCTTCGAAGTGAAAGCCACCAACGGCGACACCCACCTCGGCGGCGACGACTTCGACGACGCCATCATCCAGTGGCTCGTCGCTGACTTCAAGAAAGAACACGGCGTCGACCTCAAGCAGGACGCCTTCGCCCTGCAGCGCCTCAAAGAAGCCGGTGAAAAGGCCAAGTGCGAGCTCTCCTCCGCCACCTCCACCGACATCAACCTGCCCTTCATCACCGCCGACGCCTCCGGCCCGAAACACCTGACCCAGACCCTCACCCGCGCCAAGCTCGAACAGCTCTGCGACAGCCTCATCGAGCGCACCCTCACCCCGGTGAAAAACTGCCTCAAAGATGCCGGCGTCAGCGCCTCCACCCTCGACGAAGTCGTCATGGTCGGCGGCATGACTCGTATGCCCAAGGTCATCGCCACCGCCCAGACCCTCACCGGCCACGAGCCGCACCGCGGCGTCAACCCCGACGAAGTCGTCGCCATCGGCGCCGGCATCCAGGGCGGCGTCCTCAAGGGCGAAGTCAATGACGTCCTCCTCCTCGACGTCACCCCGCTCTCCCTCGGCATCGAAACCATGGGCGGCGTCTTCACCAAGATGATCGAGCGCAACACCACCATCCCGACCAAAAAGACCGAGACCTACTCGACCGCCGCCGACAACCAGACCGCCGTCGACATCCAAGTCTACCAAGGCGAGCGCCCGATGGTTAGCCAGAACAAAAAGGTCGGCATGTTCCGCCTCGACGGCATCGCCCCCGCCTCCCGCGGCCAGCCCCAGATCGAAGTCACCTTCGACATCGACGCCAACGGCATCATTCACATCATCGCCAAGGACAAAGGCACCGGCAAAGAGCAGCGTATCACCATCAAGCCCGACTCCGGCTTGTCGGAAGAAGAGATCAAGCGCATGGTCAAAGAAGCCGAAGCCAACGCCGAGACCGACAAGGTCCTGCGTGAGAACATCGAGACCAAGAACAAGGCCGACGGCCTCGCCTTCCAGATCGAAAAAATGGTCAAAGAAGCTGGCGACAAGGTTCCCGCCCAAGTCAAGGAGTCCTTTGACAAGGACATCGCCGACCTGCGCGGCGCCATCGAAGGCAACAAGTTCGACGAGATCAAGACCCTCTCCGCCAAACTCGAAGGCCGCATGCAAGAGCTCGCTCCCTTCATGCAGCAAGGCGCCCCCGGCGCTGACGCCGGCAACTGCGGCACCGGCCAAGCCTGCGACAACGGCACCTGCGACGACAAGGCCCCCAAAGCCAAGAAGAAGTCCGACGACGGCGTCATCGACGCCGAGTTCCAGGACAAGTAAGGCCTGAGCTGCGTGAGCCGCAAATTGCGGCTCACGCAAACCAGATCGGTCCGATCGGTCGGATCAGACCGATCGTATGAAGCCAAGCCATTCGCAACTCAGGAGCAAGCATGAACGTCGCAAATGAAATTTACTTGCACTCAAGAACTTGTGAGTGCCTCTACATCTGCAGCGCCATCCTCGGCGCCAGCTTCATCATCGGCTGCTTCCTGCTCAGTCGCCGCAATCGAGCCCCCGATCCAGAAGTGGCACGATTAAAAGAAGAGCTCGAAAAGGCTCGCTACCAAGCCGAGACCCTCCGCGCCCTCGTTGATGACTTAAAGGCTAAGTGAGGCCCCTCGCTCAATTCTTAATTCTTAATTCTTAATTCTTAATTCCTCATCCCAAACCCAACCCCAACCCAGGAGATAGCAAGCATGTCCAAAGTCCAGCCCCTCGGCGATCGCGTTCTCGTCGAAGCCATCATTGAAAACGACGTCAAAATCGGCGGCATCTTCATCCCCGACGCTGCCAAAGAAAAACCGATGGAAGCCAAAGTCATCGCCATCGGCACCGGCGGCGTCGACAAAGACGGCAAGCGCATCGAGTTCCACGTCAAAGTCGGCGACACCGTCCTGACCTCGAAATACGGCGGCACCGAAGTCAAAATCGAAGGCAAAGAATTCAAAATTCTGAACCAGTCCGACATCCTCGCCGTCATCACCAAGTGAGTTTCATCCTGGGAGCGCCGGCTGCCAGCCGGTTGAGCTCGGCTCCCATGAGCTGAACGAGTTCCCAGAACGAAACACACCGGCAAGATGCCGGCTCCCAGGGAACAAACCGGCAGGCTGCCGGCGCTCCCAGGGGACGAAAAAAACCTCAAGATTACCCAACGAAATTTCAAGGAATTCCCCACATGGCCAAGCAACTGATCTTCGATGAAGAAGCCCGCCGCAAGCTCCTCGCCGGCGTCGAAAAACTCGCCCGCGCGGTTAAAGCCACCCTCGGTCCTAAGGGCCGTAACGTCGTCCTCGACAAATCCTTCGGCTCCCCCACCGTCACCAAGGACGGCGTCAGCGTCGCCAAAGAAATCGACCTCGAGTGCCCCTTCGAGAACATGGGCGCCCAGCTCGTCCGCGAAGTCGCCAGCAAGACCAGCGACATCGCCGGTGACGGCACCACCACCGCCACCGTCCTCGCCGAAGCCATCCTCCGCGAAGGCCTCAAGAACGTCACCGCCGGCGCCAACCCGATGGACCTCAAGCGCGGCATCGACAAAGCGGTTGAAGCCATGGTCGCCGAACTCGCCAAGATCTCGACCAAAGTCGAAACCAACGAGCAAATCGCCCAGGTCGCTTCGATCTCCGCCAACGGCGACACCGACATCGGCAAGATCATCGCAGAAGCGATGGAAAAAGTCGGCAACGACGGCACCATCACCGTCGAAGAATCGAAAACCATCGACACCACCCTCGAAGTGGTCGAAGGCATGCAGTTCGACAAAGGCTACCTCTCGCCCTACTTCTCGACCAACCTCGAGACCCGCGAGTGCCTCCTCGAAAACCCCTACGTCCTGATCTACGAGAAGAAGATCGCCGCCCTGCACGACCTGCTCCCCCTCCTCCAGGAAGTCAGCAAGTCCGGCAAGCCTTTCCTCATCATCGCAGAAGATGTCGAAGGCGAAGCCCTCTCCACTCTCGTCATCAACAAGCTCCGCGGCACCCTGCAAATCTGCGCCGTCAAAGCCCCCGGCTTCGGCGACCGCCGCAAAGCCATGATGGAAGACATCGCCATCCTCACCGGCGGCAAGTGCATCACCGAAGACCTCGGCATCAAGCTTGAGTCGATCAAGCTCACCGACCTCGGCACCGCCAAGCGCATCAGCGTCGACAAAGACAACACCGTCATCGTCGAAGGCAAAGGCGCCCAGTCCGACATCATGGGCCGCATCCAGCTGATCAAGCGCCAAATCGGCGAAACCACCAGCGACTACGACCGCGAGAAGCTGCAAGAGCGCCTCGCCAAGCTCGCCGGCGGCGTCGCCGTCATCAACATCGGTGCCGCCACCGAGACCGAGATGAAAGAGAAAAAAGCCCGCATCGAAGACGCCCTGCACGCCACCCGCGCTGCCGTGGCTGAAGGCATCGTCGCCGGCGGCGGCGTCGCCCTCATCCGCGCCAAGTCCGTCCTCGCCAAGCTCACCCTCACCGGTGACCAAAAGCTCGGCGCCGAAATCGTCGCCCGCGCCGTCGAAGCGCCCCTGCGTCAGCTCGTCGACAACGCCGCTGGCGAATCCTCGATCGTCGTCGCCAAGGTTCGCGAAGCCACTGGCAACAACGGCTACAACGTCGCCACCGGCGAGTACGTCGACATGATCAAGGCCGGCATCTTGGACCCCAAGAAAGTCACCCGTTCGGCCCAGCAGAACGCCGCGTCGATCGCCGGTCTGATGCTCACCACCGAGTGCCTGATCACCGAGATCAAAGAGAAGAAGGCTCCCGCCGGCGGCGGCGGCCACCACGACATGGGCGGCATGGGCAGGTAATCCTCGCGGATTGCGCAAACCCTAGCTCCCGCAGCCCCCGTCCTCGGACGGGGGCTGTTTTTGTTCCCTGGGAGCGCGCCAGCCCCCTGGCGC
>JAYTMY010000014.1:0-6526 GCA_043748535.1 Lentisphaeraceae bacterium | reverse complement strand
TCTTTTGTGGACTCTAGACAAGCCCGGAGGTATCATCTCATTTTCCCGCCGTCAAGTCGTCTTCAGCACAAATACGGGGTGCGGGTCAGGTGTTCTGAAATTGAAGTCGACTTTTGCCGAGTTGTGGCGTCTCCTCAAATCCGACTGGGATGGAGCTGGGCCAGTTCTTTTGATCGTCCTTGGCAGCCTCGTCTGGCACTGGCGGGATTTGCTGAGAGCGCAAAAAGTCCTGGCCGTGACGATTCTGCTCGGCAGCCATCTTTTCTTTCTTCTCATCTACGGTTTTTCGGTGCGCGATCTGGCGTGGCATTTATCGGCCTTGGACCGACTGCTCTGGGTCTGCGGCTGTGCGAGTCTGGTTTTGATGATGCAAAAGCACGCATTTTTCAAAAACGGAAACTTGCCGTAGGGAGCTATATTGTCGGGCAAAGACAACCCCGGCTTGCCCATGCTCCGTCTCGCCATCTCTCCCTGCCCCAACGACACCTTCATGTTTCACGCCCTTTTGCGGGATCCGCAATGGCGGGATCGTCTCGAGCTGCGCTTCAGCGACATCGCCGAATTGAATCGACTCGCGGCGTCGGGCGAGGTCGATTTCGCCAAGGTCTCCTGCGCCGAGGCGCTGCGTCTCGACGCGACGCATGAGATCCTCGCCGCCGGCGCCGCCTTGGGGCGCGGCTGCGGCCCGCTCCTGGTGGCGCGTCAGCCCAAGTCCTCTGCAGATTTGGCGCAGTCCGAAATCTTGATTCCCGGCCGCAGCACCACCGCCTTCCTGCTCCTGCGCGGCTTTCTCGGACGGGATTTCCGTCCGACGGAAAAGATCTTCTCGGCGATTATGCCTAGCCTTGCCGCCGGTGAGGCGGAAGCTGGGCTGATCATCCATGAATCCCGCTTCACCTACCCGCAACACGGCCTCAGCCTGGTGCGCGATCTCGGTGCTTGGTGGGAGGAGGAAAGCGGCCTGCCGATTCCCCTTGGCTGCATCGTTGCTCGACGCGATCTGCCCGCGTCGCTCCGCCAGGAATTCAGCGCCGCCCTCAGCCGCAGCGTCGACCTGGCGCTGAGCCGTCCCTGGCGCGACCAGCCGGAGCTCGCCGAGTTCATCCGTTGCCATGCCCAAGAGCTGTCGGAAGAGGTCCTCGACCAGCACATCCGCACCTACGTCAACAGCGAGTCGATCGAGTTGTCCACCGAAGGCCGCCGGGCCTTGGTGGAATTGCAGCGACTGCTGTGAAAATAGAGCTCTGTGCCGAGTTCCATAGGCCAGATGGCGGCTTTTTGCCCCAGCGGGGCAGTCTGATCTCAGCCTGGGGCGCAGCCGAGGGACGAGGCGCAGCCCCAGGTTTCAGTGCGAAAGATTCGAGACCTGAAAGGGCGGCATGAAACCGCCGATTTGGCGGTGTTCGAATTTGATTGTCGACCCGAATCTTCACATCGCCCCGCTGGGGCTCGGATTCAGTTTATCCTTACCCGGGGTTGCGCCTCGTCCCTCGGCGCCACCCCGGGCTAAGATCATGTCGCCCCTTCGGGGCTGCAGGAATGAAGCTCTGAGAAATTTCATCCCCTGAAAAATCAAGACCCATCCTCGGGTCGCGGCTTTCTTGTTCCGTTTTTGGCTTCCATGAAACTCCTCATCCGCGCTCATTCAGGGAAAATAATTCCCGTAAGTCCTCATGGAACTTCTCTGTTTTCCCGCTGGCACGGCCCCTGCATGATAAGAAATTACAAATCAGGAGTCCGACCATGATCATCACCGCTTCCAGCCCTTCTTCCGGCGCCATTCTCCGCGGCACCGACAAGGAAGATGCCCAGCTTCGCCAGGTGGCGAAGAATTTCGAGGAAGTCCTTACCGGCACCCTGCTGAAACAGGGCATGGAGAGCGCCAAGGCCCTTGCCGACAATGAAGAAGAGGCGAGCAGCGGCGCCTGGAAAGACATGGCCTGGGAGCAACTCAGTAAGCACGTCGCCAGCAACATGGACGGTGGCCTCGCCGACGCCATTTACCAAAGCCTGAAAATGCAGCAGGGAGGCCAGTCATGAGCACGCTCGAAATTCCGGAATCCGTGCAGCGCGTCGGCGGTCTCGCTGAGCGTCTTTGGCACGCCGCGGCCCTCCTTCTGGAAGCGGCCGACAATCTGCAGACTGCCCTCATTCATCGCCGCACCCAGGAAATCTGGGAGCTCCTCGCCCAGCAGCAGGAGCGCGCCGCCGCCCTCGAACAGCTCGCCGGCGTTTGGAAACGCGTCATCGACGGCGGCGCCATCGTCACTCCCGAGCTGCCCGCCGCCCGCGCCGAACTGCGCGCCTTGATCGGCCGCGTCAGCATCCGCGAACAAGTCAACTACGGGCTCGCCCGTAGCTATCTCGGGGCGGTTGAACGCGCCCTTGCCAACAGCGCCGCCAGCAGCCCTGGCCGCCGGGTCTACGACAAAGCGGGACGCCTCGGCGCTCGCGGCGGTTCCCGTCTTCTCGATTGCGCCGGATAAAGGAACCAGGCCATGTCACTCACCAACAGCCTCTGGATCGGCGAAAGCTCCCTGATGACCCGTCAGGTCCAGCTCCGCACCGTCGGCAACAACGTTGCCAACTCCGACCGCGCCGGCTACCACCGCCAGACCGCCACCGTCGACGAGAACATCCCCCTCAACAAAGGCAACCTGCAGCTCGGCTCCGGCGTTCATGTCCAGAACGTCGTCCGCAGCTTCGATGTCGCCCTCGAAGGCAACCTGCGCAACTCGATCATGGAAGGCGGCTATCAAGAGCAATATGAGCGCTATCTCGGCATGACTGAGGCGGCGGTTTCCAGCGATGGCGCCTCGCCGCTCACCGGCGCCATCAGCGAACTCGCCGGCAGTTTGCAGAGCCTGTCCAATAACCCGGAAAGCGACGTCCACCGTTCGACCTTCCTGGCCAACGCCGAGCGCGTCGCCTCCGCCTTCAATCTGCAGCACAGTCTGCTCGGAGATGTCCGCGACGGCATCGCCACTTCCGCCACTGCCGGAGCCCTGCCCGACCAGGTGGTCGAGGCGAACACGCTTGCCGGCCGCATCGCCGACCTCAACGACCGCATCTCGAAAGTCGAACTCGGTTTCTGGCAAAACAACAATCAGCTCGCCATCGAGCTCCGCGATGACCGCGACCGCGCCGTCAGCGATCTCGCCAAATTGGTCAACATCACCGTCTCCGAACAGCAGGACCGCAGCTACTCCGTCCAGATCAACGGCAAGGACTTCGTCAATGGTGCCACGGTCGCCGATACTTTACAAGCCGATGTCACCGGCAATGTCGCCTCGCTCAAATGGGCCAGCGACAGCTCAGATGTAGGCCAGGATCTGGGTGAGATGTCCGGCTTGGTCGACGCTTATAACTACATCCAGGGCAAGATCACCGACACGGATTCCTTTGCGACGGAATTCGCCACCATCATCAACACTCAGCACGCCGCCGGTTTCGACAAAAAAGGCGGCGCGGGCACAGCCATCTTCGATGTCACCGTGCCGGGCCAGATGAAAGTCCTGATCAGTGACGGCTCGCTCGTCGCCGCCGCGGATAACGCCAGCAACGCCGGCGACGGCGGCAACGCCTTGGCGATGTGGGATCTTCTGCAAAAACCTTCGGCCAACCTCGGCAACGACGCCCCTGTCGATCGCGCCGACCGCATCGTCGACACCATCGCGGTCGAACGTTCGCGGGCTCAAGCCAATCTCGAAACCGCAATGAGCACGCAGAAAATGTTCAAGAGCATCATCGATGAACGCTCCGGCGTCAACGTCGAGCAGGAGATGACCAACATGCTCGAATACCAACGCGCCTTCCAGTCCTCTGCCAAATTCGTCTCCATCGTCGACCAGATGATGCAGACCGTCATTGGCATGGTCTAAAACAATTAATTCTTAATTCCCTTGGCCCGCTTCTTGCAAAACCCCAGCTCGACAGGAGATCTGATCATGAACACCCAGAAGACTCAAGACCCCAGTACCCGCAATCAGACTCAAAGCGGTCTCGGCAGCAGCCTCGGCAATCTCGGCGACAGCCTGCAGAATTACCTCAAGGCCCTGCAAAACCTCAGCACCCGCCCCGGCAAGCCCGTCGGCGGCCGCCCCGGACGCTGATTTATGACCGCCCAGGTGCAGGGTGATCTGCTTCGCTCGTCGATGGTTTTTCCCGCGTCGAGCCTCGCCGCGACCTTGCGGGCGATGAAGGCAGAATGCGCCTTGGTCATCAATGATTCCGGCGTTCTCGTCGGCATGGTCACCGACGGCGACATCCGCCGCGCCTTCCTCAGTGGCGCCTCGCTAGACACCCCGATCGATCAAGTGATGACTCGCGATCCGATCCGCGTCGGCATCACAGCCACCAACGAAGATGTTCTGCGGATCATGGTCGCTCGCAAGATCCGCCAGGTTCCGGTGGTCGATGCAGACGGCCGCCCCGTGGCTCTTGAGCTTTTCAAGGATCGCCTCGATGACGACGGCGTCGCCGAAGCCGTCGTCATGGCCGGCGGCCGCGGCCAACGTCTCATGCCGCTGACGCAAGACACCCCCAAACCCCTGCTCAAAGTCGGCGATCAGACGATTCTCGACGACATCCTCGGTAAGCTCCGCCGCAATGGCGTCAAAGATGTCGTCCTCACCGTCGGCTACCTCGCCGACAAGATCCGCGATCACATCGGCGCCGGCGAGTCTCATGACTTACATGTCAACTACGTTCAAGAAGAAACCGCTCTTGGCACCGCCGGTGCCCTGGCCCTGCTGGATCCTCGCCCTCAACATGCCTTCCTGGTGATGAACGGCGATCTCCTCACTGAGCTCGACTTCCGCGCTCTTTCGACCTTTCATCAGGAGTCCGGCAACGCCATCACCATGTGCGTCCGCCGCTTTTCTTATCGCATCCCCTATGGTGTCGTCCGCCTCGAAAATGACAGCCACAGCGTCGCCGGCATCGATGAAAAACCGGAAATCCCCTTCCTCGTCAACGCCGGGATTTACATGGTCAATCCCGCCGTCATCGACCTCATTCCCAAGGGCCGTTTCTACGACATGGTGTCGCTGATGAATCAGGCCCGCAGTCTTGATCAGAAAGTCGGCGCCTTCCCCATCCTCGAATACTGGAAGGACATCGGCCAGCATGCCGAAATCGCCGAAGCCGACCTTTACTGCCGCGCCAAACTCGCGGCCGCCGCGATGAGCGCCGCCGTCTATCCCTTTCCCATCCCTCACGGAGGCCAGCCATGAACCGCGTTAGCACCGGCGCTCAGTACGACAACTTGTCGTCACGGGTTCTCGAAACCCAGTCGCGCTACAGCCAGAAACAGCTGCAGATCTCTTCCGGCAGGGAATGGATTTCGCGCTCGGAAGCGCCTGCCGACGCCTCAGAATCCGCCTTGATCGAGCGCAGTAATGAAGAAACCAAGCAATTTGCCGGCAATGTCACCGAGGCAGGGTCCTGGCTCAGCGCCACTCAGGCACGCACGCAGGACAGTGTCGATACCCTCCAGAAGGCCCTCGAACTGGTGACCCAATCGAACAACGGCACCATACCGGCTAGCGCCCGCAAAGACATCGGCGAACAGATGGATGCCTTGATCGAGCAACTCTTTCAAACCGGCAATTCCCAGTACGCCGGCACTTACCTCTTCTCCGGTACCGATGCCGATGAGCCCCTCACCGCCACCCGCGACCCGGTCAGCGGCTTGATCACCACCGTCACCAGCAATGCCGATGCCTCCACCGAGCGCCGCCAGACCCAGATCGATCACGGTTCCGTCGTTCCCTACGGTGACCTCGCCGCCGGCACCAACGGCACCTTCATCGCCACCGACAAAGGCGTCGACCTCTTTGCCAACCTGATCAAAATGCGCGATATCCTGAAAACTGGCGTCCAGGTCGATATCCTCGATCATAAGCAGCTCGAAACCAACCTCGACCATGTCATCAACCGGATCTCCTCCAACGGCGTTCGCCAACAGTGGTTTGAGCAACAGAACAGCACTTTGATTTCCGTCCAGGAAACCAACTTGCAACAGATCAGCCTGCTGAAGGACACCGACATGAGCAAGTCGATCATGGAGCTGTCGCAGCTCCAGACCTCCTTCCAAGCCTCGATGCAGATGATCGCCAAGAGCAACGAGATGTCGATCCTGAAATACATCTGATCCTCAGAGATCGGCCTTCAACCTAAAAACCGCAGCAGAGGAATGGAACCTGGTTGAGAGTTTGAAACGCAAATACTTGAGAAGCAAATATAAATGACGAATCTAAGAGCAGAGCCCAAGCTTGGCGGAGATGGCGGCCGAACTTTTTGCTGCATAGTCCTTTGGTGTTGCTGTTGCAGCTAATCCTTTCAACCTTTGAACCTTTGAACCTAAAAACCGCTGTCGAACTTGTTTGAGCTCAACTGTTGCTTGACCCCAAAGGGGGTTTCAGATTTTAGCCCAGGGTTGAGCCGCATCGGCGACACCCTGGGTTGGAATGAGTTATGATTTTTGACCCTGAAAGGGTCGCGGAAAGTCCTGCGCTGCTGCGGT
>JAYTMY010000013.1:0-8984 GCA_043748535.1 Lentisphaeraceae bacterium | reverse complement strand
GGCGATGCGGACGGCGGCGCCTTCGTTTTTGGCGGCGGGGGCGCCGGTGCTGGTGGCCAGGCCGGAGATTTCCAAGGGGAAGCCGAGGACCGGCATGATGTTCTGCAGCTCGGCGGCGATGTTCGAGGGCGGCACTTCGCGGCAGGGGACGGAGATCTGCGGCCAGCCGCCTTCGGCCTGGCCGTCCATCAGCTTCAGCAGCTCGCTGATGCGGGCGACATTGGAGGGGTTGTCGACGAGGAGGACGGCGTTGGAGCGCGGCAGGGCGGCGGCGGTGGCGCCTTCGCTGAGGAAGGGCTTGAGGTTGGCGACGGCCTCGGCGGCGGGAGTGCGGGCGAGCGACACCACTTCGGCGGCGACGTTGGACTGGGCGGTGAAGGGCGAGATGCGCATGTCGCGCGACATCCGGGCGAGGGGCATGATCTGGAGGGCGCCGGAGGCATCGGGGGCGGCGTAGGCGCCGTTGAGGAGGAGCACCGATTCCAGCTGCAGCCAGCCGTCGCGCACTTCGAGATTGGGTTGGCTGACCGAGTTGATGGTGACGCTGCCTTTGACGCCGGGGTCGACGACATAGGAGAAGTCGAGCTGGTCTTTGGCTGCCATCAGTGCAAGGAAGTCGGTGATTGACTGACCGACCATGCTGGGTGATTTGATCTTCGCTTTGAAGTCACGGCGCGAGCCTTCCGGCTTCTTGGCTTCGACTTCTTCCATCAGATCGGCGAGGCGGCGGTAGACTGGCGCGGGCTTGCCTTCGGCGGCTCCGGCGCGTTCCGGCATTTTCATCGCGGCGGCCTCGACGGCGGGACCGATCTCGAGAATGCCGTAATTCGGTTTTTTGAGCTCGATGGCAGCTTCGGCCGGTGGCGGCACGACGGGTTTATTCGCGGCGCAGGAGGCGAGGAAGAGAAGGGAGGCGGCGGTGGTGAGGGGGTATCGCATGCTGTGTCGACCTGTTTCGTTTGGGACTGCGGTTGATGAGATTTTCAGGGGAAAGAAGCTGTTTATCGACGGCTGGGCTTAGCGGTTTTTATCTTTGCCCTTGCCATTGCCGTTGCCATTGCCATTGCCGCTTTCGTTTCTTCCGCCTTGGCTTTCTTGCTTGTTTTGATTATTCCCTTCTTGCTCATTGCCCTTGTCGCGTTTTTCGCCGCTATGCAGCTCTTTGACGACCTGCTTGAATTTATCTGGATCTTGTTGGCGCAGCTGCATCAACTCATCGGCGGTGTAGCCGCCGAATTTCTGAGGTTGGGCCTGGTCTTGGGGTTCACCTTTTTTGATCCGGATGGGTTCCGCGCCGAGAATATTGCTTTCTACTTTGCGGGTGCTGGCTTCTTTGAAGGCGACATCGAGGCGGGCTTTGGCCGAGATCGAGGTCCACTCGATTTTTAACTCCTGCGGCTTGCTGCCGCTGAGTTTGACCGTGTCGGACGAGATCGAGGCGACCTTCATGCCGGTGCCGGGGATCTCATCGCCGACGGCATAGAGGACGCCGGGATTGCGCGAGCGCGGAGCGGGCGCTTCGCCCTCACCGGGAGGGCCGCGGCGGCGCGAGTCTTTCGGGGCAGCGGATTGAGCGATCAAGGCAAAGCCTTTGCCGTCGTCACTGCCGGCGATGGCGACGAGCTCGAGGTTGACCGGGGTGGTGTCGAGTTCGAGTTCTTCTTCGACTTTTTCCGGGGCCGGGCGGCGGTCGTCGCGCCACAGCGGGCGTTCGGCGAGGACCTGAGAATCAATGTTCGGGCCGCGGTTGAAGTAGGGAGCTGTCTCCGGTATGTTGATGACCACGTCCTTGTTGACGGTTTCTTTGTCATGGGCTTTCCATGTGGCGGCCCAGAAGGCAATACCGCTGGCGGTGACGGTGCTGGCGAGTGCGCTGCAGATGAGGAGGCTTTTCATCGTCAAAACTCCATGGCTAGGGGGCGATTCATTTGAGCGACTTGCCGCTGCGTGCCGGCTTGGCTTCGGAGGGGTTGAAAATGGCGTTTGCCTTGTTGTTCATGATGATCGCCCGGACGTTTAGGCGAAGTCCGACTTCGCCGGCGGAGGCAGCTTTGCCTTCGTTGCGCATCAGGCTGAGTTCGGTGACGCTGAGGAGAGGCATCTGTTCGTCGATGAGGTCGAGCAGCTTTTGCAGGTCGGGAGCGCCGCAGCCGACCACTTGGACGCTGAAGTCGGCCTGGTTGAGATATTCGCAGCCGCTGACTGCCCGTTCGACGCCGTTGTTGACCGTGGCTTCGAGGTTGGCGCGTTTCGCCAGGCGGTTGAGCGCTTGTTGGATTTCGCTGCGGGGGGAGGTGCCTTTGGCGTCGACGCTCCAGGCCCAGGACTTGGCAGTTTGAGCGGCGTTGAGGCGTTGCTCGAATTCCTTGCGTTGGGTTTTTGCGGTGACTAGGCGTTTTTCCGCGGCGTAAAGCTGGGTAATCCCGGCTGAGGCGCCTCCTGAACTCTTGAAGAAGCCCGCCTGCCAGGCGAGAACGAGGAGGAGCGCCAGGAAGCCCAGGCCGAGGGAGGCGGTGCGGCGTTGTTCAGCGTTCATTTGGCAGCTCCAGCGACAGCTGTGACAGGTGTGGCATCGGACACGGGCTTGACTTCGATCGACCAGGAGCCGCCTTGCGGGTTAGGGTTGAGGGTGATGTCGTCATCCAGTTTGGGAGAGGCCTTGAGGGCGTTATAGAGTTCTTGCTGAGAACCGGCAGGGGAGAAGACCGTGGCGGCGAGGCGGCCGGCGGATATCCGCAGGGTTTTGCAGTAATAGGCGTCCGGCAAGGCGACGGTGAAGTCATGCATCAGGGCGCGGGAGGAGGGGACTTTTTCGATCTTGTCGCGCAGCTCGGCATCGAGACTATCGAGGGCGAGGCTGAGTTCGGGATCGGCTTTCAGGTTGCGGATATCCGCTTCGATGGCGGCGACCTTGGCGCGGCGGCGATCATTGGCTTCGCTGGAGGCGTTCCAGATGCGCAGACCCTGGAATGCGAGAAGCAGGGCGCAGGCGATCAAGGAGCAGGCGGTGAGCACTTTGAGAGCCTGGTAGCGCTTCGGGCGGAGCAGGGGCGGCACCGGTGGCAGGCCGCGGGCGGCGCTGCCGAGCGAAATTGCGGTGCCAGCCAAGGCCAAGGCAAGGGCGGGGGCCCAGGCTTCACGCTCATGAGATTGAGCCAGTTCACCCAAGTCTACGCCGGCAGCGGTGGCGGCGCCGAGGTAGTCCGAGGCGTCGCACCAAGAGGAAACCAAACGACCTTCTTCGGCAACCAGGCACAAGGCTCCATCGCCTTCTTTCTCCAGAGGGAAGACGCCTTTAGCGACGACATCGGAGAGCAGGCCGGGCGGGACAATGAGATCCGGCCGGAGCAAGACACAGGCGTCGCACCAGTGTTCCCAGGTGCTGCGGCGCATCGAGACGACGCGGAGGGCGGATCCTGCCGGGCGCCACCAGCCCCAGACCTGCTCATCCCGTGAGCTAGGGAAAAGGCGGGGGAGGGAGAGTTCGAGGGCCTGGGTGGTTTCCGCCGCCGGCATCTCCGGCAAAGCCTGGTCGGCGATGGCGAAAACCGCTTCGGAGCCACCGCAGAGGAGGACCGAATCGGAACTGGCGGACAAAGCCAGCCAGCCTTGACGAAGGGTTTCCGGCAGAGCTGCGGCATTTTCCGCCTTCCCCTGCCAAGTCCCGACGACGAGATGGCGATCGCCTTGGCGGTGGATTCTAACCGCATGGCAGCTGCCATCGCCGGTCCAGGTGATTCCAATCGCATCTTGAGCCAGAAAAGCCATGAGCACTCCTTAAGACCTGTCGGTTTCGATGGCCTGCCCGCTGATGGGAGGCTCGGTACGAACAAGTATTACGCTCGATTTTGGCGATTATTTCAAGATTTATCTGCCGTCATCTGTCATTTACGCAGATTTTTTGAAGAAATGCCGATTCAGGCTTTTCGAACGACTCAGCGAGCTTCCATACCGAGGCGATGAGCCTGCTCGGGCGCGCGCATCTTGTCGAGTGCCGTAGTTTCGAGCTGGCGGATCCGTTCCCGGCTGATGCCGAAACGGGCTCCGACGTCTTCGAGAGTATGAAACTGGCCGTCTTCCATGCCGAAACGCAGACGCAAAATCAATCGCTCGCGATCGCTCAGGGTGCTGAGGCTCTCATTCAGACTCTGGCGCAGGAAAGAACGATCGGCGACTTCATCGGGGCAATCGGCGTTGTCATCGGGGACGAAGCTGCCGAATTCCGATTTATCTTCATCCGAAGCCTGCAGAGATACGGTCTGCTGGGCCATCCGGCTGAGGGCTCGAACCTTGGCGACACTGAGGCCGCATTCGGCCGAAATCTCTTCGTCGCTCGGCTCTTGGCCATTGGCCATGACGAGGCGGCGCTCGGCTTTGCGGACCAAGGAAATCTGGGCGATCATGTTCGAGGGAAGGCGGACGGTGCGTCCGACTTGTTGACGGGCGCGGCCGACCGACTGACGGATCCACCAGGTGGCGTAGGTCGAGAAATTGTAGCCGAGCGCTGGGTCGAAGCGTTCCACCGCGGCCAGCAAGCCCATGTTACCTTCTTGGATCAGATCAAGGAAGTGTTCTTGCGAACGGCTGTAGCGGCGGGCGATCGACACCACGAGACGGAGATTGCCCTCGACCATGGCTCGGGAAGCTGCCTCCATCTGCTGCAGGAACTGCTGAGCGGCCGTGCTTTGCTCCGGTGCCAAGGGGCGGATCTGCTCAATGCAGGCGGCCAGGAGCTCGGCGCCGAAACGACAGCTGACCGCAGCTTCAAAAACCCGGCCTTCGACCAAGGGGCGTAAGATCTGCCATTCCTCTTGACCTTCCTTCTTCAGCTTTTCAGCGGCGTCACTCGCTTGCGCCAAGGCCGAGACGAGGTGGTCAACCCCGGCACTGAGGCGCATGTCGCCAGCATCAAGACGCTGACGCAGGAGGCTCCAGAAAACGTTGGAGTGAGAAGTTATAAGTCGCAGAACCTGATCGCGGCTGGCGACGAAGGAGCGCGCCCAATGGAGCTCCTCCTCGGTCGACAAACGGGGGATGTCGCCGACTTGTCGGAGGTAGACACCGACGATGTCGCCGCGTCCAGATTCTGTTTGATAAGATGGCATAGGATAAGAAAGCTAATGGTGCCGCCGAGGAATTCAAACAATCCTGCGCTATCCCGGTAAAAGATCTCCGCCTTACGGCTGGCGGGCGGAATTCAAAAAAATTGCGAGATTGCCTCCGGTGCCGCGAACTCTGTAAGCATTGAGCATGTTTGGACCTGCGAGTCGCAATCATTAAAAACGCTCAGACATCAGACTTACAGCTGTTCCCAAGGAGCGACCATGAAGTGGATTTTCAACGTGATTCTTGCCGCGTCGACTGCTCTTTCCTTCCCTTCTAGAGCTGCCGACAGCTCCGGCGAAATGAAAATGCCCGATGAAGCGAAGTGGCCGGATGACATTCGACCCGACGGCACCAGCGCTTCGCGGGATGTCAATCCCTTCTTGATGGGCCTCGGCATCCTCGGCGGCATGGGCAGTTACCGCTACAATCAGAAAGGCCTGACCATCACCGCCCTGGCTTCAGGCGGCCTACTCTCCAGTGCCGGTGTCCAGGTCGGCGACCTGATTCTGGGGGCCGACGGCAAGGAATTCGACGCACCGACGATCGAGCTTCTCGATGGCGGCAAAGGCCCGCAAGAAGGACTCGGCTACGGCATCCAAAATTGTCTGAAAAGCAAAACTCCTTTGGCTCTCAGCGTCAAACGCGGCAGCCAGACACTGAACCTGAAAATTCCACTGCCGGCCTTGCGGCCATTTTCCAAAAACTATCCCGAAAACTGCCCTCGCACCGATCTGATGCTGGAGCACTTTTGCGCCTATCTGCGCGACAGCGCCGGCCCCGACGTCGTCTGGGGGCATCGCTACGTCACCAGCTCCTCCTGCGGACTCTGCCTGCTCGCCAATGGCGATCGCAAGGATGCGACACTGCTGAAAGCTCTGGCGAAACGCTTCTGCCAGGAGCTCGAGCAGGCCAAGGAATCCTCCTGGTCGATCTGCTACATGGGCACCTATCTCTGCGAGTACTACCTCGCCACCGGCGACACCTCGGTGCTGCCCGGGATCAAATGGATCAGTGAGGACCTGGTCAAGCGGATCAATGAAAACGGCCGCAGCGGCCACGGCTACGAAGTCGGCTACAATGGCGACGGCATGAACATCATCACCGCCCACATCCTCCTCGACTGGGCCTTGATCGGCAAATGCGGCGTCGCCTACGACACCCAGGCCTTTGAACGAGGCTATAAACATTGCCTGGCCTCACAGTTCTCCGAAGGTTGCATCGGCTACGGCATAGGCAGCAACCCATTCGATAGCTACTCGCGCACCGCCGCCTTCGTCGTGGCCATGTCGATCAGCGGTAAGGACAAGGCCAAAGGTCAAGCCGCCGCCGGCTATCTTTATGCGCACCTCAAACAAGCTCGGGAAACCCACACCAACGGCGTCATGAGCATGCTGTTTGCGCCCGCCGCATTGGCGCTCAACGACAAAAATGGCTACCGCGAATTCATGGATTACTGGTCGTGGTATTTCGAGCTGTGCAACCGCCCGGACAAGGACAAATGCCCAGTCTGGTACATCGGCGGCAAACGCAATAACGTCGGCGATTCCTTCTGCCAGAAGGAGTTTTACTTCATCGGTAATGTCGGCAGCACCCTTGCCATCGGCAAACACAATCTCTTCATCCACGGCAACACCAAGCGCGGCTGGTTCCTCGGCAAGCGCGCCGGCGGCTTGATCGCCGCCTACCGGACGTCCTGCAAAAACAGTGCCGACATGCTCGATGCCGTCGCCGGAAAAGTCGAGGATCTCAGCGCCCCGGAAGAACTGAAGGACGCTCTGACTTTCTCTCGCGATGCCGTGAGAATTTCGGAAAAAGGCAAGAAATTCCGTGCCGAACTGCTCTCGCTCGTCAAGCTGCGCGCGGGTAAACTGGTCGCCTTGTCCGCCCTTCGTCCCGCCTTCGCCCAGAACCGGCTCAAGATCCTGATGGACTTAAGTGTTAGCGATCCGGAATTAGGCCCGGAACTGAAAGTCCTCTACAAAGCTGCCGGCGGCGATCTGGCTCGTCCCAGCTCCTTCATGGCCCTCTATGATCAAGCTACCAAGCTGGTAGAAGGCGACGAGAAATCTTCTGCGAGCAGCAAAATCACCCGTTTCAAAACCTTCATGATTCAAGTCGAGGCCCTCGCCAAATCTCCCAACCTCAATACTGAGAGCCGACTCGAACTGCAGGCCCTGAGTGAATGGGCTCAGAGCAAGATCAGCAGCCTCGCGGCCAGCTGAAACCAGTTCAATTTCAGATCTCCTCCTCGACCCCCGCCCCGACCTGCTCAAGGAGTACGAAGGCATCGAGAAAAAAAGCCGCCGCACCTACGCCGTCAGGGTCGCCTCGCTCGACGAAGAAGGCCTAGCCGACAACATCCGCCGCAAACACGAGATGGTATCGGCCGCGACGCGGAACGCAAGCTACCGTATGGGAGCGGGGACCACGCGTATCCAATCCAAGACAGCCAATGTTGCTCTTGTTCATTCGTTCGACCCCTTGCGGGTCGCACAGTGTTCGAGCTAACGCTGTGCGACCCGATGCGGGTCGGCGGAATGCGGGGATCGCAAAACCAGGGTCATCCCCTCCTCGCCTTCTTCCTCGGCAGCGCCCTCGGCCTCGGCGCCGCAGAAGAAGCCAAGCCCGCCGCGCCCAAGGCCCCCCAATGTTTTGGTCATCCTCGCTGACGACCCCGGTTATGGCGATCTCGGCTTCACCGGCTGCAAGGACATCAAGACCCCCAATATAGACCGCCTCGCCAATCGCGGCCTCTTCTGCCGCGACGGCCATGTCACCGCCACTGACGCCGCTCAGCATCTTGTGTCACAGGAAACTCAATCTCCTTGTATGCATGCCCCCACTGATTAGCTTGCCCTAGCTATCGTAAGGAGATCGAGATGATTTTTCGCATCAAACACCCGCAATTCGCCAAGCAACGACTGGAGCTGATCGTCGATCAAGACACTGTGCAGCTACATCTCGATGGCGAAGCCTTGCCTGTAGAGAGCCATTATCAACTCGAGAACGACCAGGGCACCCAATGTGCCATAGAGATCGCAGTGCCGCGGCGCGGCGACCCAGTGCTGCGCATCGACGGCAAGGTCGCCACGCTGCGTCGCCGCCTACCCACCTGGGCCTGGGGACTCGGTGCTTGGCCAATGTTTTCGGCAGTGATGTGGATGTGTTTCGGCAGCATTGAGTTCAGCCTCCTCGTGGTTCTTGCCGTTGCCGGGTTGATCAACCTCGCGACTCTTGTTCATCGCTTGCCTTTATGGGGACGCTCTCTCGTTGGTCTGGCGCAACCCCTCCTTGTAGCTTTCTGTTTAGACGCAGCTGTCAATCGCCATATTGCACTCACCATTTTGTCCGAGAACTCTGCCTTGGCCGCGGCCCCCAATGTCTACATAGATAACGGCAGTGACAAGCCCTATTATGTCAGTATTGATGGTGACCAACCTGTTTTGTGCGGCGCCTACTGTTATATTGCCAAAAAAATCCCTGAGGGTATTCATTATTTTTCCTTTACTGGGGAAAATGCTCCCAGTTCAGTATTTGCTTGGGTCGGCATTAAGCGTCTCTTGATCAATCCGGATCGGCAAGGCCAATATGTCAATACGATCGGCACCTACTCTGCTTTCGGTGGCGGCATCAAAAAGGAGGAGCTTCGTGGCCAAACCGTGTATAAAACGGATTTCGGACTAGAGGACAGTCTGCCAAATCAAATTTACTTGCTCACCACTTGGTTTAATCGAAGCGGTAAAACCCAGAAAATGAAGTTGCAGAAAAACTCAAGATCATTGTTTCTATACACTATTCTGCACATGCTATCATCCATTAGGCGATCTCCTTGACAGCGGTTTTGGCCTTGCGGACCGAGGTCAGACGAATGGTTTTGG
>JAYTMY010000012.1:0-17229 GCA_043748535.1 Lentisphaeraceae bacterium | reverse complement strand
TAGTGCCGCAATCGACGGCTGTCAGATGATCCTACTCCGACTTCGCCGGAACCGAAGCCTTCGGCGCCGAACGAGGAGGGCAGGGCTGCCGCCCCGCACCCCGCCTGGGGACAAGTCCCCAGACCCCGGATGACTTGGCGTCGCTGCGCTCCTGCAGGGACAAGCCGTAACACCGGGTTTTCCTTGGCCCTTTCCCGATTTTCTGCTCCAAATGACGACGCAATCTACTGTCCAATAAAATGTTGTAGATCCGAAACGCCTTTGGGGTCGACAGAATTTGAGATCAAACCAGTTCAGTCACGGTTTTTGGGATGATGGAATTCTAGCCAGCCTAAAATCACTGGGTGACAGAAGAAAGCAAACGATCCGGCAGCCTGAGTTTCCGGATCGTTTTTTGGACTTCAGTCTTCTGGTTTACAGGAGGCCGAGGTCCTCGAGTTTTTTGTAGAGGGTGGAGCGGTGCAGGCCGAGGATTTTGGCGGCGTCGCCCTTGTTGCCGGCGGCTTTGCGCATGGCGCTGCGGATGAGGCGTTCTTCCATGAGGGCGAGGGTGGTGATCTCCTCTTCCTGGGCGGGGACGGGAGCCGTGCTTGAACAGGGGAGAAGCAGGTAGTCTTCGGGGATGGTCTCGGAACGGGTGAGGATGCAGCCGCGTTCGACGACGTTGGCGAGTTCGCGGACGTTGCCGGGCCATTCGTATTCCATCAGGCGCGCCATGGCGCCGGGAGTAAAGCCGGTGACCTTGCGGCGGAACTTGCGCGAAAAGATGTCGAGGAAGTGCTGGATGAGCAGCGGGATGTCCTCGCGGCGCTGACGCAGCGACTCGATGTGAAGGGGGATGACGTTGAGGCGGTGGTACAGGTCGAGACGGAACTTGCCTTCCTTGACCATGACGAGCAGATCGGCGTTGGTGGCGGCGACGATGGAGATGTCGATCTTGATATTCTGGACATCGCCGACGCGGCGGATGCTGCGGTCTTCGATGGCTTTGAGGAGTTTGGTCTGGAGCTTGACGTCCATATCGCCGATTTCATCGAGGAAGACGATGCCGCCGTTGGCCATTTCGAAGAGGCCGACTTTGTCTTCCTTGGCGTCGGTGAAGGAGCCTTTTTTGTGGCCGAAGAGTTCCGATTCGATCAAGGTGGCGGGCAGGGCTGAGCAGTTGATTTCGACCAGGGGGCGGCCGGCGCGGTTCGACAGCTTGTGCATGGTGCGGGCGAGCATGCCTTTACCGGCCCCGGATTCCCCGGTGATGAGGACGGAGGAGAAGTCGCTTTGGGCGACGAGGGCGGCGATTTCGACAGTGCGGCGCATCGAGCTGCTGGTGAAGACCAGGTCGACGGCGCGGTTGACCGGGATGTTGGCGGCCATCGGGGCGCTGGATTCGGCGGCGGGAGCCGGGGCCGGGGCAGAGGGATTGGTGTTGACGCTGTCGGCCGGGCGGGCCGAGGCGAGGGAGGCGAGGAGTCGCTCCTTGTCGACCGGCTTGACGAGGAAGTCGACGGCGCCGTGTTTCAGGCATTCGACCGCGGTGGAGACCTCGCCGTGGGCGGTGACGACGATGACCGCCATGCCGGCGTATTTTTCCCAGGCCTTGAGGAGTTTCTCGCCGGGAATGTCGGGCAGCATCATATCGAGGAGGACGAGGGGAAACTTGCCGGTTTTGACCATCTTATCGGCGAGGCGGCCGTTCTCCGCCACTTCGGCCTCATAGCCGGCCTCGACGATCATGTCGCGGATGGCGTGGCTGACGAGGGCGTTGTCTTCGACGATGAGGACGCGGGGCTTAGGCATTATGGGGTCTCCAAGGGAAGGGTGAGAGCGGCGCGGACCGTGTGGTCAGGGCTCTGGGTGATCGATAGCTTACCGCCGAGAGTATCGACGCCGCGGCGGACAATGACAAGTCCAAGTCCGTCATGTCGGCCGCGGGTGGTGCGGAAAGGTTTTGGCGGATCGAGGGGGATGTCGCTCGGCATGGGGTTGTCACAGGAGTTGCCGATGGCGAAGCGCAGCTGGCCCTGGTGGAGTTCCCATTCGAAGCTGACGCGGCCATCGAGGGAGCAGGCTTCGCCGGCGTTGGCGAGCAGCTCTTTCAGGCTGGTGAGGAGGAGGGGGCCATCAACGAGTCGGACATCAGCCTCTTCGCCTTGCATGACGAAATCGCAGTAGGGGAAGTTTTCGACGAAGTAGCGGCGGCAGCGGGAGACGGTTTCGAGCAAGGTCGAGGCTTCGGCATCGGCGAGGATACCGAAAGCGAGGTCGAGGCGGCGGGTGAATTGCTCGAGATTGTCGAGTTCCGACAGCATCAGGACGCAGCGGTCGGCGAGCGGTGAGCCGGCGGCGCTGAGGGCGTCTTGGATGCGGCCGAGGGTCATCTTCATCCCGGCGCTGTGATTGCGCAGGCGATGACGGAGGACGCGATTCATCGCGGCGGCATCGCTGACATCGAGTGGATCTGGGTCGCGGCGTGAGCTCATGAACGGGACTCCTTAGCGATCTTGGCCGGGCCGGGAGATTGATTCTGGCCCTTCGCTTCCGACAGCACTTGGTTGATCTCGACGATGTGAGTCGCCATTTCATCGCGCAGAAGTTTGCGCTCGGCGCTGAGTCCGGCGACTTTTTTGCGCAATTCTTCTTCGATGGCCGGGTCTCGCGATTGGGCGAAGATGTAGGCGCTGATGATGCGCATCAAGAGGAGGCGCCAGAGGAGGGCGAGAGCGGCGGCAAAGGCCTGGGCCATCAGCAGGGACTGCTTTTTCAGTTCTTCGTCACCGACGATTGAGGGGAGGAAAACCGCCATCAGGACCGAGCTGATCAAAAGGGCGACGGCGCCGTCAGCCGGGGCGAGGCAGATGCAGGCGGAGGTGAAAAGCATGGTGCCGGTGAGAGCAATGTGAATCGGCAGGCCGCAGGAAAGTGAGGTCAAGGGGATGAGCCAGACATAGGCGAGGCAGCCGGTGAGGCAGAAGGTGTAGCGGATCGGGTTATTGCGCGGCAGGATGATCGACAGCAGCGTCGGCACCAGGAAGCAGCTGGCGCAGGTCATGAGATAGATCAGGCGGCCGCCGTTGGCATCTGGATCACGGAAGTGGCCATACCAGACCCAGGTCAGACAGGCGAGCGCCACAGCCTGGAAAACTCCAGCTGCAATCGGCCAGTCGGCTCGATCAATCACCTTCTTGATGTCCATTGGCACCGCTCCTGCGTCAGCCGTTAATCAGTCTCAATCCAAAGGGAGTTTCTCATGTGTGGTATTGCCGGTCAATTCGCTCTTCTCTCCAGTTCCTTCCTCCGGGTCGATAAGATAGACCGTGTCGGAAGGATACTCAAGAGCTTAGCGTCTCGGGGTCCAGATGCGCAGGGCTTGTGCCAAAGTGAGTCTTGGGTGCTCGGTCATGTACGACTGGCGATTCTGGACCCTCGGGGAGGAGAGCAACCCTGGGCGGATTTCGCGACAAGCGCCCTTTTATCCTACAATGGTGAGATCTTCAACCACCTCGAACTGCGGCCGGAGCTCGAGGCGCGGGGTCATCAATTTCGGACTCATTGCGACACTGAAACGCTGATGGCGGCTTGGCTCGAGTGGGGCGAAGCCTGTTTGCCGCGTCTACAGGGTTTTTTTGCTTTTGCGCTTTGGGACAGCCGCCGCGAGGAGCTTTTCCTGGTGCGTGACCGTCTCGGCGAGAAGCCGCTTCATTACTGTGTCGAGGACGGCGCCTTATCCTTTGCCTCCACTGCTGCCGCCTGCCAAATCTGGCGCCAGGGTCCGCCCGAGGCCGATCCGGTCGGGGTGTCGCACTACCTCGGCACCTGCCGCACCTCGCTGGGCCGCCACACCCTGATTGCCGGGCTGTCGCAAGTGGAGCCTGGCTGTCTCCTGCGTCTCGATCGGAACAGCGGCACGATTTCTCATCGTCGTTGGTGGGCATTGCCGCGAGTCGCTGCGGCGGACAAGCCGCAGGTCTCTTGGGAAGCTGCCCAGGAACAGGCGATGATCCACCTTGACGCAGCGGTGAGCACTCGGCTGCTTTCCGATGTCCCCGTCGGTGCCTTTCTCTCCGGCGGGCTCGATTCGAGCGCCGTCTGCCTCGCCGCCGCCAAGGCCGGCGGACGCCCACTGCCGGCCTTCTGCGCCCGCGCTACAGAAGGGGAGGACGAAGAGCCCTGGGCTCGCCAGATGGCCGAATCACTCGGGGCGCCGATGGAAACCGTCACCCTTGCCGCCGACAGCTTTCTCTCCGGCTGGGAGCATCTCATCCGCGAGCGCGGCCTGCCGCTCTCCACCCCAAATGAAATCAGCATCTGGCGCCTCGCCGCTGCGGCGCGGAAAAGCTGCACCGTGATTCTCACCGGGGAGGGGAGCGACGAGGTCTATGGCGGTTATGCCGGACCGCTGGCTTCGGCCTGGGACTTCGAGCGGGCACCGCATTCGCCCGATACCGAAGACCCCTCCGGCCTCTTGCACTGGAAGCTCTTCTCGCGTTATGGCCGGGCGCACTTCTGGAACGACGCCGACCACTTTTTCACTACCACCTCCTGGATCAGCCCCGGCGATAAAGCTGCCTTGCTGCGTCCCGAAATCTGGCAGCGGCTGGACAGCGACGACGCGGTGTTCTCCTGGTATGAAGACTTCTTCAATTCTCGCGCGGAGCTGAGTCCCTTCGATCGCCGTCTCCATCTCATGGCCGAGGTGAATCTGCAAGGTCTGCTTGGGCGGGTCGACGCTTGCACCATGGCGGCCTCAGTCGAAGCTCGGGTCCCCTTCACTGATCACCGCCTGGTCGAACACGCCTTCACGCTGCCTGACGAGATGAAGATCTTTTGGCAGGGCGGTCCGATGATGTCGCCTTGGCTGGCGGAAGAAGCGCAAGCTCGCGGCTTCTTGGAGACCAAGGCGGTCTTGCGTCGCGCCCTCGCTCCGCGTCTGCCGGCGGCGATCATTAAACGTCCCAAGGCCAGTTTCCCGGTGCCTTTTGAGTCTTGGTTGCAGGGCGAATCGGCGGTGGCTTTGCGCCGCGAAGTGAGTGAATCCCCCTTCCTGAAAAGCTGGTGCCAGCCCGCCGCTCTGCAAGCGCAGTGCGCCGGCCGCAATCTCTGGCTGCTCGCCAATCTCGCTCTTTGGGATCGACTGGTGCTGAGAGCGTGAAGAATTAAGAATTAAGAGTTATAGAGTCTCGCGAGTCATGAGTTCATGGTTTGTAGTCCCGGCTTCAGCCGGTTGTTGTGCTCAAATTGCGTTCGGAACAGAATACACCGGCTGAAGCCGGGACGACAAACTGGAGCTCAAAACGAAGAACTCTTGACTCCCGAAAGAGAGTTAAGAATTTTGGTCAGTAGGCGGATTAAGGCAAGAGCTGAATACCTGGCTGCAGCTTGCGGCCATCGGTCTCCCAGTCGTTCAAATGCAACAGCAGATGTCGCCTTTATGAGAACTCTGAGCTTGTTCTCTTGCCCCGAAGGGGCTGCCTGACCTTAGCCTCGGCTCCACCCCGGGCTGAGATCATGTCGCCCCTTCGGGGCTGCAAAAGGCCGAAATCCAAAACCAAACGAGCTAATGAAATTTATGGTGTTAATTGGGTTTCGGTTATGCCGGGATAGGAGGAGCCGCAATTTGCTCCGGGGTTAACTCTGAACTCTTAACTCTTAGGGCTGAGGCGCTTCTTCCGGCTCCGGGAAGAGGGTGGCAAACTGTTCGCGCATCTGCTCGTAATTTTTCTCCAGGAAGAAGATGAAATAGCGGTCGAGATTGGTCTTGGTGTCGAGTTTCGGATCGGTATCGGGAAGAATCCGGGTCTTCGGTTTGATGGTGCAGAAAGCGTTCAGCATCTTGGCTTCGTGAAGGACGTCGATGGCGCTGGTGTTGCCTCGATAGACTAGGATCTTACCTTGCAGCTCGGACCAGCATTCGAGATTTTCCGCGTCCTTGGGCAGGCCGCTGAGGATGACGATCGCCTTGGCATCGATGCAGCTGAGCAAGGCGGTATTCATCGCTTCCAGCGACTTCCATCCGCCACCGTGGTTGTTATCCAGCTCGACAAAGCGGGCGGTCTTGCGGTCGCGCAAGGCGAACTGGGCGCCGCTGAGACGGGCGGCATGGGTCTTCATCCAAGAGCTGACTTCGCTCGGGGCGCAGATCACCGCGATTTTCTCGCCTGCGGCTTCCTTCACGGCCAAGTCGCAGAGTTCGCCGACGGCGAGGGATTCACAGGAAAGAGCGTGGACTTCATGCGGATCAACTGGGCTCTTGGCGATGAAGACGGAAATGATTTTGTACAAGACCAAGATCAGGCAGATGGCCGCCAGAATCTGAGCCGCCAGGGCGGGTGGCAAAATGCCGGCAAAAAGCAGGCCGCGGCGCTGCCGCTGCACCGCGTGCAGCATGGCCGCTACCAGAAGTATCATCAATAGGTAAATCATGGTTCTGAGATTTCCTTACAAGCGTAAACTAACCCCGCTCAGCTGAAATGAGCGGGGGGTATTAGGTGATACCTTGCAAATCACACGCAAATTGGGTGCCGACTTATGTGGTTTAGACTGATTTTGTGATCAGAAAAATCATGGGATGAGGGAGAAAAATTTGCTTCCGAGATTTTTCGGCAGCATTGTAAGATAACCGCCTCGCCAAGCGTCTCGGTAGCGGATACACCCCAGCCGGAGAGCTCCCCTTGTCATCCGACCTCCACCAAGAACTGCAAGATCTGCTGACCGAACACGAGTCGGGTATGGTCGCCTACACCAAGGCGATCACCCGCGACCTCGAGTCCGCCCGCGACTGCGTCCAGGATGCCTTCATCCGCTACGCCGCCGTCCGCGAAAAAGGCGACAAGATCGAATTTCCCCGCGCCTGGCTCTACCGCGTCGCCTCGCACCGCGCCTACGACCTGCTGCGACGACGAAAACTCGAGAACAAGGCTCGCGAGGAGGATAAGATCGACTCGCCTGCCGAAGCCGAAGCGCCCGACCTGGTGATGGAATTAAAATGCCGCGACGAGGCCCTCGCCATCGCCCTCGATGAACTCGGCGATCCGGCCCGCAGCATCGTCAGCTGGCGCCTGCGATCCGGCCTCAGCTACGACGAAATCGCCAACCGGCTCGAACTCAATCCCAGCCACGTCGGCGTCATCCTCCACCGCTCCCTGAAAAAACTGCGCGACCGCTTCGCCTCCCATCTCAGCGCGGAGATCCTGCCATGAAAAACCTCGACCACCCCGATCGCGAACTCCTCATCCGCCTCGCCCTCGGCGAAATGACCGAACTCGACGCCAAGCCGATCCTCACGCATCTCGCTTCCTGCGACTCCTGCCGCGGCGAATTCCTCGGCTGCTGCGACGATCTCGAAAAACTCCGCGGCGACGATCCCGTCCTCGCCGAAGACCTGAATCTCGGCGCCGAGCGCCGACTCGCCTTGATGGCGAAATTCCGGGGGATGAAAAAGGCCCCGCCGCCTTTTGAGCCGATCTCCTTCCCCACGATCCCCGGCTCGCTGATCCAATGGTTCGTCGCCGTCGCCGCCGCCGGCATCCTCGCCGCCATGCTGTTGCCTAGCCTCGGAAGCGTCCGGGAAAAGTCGAATGTCACGAAAGCCAAAAACGAGGTTAAGCAGCAGAACCTCGAGATCGCTTCGTTGTATGACGAGATGAAAGAAGCAGGGATCCCGGTGCCCGCTCCTGTTGGCGATGGCTCGGTGCCTCCTCCGCCACCGGCATTGAACGGCAATCAGCAAGCACAAACCCAATATTATCGGGAAATGGCTGCCGCCAAAGAGCAGGAAGTTTTACGCATGCGGCAGACCCTGGAATCGAGGAAGCCCGCTGCGCCAGCCGTCAGCTCCGTCGCACTCAACGATCCCCACCTGAGCAATGGACTGGAATCGATCGAAGACAAGCGCCCCGAGACCAGCGATCCATCCTCGGTCGTACTCAATGACCCGCACAATGCCAGCGGGCTAGAGTCGATTGATGACAACCCTCCCTCCACCAACGACGCCGGGATGGTGAATCTGGTTTCGGATGTGAAGTCTGTGGTGTCGCCGACGACGTCCAGCAAGATGTATGGCGGCCGGAGAGCTGCGGGACGGGCGGGCGCGACGGCAGAAGGCACAGGGCGTGCAGAAGTGGAGAAAAAAGCTTCTGCGGTAGGAGGTGAGTTCCCCGAAGATGAGGGTGGATTGATCAACCAGAAAGATGCATCTGCCAAGGAGAAACGGGCTTGGGAAGCCTATCATCGAGAGCCTGAAGAGAGCCGCAAAAAGGTGATGCGGGGTGATGGCCGTGTGAAAGAAGAGAAGGCCGCGAAGGATGCCCTCCTGTCCGAAAATCCGCAGGATTCCAATAGGCAGCTTGGGAAAAACGAGAAGCTGCAGGCAAGGGAAGGCAATGTTAAAGACCTCGACGGAGCCACTGCAAAAGCCGACAAACAGCTCGATCAGGTAAAAACGGGCAAAGACAGCGTCGCCGCCAAAATTGAAGCGGAAATGAATTGGAAGTGGCATTCGCCTGTTGCAGGGGCAACGATGGATCGCAACTTCAATGGCAAAGGCAATGGGAAATCAGCCCTCTCCAAAGTCCTTGGTAGCGGTCTCCATTTTGATCGCACGGGAGAACTGACGAGCGCTACTCCAAACGAAGGCTTGGATTCTTCCGTCAGAAGCTTGAAAGGTCTTCCTGACTTCAACGCGTTGGGAGGCACGCCTGCTGTCCTGGGCGGAAAAAGGGAAAAACTCCGCAACGAGGCTGCAGCTAAAGCGGCATCGGAGCAAGTGATCATCGAAGCCAAAGTTGTGAATGTCTCAGAAAAAGACATGAGGGAAATGGGTTTTAGCTGGAGACCAGCTCCACCCGACCCCCTCCTCCTGAAGCAAAACGCCGCCGCCGATCAGCTTCTTGCGGAGAGCGCAAAACGCGGTGAAGGTCGCGACGAAGCACAGGCAGCAGCTCAAGAAGAAGCTCAGTCGAAGGCACAAGCCGAAGCCGAAGCCGCGAAGCCGAGCGAAAATGCGGAAGCCGCAAAAGCTGCGGTCAACGCAAAACCCGCCGCCGAACACAGCGAAGAAGTCCGGCAAGAACCCACTCCCGCCGAAGAACTGGCCCGTCGCGACAAGGAACGCGAAGCCGCGAAGCAGCGCGCCCTGTGCTTCAAGGACGCCAACAAGGAACCGCTCAGCACCTTCGCCATGGATGTCGACACCGCCAGCTACCAGCGGGTCAAGGAGATGATCCAAAAAGGCCAATCAGTGTCGCCGGAAGCGGTGCGCACAGAGGAGTTCGTCAACGCCTTCAACTACAACTACGCGACGCCCGAGGCCAGCAGCTTCGCCATCCACGCCGAACACGCCCCGAGCAACCTCGGCCAGGGTCGCAAACTCCTGCGTGTCGCGGTCCAGGCCGCCCGTCCCGGCGCTGACAGCCGTCGCCCCAGCCGCCTGACCATCCTAGTCGACACCTCGGGCTCGATGGCCCGCGAAAACCGCCTGCCGCTGCTCCGCAAGGTGCTGCCGGAAATGCTCAAGCAGATGCGCCCGAGCGACAGTCTCACCCTGATCGCCTGCGACTCGTCGCCGCGCCTCCTCGCCGACCGCATTCCGGCGGGCGACACCGAGCGCCTGGAGCGCGCCTTCGCTGAGCTCAAACCCAGCGGCGCCACCAACCTCGAAGCGGGCCTCGGCGCCGCTTACAAAAACGCCACCGAACACTTCGATCCCGCCGGCATGAACCGCCTGGTTTTGATCTCCGACGGCGTCGCCAACCTCGGCAACACCGAGGCCGAAAGCATCCTCGGCCGCGCCGTCGAAGCGCGTCGCCTCGGGGTCAGCGCCACTGTCATCGGCATGGGCCGCGGCGAGTACAACGACCGCTTCCTCGAAACCCTCGCCGACAAAGGCAATGGCTTCTACGCCTATGTCGACAACGCGGAATCGGCGCAACGGGTCTTCGTCGACAACTTCGCCGCCAACTTTTCGGCGATCGCGAAGGACGCCAAGATCCAGATGGAGTTCGACCCCGAGGCCGTGCGTTCCTGGCGTCTGCTCGGCTATGAAAACCGGCTTCTGGCGGCGGCGGAATTCCGCGACGACAAGGTTGGCGGCGGCTCGGTCGGCCCGGGTCAATCGGTGACCGCGGTTTACGAACTTGACTGCGTTCCCGGCCTCGCCCCCGAGGCCCGTCTCGGGGTCATGCACATCCGTTACCAGGACCCGAGCGGCCGCCTTGCCCGCGAGAGCGAGCGCGCCATCTACGGACGCGATGGCGCGGCGAGCTTTGACAGCGCCTCCTTCAGCCTGCGTCTGGCGGCGGTGGCGGCGCAATTCGCCGAGCAGCTCAAGGGCTACAACCGCGACCACGAACTAACCCTCAAAGCCCTGCATCAGCTAGCTCTGGAGCAAGCCGGCAATCCGGCCTTGGGCGAGCTGATTCAATTGATGGAGAAAGTCGGCGGCGAAGACGTGAAGCTGTGAGCTTTCCTGGGAGCGCGGCAGCCGGCGGGACGCCCTTGTTTGGAACTTAGCGGCCGAGCGAGGCCGGCGGGACGCCAGCGATCCAGTAGGAGAGCGGCCAGACTTAGCCTTTCGGCAAGGAGCTGAGAAGTCCTTCGACCACTGACCATGAATTGCGGGCGACTTCTGGCAGGAGGCGGCTGAAGTCGAGATGGGCGGAGCCGTCGGCCTTGTCGGAAATGGTGCGGACGACGAGGAAGGGGAGCTGGTGGCGGGAGCACACCTGGGCGACTGCGGCGCCCTCCATCTCGATGGCGTCGCCGGCGAGTTCGTCGCGGACGTAGGCGTGGGAGAGAAGGTCCGCGTGAGTGAAGAATTGGTCGCCGGTGAGGATTCGTCCGGTGAAGAGTCGGTGCGGCGTCTGGAGCTTTTGCGCGATCCGCAGAAGTTCCGGGCAGGATGAGAAGATGCGATCGTCGGACCAAGGGACCTGGCCGCGCGGGAAGCCGAGGGCGCGGACATCGAGGTCGTGCTGGATGAGATCGCGGGCGAGGACGATGTCGCCCGGCTCGTAGTCCGGATTGAGGGCGCCGGCGACGCCGGAGAGGATGAGTCGGCGGGGCTGGAAGCGGTCGATCAGGTGTTGCGTGACCATGCTGGCGAGGACCTTGCCGACCCCGGAGCGGACGGCGACGCAGGGCATTCCGGCGCATTCGAGGTGGTGGATCGTCCAACCGGCCCAGGATTCACTGCCGAGGCGGGTGGAGTGATCGAGGAAGGCCTGGAGCTCCTCCTCCATGGCGGTGAGGAGGATGGTGGGGCGTGTGTTCATGGAAGTTCTTCGTTCGCTGGTTCATTCATGGTTTGTAGTCCCGGCTTTAGCCGGTCGTTGAGCTCAACTACAGAACAATCCGGCTGAAGCCGGGACTACAAACTTGAGCTCAAAATAGCCGTTATTGAGCTTAAACTGCAGAATAATCCGGCTGAAGCCGGGACTACAAACTTGAGCGCAATAGGTTTTTTCACCGGGAGCGGTCCAGCAGTTCGATAAGGAGGTTGGCATCGGGGAGGGGGCGCGGCTGGGCGGCCTGGTCCTGGAGCTTTTTGGCGGCGAGCAGATCGCGGACCAGTTGTAGCCGCAGATCGGGGTCGAGGGGGACAGATTTTTCGATATTGGCGAGGGCATCGAGCCCTTCCATCAAGCCGAGTTTGGCAAAGTTGGCGCGGAGCTTGGCGATCTGGCTTTCGAGGGGGCCGTTGACGGGCTTGTGGTTGGGGATGAGTTCCTGCTGCAGCTTGAGGATGGTGACCAGTTCCGGTTTCGCGATGGCGCTGAAATCGGTGCTGAGGCGGAGGCTGTCGGCGGCTAGTTTATTTTCTTCATTTTCGAGGAGGCTGAGTTCCTTGTCTTCTTTGACCTGCCAGTCGCGGTAGGCGGGGGCCTTGCCGAGGGCGCCCTGGGTGCGGGCGAGGAGGAAGGTGAAGTCGCGGCGGCGGTCGATGGCCCATTCGGAGCCTTCGCTGCGGTTGAATTGGCGCAGTGATTCGGCGGCTTCGATGACAGCGAGGGCGTTGACCAGTTCGGGGATGCGGCCGCGTTTGGCGATGCGCTGCAGGATTTTGGCTTTGGCGGAGGGCAGGCCGGCGCTGCCGAGCTTGAGTTCCGCCGTGGCAGCTTCGATGGCGCGGCGATCGCCAAGGACTTCCATGAAATCCTGGACCGAGGCCTTGTCTTCGCCAAGTTCTTTGGCGGCCTTGGCGATGTCGTCGGAGCTGCCTTTATCGAGAGCCTGGCAGAATTTCTCGTAGTTTTCGAGCTTGTTGCCTTGTTCAAGCGCTTCGCTCTCTTCGCGACAGGAAGAGAGCAAGGCCAGGCAGCAGAGAAGTGGAAGGAAGGGGCGCATGAGATTCTGGGGTTGATTGGGCGCAATCTAGGCGCCCTTCCGCCGGAGGGAAGTGCCGGCCCGATCTTTTGTCGAGATCGGGCGCGGGGGATTCAATTGGGGTTAATAATGGGATCGATGGTGATGTCCTGCTGCACTAGGAATTGGTATGCGGTGTGGTTGTTGACTTCCCAAACGTCGAAATTGACGCCGCCGATATTGGTGTTCATCATCGTGTCGGTAAAGTCGTTGCTGAGAAGACGGATGGTGTCGTTGTTGTCGCCGAGGAAGCGCAAGAGACTTTGAAGGTCGTTGGGATGGGCGTTTTCCGCCATGTTCATTGGGAGGAAGCGGTCGATGCTGAGGTAGCGGCCGACATCGCCAACGCCGAGGTCGATGACTTCAAAGTTCTCGATGCGGCCGGGGCCGAGGTTGAGGAATGAGGTTTCGACTTTGATGGTGTCGAAGCCGCTGCCGCCATCGGCATGATGGAAGTCGCTGCCGGCGATCTTGATGGTGTCGTTGCCGGCACCGCCGATGAGGGTGTCGGCTCCGCCTGCGCCGTCAAGGAGGTCATTTCCATTGCCGCCGACGAGGCGTTCGGCGCCGATGCTGCCGGTGAGGGTGTTCGCCATGTTGTCGCCCTGGATGTTGTCGAGCAGGCCATCGCGGGTGTCGCGGCCTTTGATCAAGGTGACGGTTCCGGCGTCGCTGAAGCCGCCAGAATCGGCCTTGCTGGCGACCAGGATGTCCTCGAAGCCATCGCCATCGACATCGCCGGCGGAGCTCAGGCTGTAGCCGGCTTGGTCGTTGCTGCTAAGACCCTTGATTTCCAGGTATTTGCTGATACTGGGGGCGGAGGAGTTGAGGTCGATGTCGGACAAGCTGTTGCCGCCGAAGACGACATAGGCACGGCCTTTGCCACCGTCTGCAGTGGAGGCGCCGAGGAGGATGTCTTGATAGCCGTCGCCATTGAAGTCGCCGGCGGAGCTCAGGCTGAAGCCGGTCTGGGAGGCATCAATTCCACGGATGCGGAAGCCAGCGGGCGCACTATCACCTTGGATGGCGTTGATGCCGAAGTCGCTCCAGCTGCCGTTCATGCCGAAGTAGACGGTGACTTCGCCGGTGGTGGTGGTGACCGGGTTGGTGCCTGAGTTGTCAACGCTGAAGCTGCCGCGGCTGCCGATGGCGAAGTCATCGATGCCGTCGCCGTTGATATCACCGAGTCCGGCGAGTGAGCTGCCGGTGTGCCAGGAGCCGTCGATGTTTGCCATGCCGAAGATTTTGAAGCCGAGGCTGCCGCTGAGAGAATCGAGATTGAGATTGTTGCGATTTTGGCCGCCCAACACAACATAGACGGCGCCGGCGCCTGGGTAAGCTCCGCCCATGTCCGGTGCGGCGATGGCGAAGTCGGTCAAGCCGTCATGGTTGATGTCGCCGAGGGAGCTTAAATGGCGGCCAGCATTCTGGTTGTCTCCAGTGCCTTGAATGACAAAGCTGCCGAGATCGGTGTTGCCTGTGTCATTTCGGACAATGACGAGATCGATGTTATCGGCGTTGCCGTTGCCGTTGCCGGTTTTGCCGAAGATGACATAGGTTTCACCTGCGTTGGTGAAGGTGCCAGCACTGGGATTGGGGGTTTCGGCATCGGGGGCACTGACGAGGAAGTCGGCGATGCCGTCGCCGTTGATATCACCGGCGGCGCTGACGGCGGAGCCGCTGTGGTCGTTGGCGGCGGCACCGAGGAGGGTGAAGCCCTTGAGGCTGCCATTACTGATGTCGATGAGATTGATCTCGGCATCAATGAGGCTGTTGAGGTGGTTGCCGCCGTAGACCACATAAGTCTTGCCTGAATCGGGTCTGGCGACGCCGGGATCGGCATGGATGGCGCCGATGGCGAAGTCATCGAAGCCGTCGCCGTTGACGTCACCGAGGCCGCTGACGGCGAATCCGGCGCGATCGTCGGCGGCGAAGCCGACGATGCGGAGGAATTCATTGGCATTGGTGCCGGCGGAATGGAGGGTCATGAGATCTTTGGAGTCGACATTTTCGCGACCGAAGACGAGGTAAGCGCGGCCGGCTTGAGCATTGGCAGCGACACCTGCCTCGGGGGCGCCGATGACGAAGTCGTCGAAGCCGTCGTTATTGACATCGCCGATGCTGCTGATGGAGGAGCCGGCGAGGTCACCTGCGGTGGCGCCGTTGAAGTGGATTTGAGAATCATCCATGTTGAGGATCGGACTTTCAGGTGGCAGGCCGCTGCTGGTGATGAGGCCTTTCACTTTGAGGTGGGCTCCGTCCTTGTAGAAGTGTTTCACCAAGTCGCTGCCAGCGCCTTCGTTGTAGCCGAAGCTCCAGCCGCCGGTATCCATGACGCTGAGGCTGCCGGAGAAGCCGGAGATGGTGAAGCCTTCGTTCTCGGATTTTTGCAGCGAGCGAATCAAATCGGCGTCGATTTCCAAAGTATTGCCGATGGAGATCTCGATCTCTTCAATGTTTTGGAGACGGCCGTTGCCGAAGATGGCGAAGTCGAAGGTGGCAGCGCCTCCTGCCAGTTTTAAGGTGTCTTTCCCCTCGCCGCCATCGATGAGGACGAAGCTGCCGGAGTCGATGCGAATCGTGTCATTGCCACGGCCGCCCCAGATAGCCTTCACCTGGGCCATTGAGTTGATCTCGTCGTTGCCATCGCGGCCGTCCATGAAGAAGGTGCTGGCCACGGCGTTGAGGGCGTTGGTGGAGTTGACGGAGTTGTAGATTTCATCGCCATTAGTGCCGACGACCCATTCGCCGTTGTCGATGTTGTCGAAGCCATCGATGGCGTCGTAGCCGTAGACGATCTGGACGGCGCCGTTGTTGGTTCGTTCGAAGCCATCGAGGCTGGGGGCGCTGAGGAGGAGGTCGTCATGGCCATCGCCGTTGAGGTCACCGCCGGAGACGGCGCTGCCGAAGTGATCGTTGGAGAGGTATCCTTCGAAGGGGCGCCCGTCAATTTGAGCGAGGGAATTGAGATCAAGGAAGCCGGCTCGTCCGCTTTTGCCGAAGATGAGGTAGGAGGCGCCGTTGTTGGTGCCCATGTTGGAGTTGGCGTCGGGGGTGCCGATGACCAGGTCGTCGATGCCGTCGCGGTTGACATCGCCGGCATTGGCAAGGGCTTTGCCGAGGTGGCCGCCGGGAGTGGTGCCGCGGATGACGTAGCCGTCGGTGGCGGGGGCACTGCCAGAGCGGATGTTGGCGAAGGAGCTCATGTCAGACAGGCTGTCATGGCCTTTGATGACGACGACAATGCCGGCACCGGGGGCGGGATCATTATTGGCGTCGAGTCCTTCGGCATCAGGCAGCGCGATGGCGAGGTCATCGTAGCCGTCGCCGTCGAAATCTCCGACGGCAAAGGACATGCCGAGTTTTTCACCTGGAAGTCCGGTGAGGACTGAGCCGGTGCCGACTGGGTAGCCATTTACTGCGTCGACTTTTGCCAGGTCAAAGATCGAGTTATTGCTGTTGTCAATCGGTTTATTGCGGCCGAGGACGAGGACGATTCGGCCATTGTTGGATTCAGTATTGAAATCGAAATCTGGGGCGCTGATGAGGAAGTCGTCGAAGCCATCGCTGTTGAAGTCGAAGCCACTAGCGACGACTTTTCCTGTCTGGCTGCCGTTTTGCAGGCCTTGGAGTTTGACGCCGTTGATGGATCCTCCGAAGTCATTAAGACTTCCTCCCATCAAGGGGGTGTTGGCATTCGAACCGAAGAGGATAGCGCCACCGCCGGCATTGTTGCCAGTGGCGGAGATCGAGACGTTGGGAGCGCCGATGAAGAGGTCATCGATGCCATCGCCGTTGAAGTCGCCACTGGACAGGCTGGTGCCGAACTTGTCGCCGCTGTCTTTGCCAGTGTAGATCAGACGATGGAGGCCGGGGTTTAGCGCGTTACGCATATCAGCGGCGTTATTTTGCCCGGAAATTTTGGCTGAGCTGCCGAGGAAGAGCATGGCTTCGCCGCTGCCGAGGTCGGAGTTGCCGATGGCGAAGTCGGCAAAGCCGTCGCCATTAAAGTCGCCGCCAGTGATGGCGCTGCCGAAGCCTTCATTGGCGCTGCCGCCGAAGAAGACGGCGCTGCCGGAAGACAAGTTGTTGTTGACGAGAGTTTCCAAGTCGATCAGGCCGAAGTTTCCAGCCTTACCATAGATGAGATAGACCGCGCCCGCGTTGGTGTTCGTACCGATGTCGGCTTCTGGGGCAGCGATGAGGAGGTCATCCAAGCCATCATGGTTGACATCGCCGATGACCGATACTGAGCTGCCGGTGAAGTGGTTCGAGGCTGGGCCGATGAAGCCCTCGAGGGGCTGGCGGAGAATGCCGGTGACGGAGGTCGAAGAGGAATTGAGCTCGCCATCAGAAACCACGACATCGAAGCCGGGGGCAGAGTCGCTGCCGTCGTGGACGAAGAAGATCTTGTTGTCGATGACATCCTGGAGGCTGAAGCTGCCGATGGCGGTGGAGAAGTTGGCGGAGTTGTAGAAGTTGCCGTGTACCAGATTGTTGATGTTGAAGTAGAGCTGGGGCGCAGTGTTGTCCGGATCGATGATGTTCAGCAGCGCCTGGGTGATTTGCAACTTTTCACCGCGTAAAACGGCGAGGTTTGCGGTTTGGAGGATGGGCGCGTCGTTGACCCCGCTGACGGTGATGTTGACCACTTGCGTCGTGGTGCCGCCGAGGTCATCGGTAACGGTGACGGTGAAGCTGTCGCTGCCGTTAAAGTTTAGCGTGCTCGGCAGGTAGCTCCAGACGCCGGTGGCGGCATTGATCGAGGCGCTGCCTTTGCTAGCGGCGCCGGTGACGGTGAAGAGACTGCCATCGCTGAGACCTTCGGCATCGCTGGCGCTCAAGGTGCCGGTGATGGCGACGACTGCGTCTTCC
>JAYTMY010000011.1:0-7180 GCA_043748535.1 Lentisphaeraceae bacterium | reverse complement strand
CCGCGGCAGGAGACGCAGACTTTTTCGACGTGTTTGCCGGAGCCTTGGCAGCGCGGGCATTCCTGGCGGACTTGGAAGAAGCCTTGCGACACCGCGACGGCGCCATGGCCTTTGCAGTAGGGGCAGGTGACGACTTTTGAGCCGGCTTCCGCACCGCTGCCTTTGCAGGGGGCGCAATCTTCGGTGCGAGGAACTTGGATGTCTTTGGTGCAGCCGAACACCGCTTCTTCAAAAGTCAGCTCGAGGTTGACTTGCAAGTCGTTACCAGGCTGGGGACCGCCGCGGCGACCGCCGCCTTGGCCACCAAAGAGCTGTTCGAAGATACCGCCGCCGCCTTGACCGAAGACCTGGGAGAAGATGTCGAAGGGGTCGTGACCGGCGCCACCGCTGGCCGAGCCGCTGCCGCTGCGGGTCCAGCCGTCGTGACCGAGGCGATCGTACTGAGCTTTCTTCTTTTCATCGGAAAGGACTTCGTAAGCAGCGGAGATTTCTTTGAATTTCTCCTCCGCTTCTTTGTTGCCGGGGTTTTTATCCGGGTGGAACTGAATTGCCAGTTTGCGGTAGGCTTTTTTCAGATCCTCGGGGCTGGCATCGCGGGCGACGCCGAGCAGTTCGTAAAAGTCTTTAGCCATGGATCAGTCCTTCTGCTCCGCGCTGGCGGGGCCCTTGCTGACTACGACGCTGGCAGCGCGGACCAAGCGCTCGCCGAGGCGCCAGCCGCTGCGGTGGACCGCGATGACCTGACCGGCCGGAATGCTGTCGTGATGGTCTTCTTTGACGGCCTCATGCCAGTTGTGGTCGAAGGGTTTGCCGAGGGCGTCGATTTCGCTGCAGCCGCAGTCGGTGAAGGCCTTGCTGAACTGGCTCTGGATCATGTCCATGCCGAAGAGGAGGTTCTGGAGGGTGGCATTGGGCATCTTGGCGGCGGCAACGGCCATGCGGAAGGTGTCATGGACACCGATGAATTCTTCCAGCGTGGCGGCGCGGGCGTTGGCGCGGGTGTCGTCCAAGTCTTTCAAACCCCGGCGGCGGAGGTTTTCGTAGTCAGCCTTGGCACGCAGGAGTTTGTCGGTGATCTCGGCCAATTCCTTGTCGTAATCGCGAACTTGGACCGGCGGGATCTCGAGGGTGATGTTCGGCTCGGAGGCGGGATTCATTTCTGGTTGGGTCTTTTCTTCTGACATGTGACGATCCTTGAGGTATGGGGAGTTTGCGCGGCGCAACTTAATGCCAATCCTTGAGGATTTCCACAGGTGGGGAAGCTGAATCCAAAATGGAATCTTCATCGCTCCCCGGTCGCGGCGGCAGCTACCCTCTCCACAAGGACGATTTCCCCGACTTTACCATTTCCCTTGCGGGTCGTAGCCGCGATAAATCAATGTGAGTGCCTGTGCCAGGTAATGACTTGCCCTAAAGGCGAAGCCAAGTAAGTTCCGCCATCTCAAAAACCAGAACCCTAAAAAGCGTGATTTTCCCCATGAAAACCATCGGCATCATCGGCGGCGGCCAACTTGGCAAAATGATGGTCCAAGCAGCCAAAACCCTCGGCTTCACCGTCGTCGTCCTCGATCCCTTCCCGAATTCCCCGGCAGGACAGGTCGCCGACCGCGAAATCACCGGCTCACTGGTCGATCCGGTCAAGCTGCGGGAACTGGTGACCCAGTGCGATTTCACCACTTACGACATCGAGCACATCGAGACCTCCGAGCTCATCCGCCTCGCCGATGAAGGTCACATCATCCGCCCCGATCCTCGCGTCTTGGCGATGACGCAGGACAAGTTGACGCAGAAGCAGCGCCTTCTCGACTTCGGTCTCGCGGTGCCGGCCTTTGTTAAACTGGAATCGCGGGAGCCGCAAGAGTTGCGCAATTTTGGCCTGCCTTTGGTGCAGAAGACGCGCAAGGGCGGCTACGATGGCAAAGGGGTTTTGCTGATGCGGACTGAAGCCGATTTTGCCAAGGCCCTGCCCGGTGATTCGATGCTCGAGCGCTGCGTCGATATCGATCTCGAATTGGCGGTGATGACGGTGCGCGGCGCCAATGGCGAAGTCCGTTCCTACCCGACGGTGGAAATGACCTTCGACTCGCGCTGCAACGCCCTCGACACCGTGATCGTTCCGGCTCGTATCAGCCCCGAGCTCGATGCAGCTGCTCAGAAGCTGGCGCGCCAATGTATCGACGCCCTCGGCGGTGTCGGCATTTTCGGAGTCGAGATGTTCCTCGACAAACAAGGCCAGCTTTCGGTCAACGAAGTGGCACCTCGTCCCCACAACTCCGGCCATTACACCATCGAGGCCTGCGTCACCTCGCAGTTCGAGCAGCACATCCGCGCTGTCGCCGGCCTGCCGCTCGGCGATTGCACTCAGATCCGCGCCACCGTGTCGATGAACCTCCTCGGCGAACTCGGTTTCACCGGCGTGCCCGTGGTTCGCGGCTTGGAAGAATCTCTGGCCTTGCCGGGGGTCCATTTCCATCTCTACGGCAAACCCGAGACCCGGCCGCTGCGCAAGATGGGCCATGTCACCGTCACCGCCGCTCATCTCGGCGAAGCGGTGCGCATCGCCGATGCGGTCAAAGCGGTGCTGCGGATCGAAGCCTGAGAGCTATTTTTAATCACGAAAAACACGACGCACACGAAAGGCAATCGAAGAGCTCTTTGAGCTTGCGGTAAACTCAGCTTGGTGCGTTACATTGGCGGCCTATGGAACTCTCAACAAACAGAAAAGCCCATCACGACTTCGCCATTTTGGAGAAGTACGAAGTTGGCATCGAACTGCTCGGCACCGAAGTCAAATCCTGCCGCAAGCGCAGCATTTCCCTCCAGGAAGGCTGGATCGCCATCGAAAAGGGCCAGGCTTGGCTGATGCAGGTGCACATCTCCACCTACGAACAGGGCAACCTCAACAACCATGACCCAGTGCGCAAACGCCGCCTGCTGATGCACAAACGCGAGATCCTCCGCCTCGCCGCCCAGATGGAGCAGAAAGGCCTCACCTTGGTGCCTTTGTCTTTCTACCTGAAGCACGGTTTGATCAAGGTCTGCATTGGTTTGGCCAAGGGCAAAAACACCGTCGATAAGCGCCAAGACATGCGCAAAAAAGACGCCGACATGGAAATCCGCAAGGCGATGAAACGCTGAGGCTGGGATTTCTGATTTAGGCATAAAAACGCCGGGCTGATGGCCCGGCGTTTTTGCGCTTAGCGCAGAGGCAGGGTCCAGTCGTCATCCAACTGCGTTTCGTCGCGGTTCCGCCAGAGACTGCCGTCGTCTTTAACCAACACGGTGTCGACTCGGCAGGTATGGGCGAAGCCGCTCTGTGAGGCATCTACGAACTCACCGATGTAGAGATGCCAGCCGAAAGAGTCGCGAAAATCGCACTCGACCACGAGAGTCTTGCCCAATAACCGCTCCCTTTCGATCGCATTATGTGATCTTTTCCAACAGGCAATGGCTTCGGCCTCGTTGTTAATGCCAACTTTTACTGATGTGGGCTTGGGTGGAATCGTCGCTGCCACAGGAGCTGCAGGCCGACAGGAAAAGCTCAGGAAGCAAGCTAGCAAACAGTTCCGGAGCATCACCCCAAGGGCCGCTTGAAGGTGGCCATAATGAATTTTGAGCCGCCCTTTAGCTTGTTGATGTCCTCAAGGCAGATCAGTTCCCAACCCTGGTTGCCGAGTTGATTGAGCTCTTTTTGGAAGCTCTCTTCGTCAAAGTCGGTGCCGGAAAAAAAGCCGTAATCCGTCGAGACCTTCAGGACCTTGTATTCCCACTTCTGCATATCAATACTCAAACACGCCGTGGCTCGACTTGATGGTGACATGATTGTCGCCATCGGCGCTGGCTTCCATGCGGCCGGTGATCTGGGCGGCGATGCCGAAACCCTGGGAGATCTTGACGATGTCGGCAGCGACGTCGGCATCGACGATGAACTCGAGGCGTTGGCCGCAGTTGAAGACGCTGAACATCTCTTTCCAGGCGGTGCCGGAGCAAGCCTGGATGTGCTGGAAAAGGGGGGCGACGGGGAGGAGATTGTCCTTGATGAAGTGCAGGCCCTTGCCGAACTTCATGCACTTGGTCAAAGCGCCGCCGGAGCAGTGGATGATGCCGCCGATTTTCTTCCGGTCGATCGACTGGAGGACGGCGCGGACCACTGGAGCGTAGGTGCGGGTGGCGCCGAGCACCGCCTTGCCCATGTCGAGCGGCATGTCGGCGACGCGATCGGTGACCAGGTATTTGCCGGAGTAGACCAGCGAGCGATCGATGGCGCCGTCGTAGGTCTCGGGATACTTGTCAGCGTAGACCTTGCTGAAGACGTCGTGACGGGCCGAGGTGAGGCCGTTGGAGCCCATGCCGGCGTTGTATTCGGTCTCGTAGCTGGCTTGTCCCCAGGAGCTGAGGCCGACGATGACCTGGCCGGGCTTCATCCGGGCGCAGTCGACGACGCGGTCGCGGCGGAGGCGGGCGGTGGCGGTGGTGTCGACGACGACGGTGCGGACGAGATCGCCGAGGTCGGCGGTTTCGCCGCCGGTGTTGACCATGGGGAAGCCGAGGTCGTTGTAAAACTGGATGACTTCTTCGTTGCCGTTGATCAGGGCGGAGAGCACTTCGCCGGGGATCTTGCGGGCGTTGCGGCCGATGGTCGAGCTAAGGAGGATGCCGTCGGTGACGCCGACGCAGATCATGTCATCGATGTTCATCACGATCGAATCCTGGGCGATGCCTTTCCAGACGGAGAGGTCGCCGGTCTCGCGCCAGTAGATGTAGGCGAGGGACGACTTGGTGCCGGCGCCGTCGGCGTGAACGATGTTGCAGAATTCCTTGTCGCCGCCGAGCCAGTCGGGGATGATTTTGCAGAAGGCTTGCGGGTAGAGGCCCTTGTCGACCTTGGCGATCGCCTTATGGACGTCGCTTTTGGAAGCGGAGACGCCGCGCTGCTGGTAGCGGAAGTTCTGTTCGTCGATGGCCATGATGGAAAGCTCCTGGATTGATTTGCGGCGCAATTTAGCGCGAGGCGCGTTTTCGGCGATGCCGCGGCGGCGATTTCGGTCAAGCTTGCAGGGCTAGGTGCAGTGTGTAAGCTAAGCGCAATCTCAATCTTCAGCTTCATGGACGCCCCATACCTTATGCGCATCGCCTTCATTTCTGAGCACTTCAATCCCGGCCTCGGCGGCGCCGAAGTCTACCTCCGCGACTTCTCGCACTGGCTCTGTGCCCAAGGGCATCAGGTCGACATCATCACCCAGTCGCAGCCGCGGCCTGAACTTTTGCGTCCGGGATTACAGATCCACACCATCGCCCCGGGCAAGCTGGTGAGCCAGATCCGCTGGCTGCAGTGGATTCAGTTTGCTCGCGCCGCAAAAGAACGCACCCGGAGCGGCTACGACGTCGTGCTCGGCACCGGTAAATGTATCGGCGCCAATGTTTTTCAACCTCACGGCGGGGTCACCAAGGCGTCGCAACGGCAGAACTCCCTGCTCGTCGGCGGCGTCAGCATGCGTCTCAAAACCGCCTTCAACCAGTTGTCGCCGAAACACCTCGCCGCTCGCTGGATCGAAAATCAGCAGTTCGCCGTGCCGGGCTGCCGCTTCATCGCCATCTCGCAAATGGTCAAAAATCACATGCAGGAATTTCACGGCCTGCCGGACGATCGCATCGACCTGATCTACAACGGCGTCGACCTCGAGCGCTTCCGTCCCGCTGCCGCCGACGAACGCCTTGCCGCCCGTCGCGAACTCGGCCTAGCCGAAGATGTGCCGGTGCTCGCCGTGGTTGCCCACAACTTCCGCCTCAAGGGTCTGCGCGAGCTGATCGAGGCATTGCCCTTGGTCCGCCAACATCAGCAGAAATTCGTCATCGTCGTTGCTGGTGCTGGCCGCAGCAAGCCCTATTTGGCGCAAGCCAAAGACCTAGGCTGCAGCGATAACCTGCGTTTCCTTGGTTCGCTCAAGCATCCCGAGAAGCTCTATGCCGCCGCCGACGCCTATCTGCAGCCAACCTGGTACGACCCCTGTTCCTTGGTGGTTCTCGAATCCCTCGCCTCGGGTCTGCCGACCCTGACCACTTCCTTCAACGGCGCCGGCGAGCTGATCAAAGACGGCGAAACCGGCTATGTCATCTCTTCCCCTGCCGCCATTTCCGAACTCGCCAGCCGCATCGTCGAGCTCCTTGATCCACAGCAGCGCGCCGCCATCGCCTCACGCGCTCGCGAAGCGGTTTTGCAGCACTCTTTAGAAGACAACTATCGCGAGATGTTGGCGAGCTTCAGCAAGGCCAAGGGCTGAGCGGTGAAAGGACGCAATCCAGCTCCCTTTCCGCAGCGTTTGCCGCCGGGTAGGACGGTGTTGTTCCATGCGCCCTTATTCTTGGTCTTGAACGAATCAACAAGCAATCAAGGAATCTAACATGCCCCGCCTACTCCTTCTGCTGCTCCTCCTGGTCGGCTGCACCAGCGTCCCGAGCCCCCGCAATCTGCTCACCGAGAAATCGATGTGGGTCCTGCGTTGCGCCCCGGCGGATGCCGAAAAGCCCGGCTTTGTTTTTACGCCCGAAGGCACCTGGAAGCTTGATACCCAGGGCCGCAAGGATCATGGTTACCTCTTTCTCGAACACCAAGAAGACTTCGGCGATTTCGACGCCGAGCTGAGCTTCCGCGCCGATGCCTCGCGTTCGGGCAATTCCGGCCTGCAATTCCGCTCGAGATGGAATCCGGCAGACGACAAGGCGGGATGGATGAATGGACCGCAAATCGACATTCATCCGCCCGGCCCTTGGCGCATCGGCTTCATCTACGACGAAACTCGCGGCACTCAACGCTGGATCTTCCCGTCACGTAAGAACTGGGTTCTCGAGAAGCAGCCCACGGCCACCGGATGGAGCTTCCATGATGCCGCCAAAGAACCCAAGGCGATCAACATCCTCCGCCTCGTCTGCCGGGGCAATCAAGTTCAGACCTGGCTCAATGGCGTGCAAGTGAGTGACTACGACGGCACCGGCGTTCTTGATGATGCCGCCCATATCAAAGCCGGCACCGGCAGCCGCGGTCGCTTCGCGCTCCAAATTCATGCCGGCGACGACGTCTTGCTGGAGTTGCTGTCGCTGAACATTCGGCCCTTGGCGCCGTGATGGTTTGGCGAGATTTAACCTGAAAACCGCAGCAGCCTAGGATCTGCCGCAACCCCCG
>JAYTMY010000010.1:0-17271 GCA_043748535.1 Lentisphaeraceae bacterium | reverse complement strand
CTGGGGGCGGTTGACGACAAAACTGCGCCTCAAAATCCGCTATTTTTCAACTCACTGGGCTTCCCTGCATCCGGTGTGAGGCGTCTTGGATACGCGTGGGATCACGGGGGGCTTACCTCATTGGCACCATCTGCGCACCCCAGAAACAAAAAGCAGCGCCAGGAACGGCTATCCGGGCGCTGCTTTTTTGTGGTTTTTGTCGTATCTAACTGTCATTTCATGGCAGCAGACGCGAGAGGTCGCTTCAGTCGAAGGACCAAAGGGCGAAGAGGGGCTTGGGGAAGATCAGCTACTTCGTCGCTGGCGACGGAAGAGTCCGTAAAGGCCGGGGGCGAGTGCAATCGGCTCGGTGTCGGGGCGATGGAGTCGCACCGCTTGGCGGCGACAATATTCGAGGCTGCCGACGACCAGGGCGTCGAACCAGCTGCGTTGACGCGATTGCGTCAGTTCCGTGGCGCGTTGCTCTTCTTTGGCCAAGGCTGCGGCGGCGCGTTCCTCGGCAAGGCGTTTCTCCTTGGCGTCGAAATGATCCCGCCAGGCGGCGTAGGTTTTCATGGCCAGTTCAAGCTCTTCGCCAGGGGTCAGAGGTTTATCGGGATGGGGGTGCAGTGCGTTCAGCAAGAGCTGGAAGCCGGGGTGTTTGCTGAAGTCGCGTTCCTTGCCGCGGCAGCTCTGCTCGAAGTTGTACCAGGAGTTGCGACCAGCGGCGCCGACTTTGCTTTCGATTCCCGAGCGCTGCGGATTGAGTTCAATGTAGCGAGCGCAATCGGCGACGGCTTCCGGGCTGAGCAGGGTGTTTTTGAAACGTCCGTCCCAGAAACTGCCGCGAAGCTCGTGGCGGACATTGTAGCCCTCGGCGAATTGTCCCTTCAGGTCGTGCAGGAATTCTGAGGGATTGCCGATGCGCTTGCGGACCTTGGCGAGCTCGGCGGGCTGGCTCCAATCGGGTTCCTGAATTCGTCCCTCAGCAAGGGTCGACGCGTAGTGCGCCTTCCAACGCGCTTGGATTTCGGCATCTTTAATTGAGGCCGGATCAAGCATCTCGAAGAGCAGGTGGAAGTGATTGCCCATAAAGGCAAAAAAGCCGAGATTGACGGCGAAGAAGCAGCTCAATCGCCAAAGGTGCGCCTCGAAAATCGCTCGTTCCGTGGCGTCCTCGAAAGGGTAGTAGCCAATTTTCTTCCCCGCGACGCGATTGTAGGCATGGTAGTAGCCGACGGTGTTCTCGTGAAGCTGCCGATTGATCTTAGCCATTTTTGGAGCCTTATCTTAATTAGTGCGCTTAAATATAAGCTTTTTTATGGGCGATCACAAGTGGGCGGCATGAAGATTTTTCAGGAAACGCCCTTACTGGCGGCAGTAACGTCATGTTCAGCGCGCGGCGGTCCTAGCGCTCCGAGGGAATGGCAAAAGGCCGTACAGCCCGTTGAGCAGCTTCAGTTGACCTCTTTGGAGTCGGCAATTTCACCATGAGGGCTTGACTTGCGTGGGGCTCGGGTGCGATATTGATTAACGACGCTCCAAATTCAGGGGCCTCTCCGCCTTCCTCACATTCCGCGTTTGGAGTTTATCCACCGATGCATTTTCTCTTCCCGATCTGGCTCACCCTCATTCCCGCCGCGGCTGCGGCTGCCTGGGCTTGGCCGAAGCTCGGCCTGCGCCAACCCTGGCGATTCCTCGCCGTCACCCTCATCGTCATCGGCCTCGCCCGCCCCCAGTTAGAACGCGGTGGCGCCGGAGTCGACCTGTATGTCTTTTTCGATCGCTCGGTGTCGGCGGAAAATCTTGTCGTCCCCCATCTGCAGGAATGGGAAGAATCCCTGAAAAAGGGCCAGAAAGACGAGGACCGCCTCTTCATGATTGACTTCGCCGGCACCTCGGCACGTCGCAACCCTTCCGGCGGCGTCACCATCCTGGAAAGCGCCCAGACCCGTCTGGCTTTTGCCCTCAGCCAGGCGCTCACCGATATCGACAGCAATCGCCCGAGCCGCTTCCTCGTCGTCACCGACGGCCATGCAACGGAGTCGCTCGGCGGCCTCGGCGAACGCCTCGGGGCGCAAGGGGTTCCCCTCGACTACCGCTTGGTCAGCTTGGCCCTCGGTCACAACGCCCGAGCGGAAGCCCTGCGCGCTCCGGCTCGCATCCGCAAAGCCGAAACCTTCCCCCTCGAAATCGTCGCAGCCTCCTCCGTCGACGGCCCGATTCCTTTCACGGTCGAGCGCGATGGCCAAAAGGTCATGGAAGGGACGGTCAATGTCCGCGGTGGCCGCGCTCGTCTCCGTCTGCAAGACCGCCTTGATGAACCGGGCATGCATCGCTATCTCGTCCGCCTTCGTGCCGCCGGCGATGAACTTCCGGGCGATGACACTGCCGAAGCGTGGGTCGAGCTGACCGGCGGTTCCGTCGCCCTGGTTCTCAGCGGACACAAGCCTTCGCCGGTAGCGGAATCGCTGCGCCGCGGCGGCTTCACGGTCAAAGAGCCGGAATTCTTCAGCAAACTCGGCAGTGCCGATCTCGGTGGCGTCAAACTCGTCTTCCTTGACGACATGCCGGCTCACTTGCTACCCCAGCCCTTCCTCCAAAGCCTCGACTTCTTCGTCCGGGCCCAAGGAGGCGGATTGATCATGTCCGGCGGCCAATTTTCCTTCGGCTCGGGCGGCTATTACGGCTCACCGGTCGACCCGCTGCTGCCCATTTCCCTTGATTTGAAAGAAGATCAGCGCCGCCAGGATGCGGCCCTCTGTATCGTCGTCGACCGATCCGGTTCAATGAGTTGCCCAACTCCGTCCGGCAAGCAGAAAATCGAGCTCGCTGGCGAAGCTGCGGCCCGAGCCGCCGAGCTCCTTTCTCCTCGCGATCGCTACGCCCTTATCGTCGTCGACTCCGGCCCGCATGAAATTGTCGGCATGGCTCCGGTCGGTGGCAATCGCAATGACATCGCCAGCAAGGCCCGCTCGATCAAGTCGGCGGGGGGCGGCATCTACATCGGTGAAGCTCTGCGCGCCGCCAAAGAAGCGGTGGCCAAGGCCTCCGGCATGCGCCGCCATGTCATTCTTTTCGCCGACGCCGCCGACTCGGAAGAGCCCGGCGACTGGGAGGCCTCGGTCGCTGCGATCACCGGTTCCGGCGCCTCGATCACGGTCATCGGCATGGGCTCCGACACCGACTCCGACGCCGGACTTCTCAAGGCCGTCGCGTCGCGCGCCAAGGGCCGGATCTTCTTCTGCCAGGACATGGACAAACTGCCGCAGATCTTCGCCATGGAAACCGTCGCCGTCGCCCGCTCGGCCTTCATCGAAAAGGCCGCCAAAGTGAAAAGCACCGGACGTTGGACCGAGATCGGCAGCCAAGACCCAGAATGGCCGCCACAAGTGGATGGCTACAATTTGTGCTGCACCCGCCCAGAAGCGATCCTGTCGCTGACCGCGCTCGACAAGGATAAATCGCCGCTCCTGGCTGTGGCCCGCCGGGGCGCCGGTCGCTGCGGTGCCATCTGCTTCCCCCTGTCCGGCGATTTCGCCAAAAGCGTCCAAGCATGGAAGGGCTATGACGGCATGGTGCAGACTCTGGCACGTTGGTGCCAAGCGCCGCCGGCGCCGCAAGGTATTGGCCTGCGCAGCCAGCTGGAGGGCAATACCTTAACTCTCGAACTGCACAACGACCCGAGCCGCGACGCGGCCCTGGCTTTGAAGCCGCCCGCTCTGGTCATCGCCTCTCAGCAAAGCGAAATCGAAGAAGTCTCGTGGCAGCGTCTGCGTCCGGGCCTGCACACCGCGACCCTACAATTGACCCCTGGCCAGCCCTTAAAAGGAGCCATCCAGGCTCTCGACGGAACGCTTCCTTTCGGCCCGGTGTTTGCCGGCATTGATCCTGAGTGGGATTTCTCTCCGGCAGGTCCGGCATCGATTCGCTCCTTGTCCGCGAGCACTGGCGGCGAAGAGCGGGCCGACTTCTCCAAGGCCTTTTTGCGGCCACCGCGTCGCGACATCCGCGACTTCACCGCTCCGATTTTGGCCTTGGGACTGATCACCTTCCTCGTCGCCCTTTTAATTGAACGCACCGGCTGGAAACTCTTCCCGGATATCCGCCGTTTCCGTCCGGCGCAAGCCGCTTCGGAGATCTCAATCGCCCTGCCCCCTCCCCCAAGCGCCCCGCCGCCGCCGGAAGACTTCAAACCTGAAAGCAACGACGAAGCGAAGCGTCGTCAGCGCTTCGAAAAAGCGCGTCGGAAATGACTTTTCAAGCTGGCTCCCTGGCACTGCTTTTGGGTGTAAGCTAAGCCTTAAAAAAACGCCGCTCGCTCCATCACTTAGCCAACGGGGCAGCGGGTTACGATGATTTTGACTGATTGCCTGCGAGCAGACGCGGCTCCGGCGCCTTGCGGATCGATCTTGAGCTCCTTTGGATCAAGCGATCAGTCCATCACCGGCAGGCAGAGGCTGCGGGCGCTGGTGATCGGCAGTTGATCGATGGCTTTGATCGCGGCGTTGGCAGCGGCTTGGCTGGCGATGTGGGTCATCATCACCAAGGTGACCGGGCCACCGGGGGAGTCGGCAGGTTCTTTCTGCAGGAAGGAGGCAATCGAGATCAAGTGGGCGCCGAGAATGCCGGTGATCACGGCCAGGACACCGGGATTATCGGCGACGGTGAGGCGGATGTAGAAGCGCGATTTGGTCTGGCTCGAGTCGGCAAGGGGCACGGCAGGGCGGTTCTCGGACCACAATTGCAGCAGATTGAAGGTGATCTGGGCGCGGCCGACGACGGTGTCGACGATGTCGGCAACGACGGCGGAGGCGGTGGGCTTTTCACCGGCGCCTTGACCCTGATAGAAGAGTTGGCCGACGGCATTGCCGTGGAGCGCGACGGCGTTGAAGGCTTGGCGAACTTCGGCGAGGGGCGAGCCGAGGCGAACCAGGGCGGGCGAGACGCCAAGGGCGAGACTGCCCTGATCGAGGCGGGCCGAGGCGATAAGTTTGATCCGGCAACCAAGCTCGCGGGCGAAAGCGATATCGAGGGGGCTGAGGCAGTCGATGCCGAGGCGCGGGATGTCCTTCCAATAAGCCCGGGCGCCGAAGCCAAGATGGGCGAGAATGGCGAGTTTCTGAGCCGCGTCGGAGCCATCGACATCCATGGTCGGATCGGCTTCGGCGTAGCCGAGACGTTGCGCTTCTTTCAGGGCGACGCCGTAGTCCTGGCTTTTTTCATCCATGCAAGTAAGGATGAAGTTGGTGGTGCCGTTGAGGATGCCGGAGAGGCCGGTGAGTTGGTTACCTGAGAGGCACTGGCTCATGTTGGTGATGATCGGGATGCCGCCAGCGACGGAGGCCTCGAAGGCGATCGAGCGTCCGTGTTGACGAGCGGCTTCAAAAAGTTCGGCGCCGTGTTCGGCCAGGAGAGCCTTGTTGGCGGTGATTAAATCCTTGCCGGCAGCGAGGAGGCGCAAGGCGATGCTGCGGGCCGGCTCGAGACCACCGACGAGGAGGACGGCGATACGGCATTCGGTATCGGCAATGAGGGCTTCGATGTCGCCGCGAATCAGGCCTGGAGCGAGCTCGATCTGGCGAGCTTTGGCGGTGTCGCCGACGACAACATGGCCGAGCTCGAGAGAGTGGCCGGTCTGACGACGCATCAAGTCAGCATTTTCAATCAGAATCCGGGCTACGCCTGTGCCGACAGTGCCGAGACCGATGAGACCGATGCGAATGCTTGACATGATAATTTCTCCGATGGATGTTGAGGCTGATGAAGGAGACGCCCTGACGCGACAAGTTCAAGGCAATTTCAGGAGGCGAACTGGCCTAATGTGTGTCAACCCCGCAACCTAACTGGGACACGACTGGAACACGACTGGGGGAAACTCAAACAATGAGCTGCAGCAAACAGCAAGTATCATGTCGGCTGCATGCCCTGGCTTTTCAACCTTTCAACCTTTCAACCTTTCAACCTTTCAACCTTTCAACCTTTCAACCTCTTCCTTGAGGCTGTTTGCCCATCCGCGTTTATCTTCGCGCCATCACAACCCAAGGATTCCAAGATGCAATCAAGCGAGATTTTTTTTGTCGGTGCCGGACGCATGGCAACAGCGCTGGCGATCGGAGCGGTGAAGGCAGGGATTGCCCCAGCTGAGGCGATGATGGCTTCCGCACTGAGCGAAGCCAGCCAGGAGAAATTCACCAAGGCGACAGGCATCCACTGCGTCGGAGTCAACGATGCGGCGGCCTCCGCAAAAATGCTGCTTCTCTGCGTCAAACCGCAGAAGGCGCGTGATGTCTGTCTCGAACTGGCGCCTCATCTGGCCCCCGGGGTCCATGTGGTCTCAGTCTGCGCCGGATTATCGATCGACACCTTGGCTTCTTGGCTGGGTACGCGCCGAATCACCCGGACCATGCCGAACACGCCTCTCTCGGTGGGTATGGGCGCGACCGGACTGGCGCACAGCGAGGTTTTGACTGCCTCTGAACGTGCTGCGGCGCAGCGTCTTTTCGAAAGTGCCGGGGTGGCGGTGGAAGTCTCCGAGGACAAGCTTGATGCGGTGACTTCTTTATCCGGTTCGGGACCGGCCTACGTCTTCGAACTCTGCGCCGCTTTGGAAGAAGCTGCGGCGGCGCAAGGTTTGCCGCCGGAATTGGCCCACAAATTGGCCGTTCAGACCCTGGTCGGCGCCTCAGAAATGCTGCGTCGTGGCTTGGGCAGTCCGGACGCCTTGCGCGACGCGGTGACTTCACCCGGCGGCACCACGGCGGCGGCGCTGGGAGTACTCAAGGAGCATCAGTTCCGCGGCCTCTGGTGCGAGGCCTTGGCGGCGGCGGTGCGGCGGGCACAAGAACTCGGCAAAAAGTGAAAACGAAAGCGGCACCGATGGTGCCGCTTTCTCGTTGTTAAGCGCCGGTGTGGCGTTCCGCCGCGACCCAGGCGCCGGGGAAGAATTCGTTGAGATCGAGGTCGGGCTCGTCTTCTTCCTGGGCTTGTACCAGTTCATCGTATGTGATTTTTTCGATGGCGATCTTGCGTTCCGCCTGGCCACCGCGTCGCGAAAAGAGGTCGAAGGCGAGTTTATCGGAGCCGCTTTCGGTGAAGTCAAAGAGAAGGCGATGGGTGCGAGCATTCATGCCCGGCTCGCTGCGGAAAATCTTAACCTTGAGAAGCTCGAGGGCGCGGTCGTCGAGGTCTTCAAGAGCGATGGCGACTTTTTCGACAAAGGCCGGCAGATCGAAGACGAGGCGGAACTCGGGACGGAGCTCGGGAGGGAGATCCTTGATGCCGGCGGCGATGACCTCGCTCATCTGTTTTTCGGCGACGCGCCAGGGGATCTTGGCAAGAGCGGGGTTGAAGAAGATCATCAGATTGCGTTCGGCGTTGCGGAAGACCACCGGGGTTTCGACCCGGAATTCGACGCCGCAAGCGTTGCACAGGATGAGATTGAAAGAGCCGTGGAAGAGCTTGCCGACGGCGGCATCGCCTTCGTGCAGCGCGTCGACGATGTCCGCCTCGAATTCCTCGTGGCAGTTGGGGCAGGTGACGGGACGAAGGGGGCGGTCTTCTTCATTATTTTGCATCTTGATCTCCGAGATATTTCCACAGGCTGCTCGCCGTTTGGACGCGTTGATGAAGCTCAGGCAGCGAGATTTTTTTAGAGGGATCGACCATCGGGTAGGTGGCTGGGCCGGGGCCTTCGCCCCAGACATCTTGCGAGCTTATTTTCCGAATGACCAGCGTGCGGCCTTCCACCTCCCAGCGCAAGAGAATGTTGTCGGGATTGAGCCAGTCCTTGCCGATGTCTTCCTTCGGAAGCTGATCGAGGCAGCAGCGCAGGGACGAGGCGATGTCCTCGAACTGGAAAGCGGAGAGTTGGTTGCCGTGGTACCACGGCGAGGCGCCTTGCATGCGCTCGGAAACTTCCATCGCGTGGAGGAGGATGCCGGTGGTCACCGCCCAACGTTCTTCCGGCGTCGCGGGCACTTGAATTTCATATGACGGGGCGAAGGACACCTTGAAGCCAAGAGGCGCTTTCCAACCTTCGTGGAGAGTGACTCGGGTCGACTTGCCGGGGCCGGCCTTCTCCATCGCGACGCTGACTTCTTCGAACTGATCCGGGCGGTAATGGGTTTTATCGACCCAGCCCCAACCGTCGCGCCAATAAATATCCCCGTGGGCGATGTGCATTTTTTTGTAGGCGAAAAGGAAGTCGCGGCGGATGTAGCTATCGGCGGCGAGGCAGGCGGTCATCAGGCCGATGATGAGGACGGCGGCGAGTCCGACAAAGAGTGTGCCGTGGACCCAGGGACGGGGGCCGTCGCGATGATGCAAGCTGAGACTGGCAGCGACGATGCCGGCGAGGATGAGGGCGGCGGGGCCGAGAAGAACGAGCAGCAGGACGGCCCAGACGGCGAAGACGAGATTGACGCCATGGCGGGTGGGCAGGAGCCAGCGGCAGAGGGCCCATTCGAGCAGGGGCAGGCTGAGGGCGCAGCCGAGTCCGTACATCGCCATGCGGGTTTTACTGACGCAACACTCGGCGATGCGAGTGACGAGGAAACTGGTCCACGGCGAGTCGATGCTGAGAAGCACGGCGAAGGCGGCAAGCGGCAGCAGACTCTGGACGAAGAGTTTGCCGAATCGGCTACGTGCGGAAGAAGCGGGAGTGTTCACTGGGATCCTTGAGAATTGGCGCTGGGCAATGTCGCGATGACGGAGGAGAAGTCAAAGCTGATGGCGAGAAAAAATCAATTATCTGCAGGTCTCTACTTGTATCGGGCATCGCCTTGGTCGTAGCTTGGAGCAGATAACAAGAGCACGGAGCAAGCTGACAGTGAACGGGAATATCGAAGAAATCTGGCACCGGGCCAAACGCGAAGCGATGGAAAAACGCCTCGGACCGATGCACACCCTGGTGGCGCATCACGCCGTCCCTTTTGAGGCCGGAGGGATGCTTGACGTCTACAACTTCCCGCAGAAACGGGGCTCGGCTCTGGCGACACTTGACCTCGCCTTGCCCGGGGGCGAAAACCAGGTCAGGGGCACGGCGATGGAGTTCATCGCCTTCACTCCTTATCGGATGCCCGAGATGTCCTTGGTCGACACCGCCGCCAACCGCTACGACCGGACCGAGCAGAATCTCGCCGCCGTCTTTTCGTCCCTTGCCGCCCATGCCCGTGACGAAGCCTTAGAGATCGGCAGTGTCGCCGAAGTCCCCGACCCGGAGTCTGACGGCAGTTTCGCGGTGATGATCGAAGATGGCGGCAAGCTAGATTTTGCCGGCTGCGAGCTGCAGTTGATCTTGATTGTTTTGATCACCGCAAACGAGCTGGCCTTTGCGCAACGCCGCGGCAACGGCCAACTCCGCGAGCTGTTGGAATCCGCCGGCACCTGGCCCCTCAGCGATCCCTTCCGGCGCAGCCTGGTACAGTCGCCTCACCCGATCTGAGCTTAATCAGAAACTTCTACTTTTGCAATCATCTGCCGCACCATGTCTCCTTCCGAGTCACAGGCGAGCAGACGCAAGCGGTCCTCGACCGACAAGGAACTGCGCTGACAAAGCAGAGCGAGCAGGGGCGACAAACTGTCCGCCGGAGTTTCGCGGGGCAGCGGCGGCGCTTCCGGAAAACGGCGCGCAATAAAGGCGATGAAGTCCCCTTTGGCCGTCTCATCCTCAGCCAGCAAATGCTGCAGGGGACGAGGGTAGGCCCGGGCGACCCGGTAGAGATGGGTGGATGGATTTTCCTCTATGGCGACGCGCTCGAGCACTTCGCAATCAAGCAGGTAGCGGCCATCATCAAGCTGCTGGTAGTCGCGGATGCGAACCAGCGCGGCGAGAGGCGCCAGGAAATCAACCCCAAGTGCCGTGGCAAGGAGAAATAAGCCGCGGCGATCCAGGACATCCGTGGTCATCTGACGGTAGCGCTCTTCGAAGATGTGCAGCGGCAATTCAGCGCCAGGGAACGCGACTAAGCCCGCCAAGGGGAAAAGCGGCAGGATCTCCGCGTCGCGAATCAGGCTCATGGCAGAGCAGCGGCAAAACTGTCGTGCATCCCGAGAATCCGCTCGGCGGCCGGTTCGATGCCGATGGTCGCGACTTCCAGAGAAGCGTGGGCAGTGGCAGTGTAGAAAGGCTCGCGGGCGGCGAGCATAGCCGCGACATCGTCCACACCCTTGTCGCGCAACAGCGGACGGCTGTCGCGGCGTCCGGCATTGCGCAGGACGATTTCGGGAGTGCTCTTCAGCCAGACGACGAAACCGCGTTGCCGCAGTCGCTCGCGGTTGATATCGCGAAGAATGACCCCGCCGCCGCAAGAGATCACCGCATCGCCGGAGATCGGCAGGGTGTTGACGACGTGGGATTCGAGATCGCGGAAGGCTTTTTCGCCGACCGTGGTGAAGATGGCCGGGATACTCATGCCGGCCTTCTCCTCGATCACGGCATCGAGATCAATAAATGGGCGGCCGCTGCGGCGGGCTAGAGCCTTACCGACAGTGGTTTTTCCGGAGGCCATGAAGCCGATGAGAATGATATTCATGGCCGCAAATTAACCCGGGCTGCGGTCTTTTCACTCTCTTTGAGGCAGTCTGTGTCGAGGAAATCACGAAGCCCTCAGGCCTTGCCCCGGCAGGGTTCCCTCCCGAGGCGGCTTATCCCGGCGGGAGCTCGCGTTTTAGTGGCCTTCGCCATGGCTGTGGAGAGGCGCCAACCATGCTGCGCCGGAGCGGCTTCTGGTCGAGTGGCCAAGTTGCTGGCAAAGACGGGTCGCCGCCGCCGCTAGTTGATCCGGGATGATGTCATGCGACCAATGCAAAGCCCGAGCCAGAGAAAGCAGGTCTTCAGTGGCGAGGTTGCCGCCGGCTCCGGGAGCATAGGGACAACCACCGAGCCCCCCCGCCGAGGCATCGAGTCGTTCAATGCCTAATTGCATCGCCTCCCAGGCATTGGCCAGGCCCATTCCCCAGGTGTCGTGAAAATGACCGGCGAGGCGTTCTGGCGGCAGTAGATCGAGCGCCATTTTTAAGCGCCGCCGGACCGCCAAGGGCGAGGCACGGCCGGTGGTGTCGGAAATCACCACTTCAAGCCCAGGATAAAGCGCGGCGCGCCGCAAGGCCTGTTCAAGATGGCTGGAGGGGACCTCGCCGAGGAAGGGACAATCGAAGGAGGCACTGAGATAAAGCCGGCAAGCGATGCGGCTTTCCAGGCATTCGGCGGCCAGTTGCAAGGCGTCGCGCAAACTGGTTTCCGCATCCCTCCCGAGATTGGCGCGGGCCAAGGGATCACTTAACGCCGCCACCAGCGCCACGTGCTTGAGTCCCGCAGCCCGGGCTTCGACCAGGCCACGGCCGTTAGGCACCAAGGCGCTGACCGTGACATCCGCAGCAGCAGCTTGGTGGACTTGGGCGCAAACTTCGGCACTGCCGGCCATTGAGGGCACCTTGTCCGAACGGACAAAGGCGCCAACTTCGAGAAAGTGGCAACCTGCCGCCAGCAGATCGAGGCAGAACTGCACCCGGCTGTCGACATCAAGGACGACCGATTCCGCCTGCAAGCCATCTCGAGGCGACACTTCACGCAGTAAAAGAGTGTTCATCGGCAAATCCTCCCTCAGCAACTAAGATAAGCCGGATCGGCACAGGCGGAGGCGACGCGGCCAGTGATAATTTGCTATTCTTGCCGGCGCCAAAAAACTATGGCTTGGGCTCGCTTGGAGATTGGCTGGGGCCCAAAGCTCCTTCCCATTTCGCGATCACCGCAGTGGCGATACTGTTGCCTAGGACATTCGTGGCAGAACGGGCCATATCAAGGAAATGGTCGACGCCGAGAAGAAGCCATAAACCGGCTTCTGGAATGTTGAATTGCGCCAAGGTCGCAGCGATCACCACCAGTGAGGCCCGTGGCACCCCGGCCATGCCTTTCGACGTCACCATCAGCATCAGCAGCATCAGCATTTGTTGACCGAGACTCATCTCGATGACATAGGCCTGGGCGATAAAAAGCGTCGCGAAGGTGCAGTACATCATCGATCCGTCGAGATTAAAAGAATAGCCGAGAGGCAAGACAAAGGAGGAGATCCGACCCTGGACCCCGAATTTCACTAAAGCCTCCAAGGTCTTGGGATAGGCGGCTTCGCTTGACGCGGTAGTGAAAGCCAGGAGCATCGGGTCGTGAAGACCTTTGATCAGATCAAAAATTCTTCGCCGCAGAATCAACCAGCCGGCGAAGGCGAGAATGAGCCAAAGAATCAGGATGCCGAAATAGAATTCCGACATGAACAGTCCATACGTCGACAAGACCGATGGGCCACAACGGGCGATACTTGCGGCGACTGCGGCAAACACCGCCAAAGGAGCGACGTTCATCACATAACGGGTCACCAACATGATGATTTCCGCGGTTTTCTCGAGACCATCCACCAAGCCTTTGACGCGCTCGTGCATCGAAGCCGCCGCGATACCGAAAAACACCGAGAAGACGACGATTTGGAGGATTTCGTTTTTCGCCATTGCATCGAAGATCGAAGTCGGAATCAAATGTGTGATAAAATCTTGCATCGACATACTCGTGCCGCTGACAGCCAGATTCGAAGCATTGGCCGGCAACTGATTGACCAAGGAATCACCGGGACGGAAAATATTGACTAGGACCATGCCGAGAAGAAGCGAAATCAACGAGGCCCCGAGAAACCACGCACAAACCTTGACGCCAATCCTGCCAACGGCTTTGGCGTCACCCATTTTGGCGATGCCGACAACCAAGGTGGTGAAGATCAAAGGGGCAATAATCATTTTGATCAGGCGCATGAAGCAACTGGTGATCAGCGCCATGACCTCAATAAAGGGCTGTGGGTCGCTCGAGCTGCGATAAACTCCATAGCCGACAATCAGGCCTAGGACCAAGGCGAATAGGATCCACAGAGTGAGCTTGTTTTGCTTTTTCGGGAGCGGCGTCTCAGGTGCGACTTCACCAGAATTCATCGTCATCTCCGTGGCTTTAAAGAATGCGGCGAAATCAAAGCTGTTCGCGTTTTATAATGACAATGATCGAGATGATTCTTTCATGAGTGCTTATTGCTGCTCGTAAGCGGCCATATAACTGGCGTACAGATCAGCCGGAAGATAGACGACGCGAAAGCCCATGTAGGTACGGCGTTTCGACGGCGGATAGGAGAACAAGCGGGCGCCATTTTCCAGATGGGCAGCAGGGTTTTGCCAGGAGCCGCCTTTCAGCACATGCAAATCGCGTTCATCATTAAACGAATCGAGGGTCCATTCCCAGACGTTGCCAGCCAGATCCTGGCAGCCGTAAATCGAGGCACCACCGGGGCGTCGGCCGATCTGCGAAGTAGTACCGGCATCGGCATGGTCAAAATAGGCGAGATCGTGCTCCGGCGCGGAGTTCCCCCAAGGATAGAGACGGCCATCTTCGCCGCGGGCGGCTTTTTCCCATTCATCCACTTGCGGCAAGGCGTAATACTCGCCGGTCTTGGCTCGCAGCCAACGGCAGTAGGCCTTAGCATCGTCCCAGCTGACATTGCAGACAGGGCAGTCGGGCATCGGCGACATCTGCTGCAACTGCTCAAGTTCTTCGCGGGGATAGACATGTTTGGTCGCCCGCAGGAAAGCCTGGAACATGCCGGCGGTGACCGGATGCCGGCCAATCAAATAGGCTGCAGGCAGAGAGATGCGATCCTTGCCGGAAACCCCTCCGAGGAAGGATCCGGCAGGAATGTAGCAGAATTCTTGTCCGAGATGATCCCGGACCACTTCACCGATTTTGTAAGACATCTCTCTCCTGCGTGGCTTTGCCTCAAATATGGACGGTGAACGCAGCGTGGCAATGGAGGAGACGGCCGACTTTCTCGATCAATTCCGCAGAAGGCTCAGCATTGAGCTTGAGGATGGCGATCGATTTGCTGCCGCTGTCGTTGTGCGGCGAGCGGATGTCTTCGATGTTCAAGCCTTCCAAGGCCATCGCCTGCGAGATCTGGGCGAGCACGCCGGGACGGTCGTCGTAGACGAAGACTGAGGTGTGACCGGTGGGCTCGTAGTAGAGCTTGCCGAATTCGCCGATGCGGGAAACGATGATATTGCCTTCCGTCAGTGTGCCGCGCACCGAGACGCGATCCATCTGCTGGGTACCGCTGATCAGGTCGACGGTGATCGACTCGCCGTAACGCTTGCCTTCATCGGTGTCGCGGATCTTGCAGCTGATGCCGCGCGACTTAAGATAGGCCTCGGCCTGGTCGATGTCGGTGATCTTGTTGTCCCCCGAAATGGCGGCGACGATCGGCGGAATCAGCCAGCGCGAGTAGTCGTTGAGCTTGCCGTAGAAGCTGGCTTGGATCTCGAAGACCGGAGCCTTGGCGCCGATGTAGGAGCGGGCGAAACGGGCCAGAGCCGAGCTGAGCTGCTGATATTCGGGAGCTAGGCCGTCGGGGATCGACTTGTTGACGACGTGCATGGCCAGGCCACGGTCGAGGAAGTTGATGGTCTGGTTGGCCGCCATGCGGGCGGCGTTGTTGTTAGCTTCGAAGGTGCTGGCACCGAGGTGCGGCAGCATGATGTCGGCAATGTCGTTGCAGGTTTTCAGGCCGGCTTCGTCTTTGTCGTAAACGTCGTTGCAGAAGACGATGCGCTTGGTCTTGCGAGCTTCGCGCAGAGCTTCTTCATCGAGGACTTCACTGCGGGCGCAGTTGACCAGGACGGCGCCGTCTTTCATCAGCGAGAAATACTGGGTGCTGATGATCTTGTCGGTCTCTTTGGTGGCGGGAAGGTGCAGCGACAGGAAGTCGCAAGTGGCGAAGATATCTTCCATCGAGGTGATTTCGGCACCATATTCGCGGGCCTTGTCAAGGGAGACAAAGGGGTCATAGATCTTCAGCTTGACGTCGAAGCCGCGGAGGCGCTTGGCGAGAAGCTGGCCGATGTTGCCGAAACCGAGGATGCCGACGGTTTTGCCGGTGATTTCGCTGCCCATGTATTTGTTCTTTTCCCAGAGGCCGGCGCGGGTGGTCTTGTCGCCTTCGAGGAAGTAGCGGGCACCGGCGATCATCAGGCCGATGGCCTCTTCCGCGACGGCATTGGAGTTGGCTCCGGGAGTGTTCATAACCGCGACATTGCGGCTGCGGGCATGTTTGATGTCGATAGTGTTGTAACCGGCACCGGCGCGGACGACCAGGCGCAGAGCGGGCAGCATATCGATGACTTCCGCGGTGATTTTCTCCGAACGGACAACGAGACCGACGGCATCGTTGTGTTTTTCGAGGAGAGCTTTCAGTTCGGTCTTGCCGTCCTGAATGACTTCATAGCCTTGAGCCTCGAGAAGCTCTTTGCAAACGGTTTCCAGCTTGGTCGGGATGATGATCTTCGGCATTGCGTTTCTCCATCAGTTCTTGGTTGATCGTGAGAGTATTTTACGGCTTCGAGACAGTCTTCGCAAGCGTGATGACGCGCTTCTCTAAAAATTAGGATTTTCTCCTCTGCGGCACCGAGCCGATGCCAAGTTCCTCTCGGTATTTGGTGACGGTGCGGCGCGACACCTCCAAACCTTCGGCGGCCAGCAGACTGGCGATGTCGCCGTCGCCGAGTGGCGTCCGGCGATCTTCGCTGAGGATGACCTCCTGCAGCCGCTGCTTGAAGGCTTCGGTCGACAGGCGACTGCCGCTGGAGGTTTCCAAGCCGGTACTGAAGAAGAAGCGCAAGGCCAGCAGGCCGCGCGGCGTCTGAACATGTTTGCCGCTGATCGCCCGTGACACCGTGGTCTCGTGGACCCCGAGTTCTTCGGCAATGCCGCGCATGGTCAAGGGCTTGAGTCCGGCAAGGCCTTCGCGGAAGAAGGCTTCCTGTTCGCGGATGACGATGACCAACAGGCGCATCAGGGTGCTTTCGCGCATCTCGAGGGCGCGCATCAGCGACTTCGAGGCGAAGACTTTGTCGCGAATCCATTTCTTGTCCTCGGCAGGAACCCGCGGGTCTTCCAGGATGGCGAGGCAGCGCTCGGAAAGACGCAGTCGCGGCATCGAATCGCGCAAGGGTCGGGCGGCAAGGCTGCCGTCTTCGAGGGTTTCGATCACCGCTTCGGCACTGATGAAATCGGGATTGCGATCGGAAACCACCAAGCCCGGCCACGGCGTCGTCAGCCGACGGATCTCGGCCAGAGCTTCCTGCACCTGCACCAATTCGAGTTTGAGAAACTTCGCCAGTTTTCCGGCATCGCCCTTGGCCAGCAGATCGGCGTGTTTGGCGACGATTTTCCACGGTAGCTTGCCCTGCTGGCCGCGCTTCTTCAACTGCAACAAGAGGCATTCCTGCAAATCGCAAGCGCCGATTCCCGGGGGATCAAAACTCTGGATCACCGTCAGAACTTCTTTCACGGTCTTCAGGTCGACGCCCAAAGCTGTCGCAATCGGCTGCGGCCCGCCATTGAGATAGCCCGCGTCGTCGAGCGAGCCGATGATGTGCTCAGCCAAGGGATGCAGATGCTCCGGCAAATCGCTGGTGCGCAGCTGCTGCATCAACATCTCTTCCAAGGTTTCCCCTTGGCTGAAGGAATCAAAGAAATGGCGCCGGCGTTCTTCCGCATCACTGTCCGGCGCCTGGTAATTACCGCGTTCCGAAGAGACGATGGAAGCCAAGGATTCGTCGCGCTCGACCGCTCGGGCCGCCGCTTCCGGATCGGCTTCAGCTCCATGGGCGAGGGGGTCGCCATCGAGAATTTCGCCGCCGGCTTCTTCCAATTCCAGGGTCGGGTTGCCCGCCAGCTCCTGGTTGATCCGCTGCTGCAGCTCCATCACCGGCATCGCCAGGATCTCCAGCGACTGCATCTGCTGCGGCGCCATGATCTGTTCCTGGCCCATCCGCTGGCCTTGGAAAAGTCCTTGTTGCATGGTCTGAGAAATCCTTCTGTTTAGACCACTATACTCGGCTCTTTCCCGCCACTTTCCAGCCGGACACCTGAAATATGGCTAGGCCGCTCGATCGGCCGCGGGATCTTTATGACCATCCTGCAGAGACGTAAGGAGCCAGCAATAAACTTCGATCTGTCTCATGCCGATTTGAGCCGCTCCTGAGCTGCGCCCAAGGGCGTTAAGGAGGAGGGAGGGAGTCTGAGCCCCCTCCTCTATTCCCTTAATCCAAATTCTGCCTCCACGGCATCCCACAAAAAAGGGTTCCCCCCCGTCGCTGGGAGCGAAGCTCACGCGTATCCAAGACGCCTCACACCGGATGCAGGGAACCCCAGTGAGTTGAAAAATAGCGGATTTTGAGGCGAAGTTTTGTCGTCAACCGCCCCCA
>JAYTMY010000009.1:0-3512 GCA_043748535.1 Lentisphaeraceae bacterium | reverse complement strand
TCCTCCGTGACGCCTCTCCGGCTCTTCCTCCTCCATCCCCACTCATGCACCGGCCGGCCAGCTCACGCCGGGCTCAGTCGCGTCGTGAGTAGTAACCTTGCGGGGAAATTTTGAACATGAACTATCCGGATTTATTGCAATGAACTTGAATGCCGACGAGCCCAGTGGGGAACGGCCTTAGCCGAAGGTGACGCGGCAGCAGAAGCCCGAAGGGACCACCCGTTTCGAGTTTTTCTCGGGCACGGTCATTTCAAAGGCGTCGACCTTGATCTTGTCGCCGAAGACCGAGTGACAGAGGTTTTCCAGGGCCTTGGGAGTGAAATGCGGCGTATGGCAGGAGAAGAGAACGAAACGAGGTTTGTCCGAGAGCACTGCCTTGATGTCCTTGAGCAGCGGATTGATCTGATCTTCGATCTTCCAGATTTCGCCCTTGGGGCCGCGTCCGTAAGTCGGGGGATCGAGGACGATGGCATCGTATTTCGAGTTGCGACGAGCTTCGCGCTGGAGGAATTTCAAGACGTCGTCGACGATCCAGCGGATGTTGGAAATCTTGTTCAGTTCAGCGTTATCGCGAGCCCAGTCGCAAATGCCATTGGCGGCGTCGACGTGGGCGACTTGCGCGCCGGCGCGGGCCATTGCCAGCGACAGGCCGCCGGTGTAGGCAAAGAGGTTCATGGCGCGGCAGCCGGGAGGGGTGCATTGCTCGGCGACCCAGTCCCAGTTGCGGGCATGTTCGGGGAAGAGGCCGAGGTGGCCGAAGGCGGTAGGCCGGATGATCATTTTCTGGCCGTGATAATCGATGTGCCACTCGTCGGGCAGGCAGCCCTTTTGCCACTTGCCGGAGCCGGTGTTATTGCGCACATAGGTGTCGCTCGCTTTTTTCCAAGCGGCCGGATCGCGCGGCTCCCAGACAGCTTGCGGGCAGGGACGGACGATCAGGTGCGGCCCGATTTTTTCGAGTTTGGCGTAGTCGCCGGAGTCAATCAGTTCGTAGGTGCTTTGGCTCATGGATTCTTGACGAGTTGAGTGTTGTAGGGAAGGAGTCGGGTCGCGACCGGTTCGAGTTCAGAGCTGAGGGGCGCCAGGGAGAGGCGACGCCGCAGATGGCAAAGGGCTTCCTCCTTGTCGCCTTGAGCTTCCAGGCAGAGGATCAATGTATCTTCTTCCGGCAATCCGGACACAAGGAAAAAGGCCTTCCTCGCCGAGTTCAGTGCTTCTTCCTGGCGCTCCAGCAGCAAAAGGCAGCGAGCTTGGCGCTGCAGCAGCCAGGTCGATTTCGGATAATCCTCCAGAGCCTCCTCGATCCGCTCAAGAAGATCTTTTTTCGTTCCATTCGAAGAACTCACGGCCGCGGCGGCGACATCAAAAGGCGCTGCCTTGTCGTATAAATCCTGGCTCCACTTGGCTTCCGGAGCGGCATTTGCGGTCAAGACCAGATGCGCGAAGCGCAAACGGCTCCAACACTGGTCAGGGCTAGGAAGAGGATCGACCAAGGCACTGCGCCGCAGCAAGGGCAGAATCCCCTGGCAGGATTTGTAATCACTGGGAGTCGCGGTGGCGACCAAGGCCTCAATCAGCTCACTGGCGACCCCGACCGGCAAACTGGAGGCGGCGGCCAAAGGAGCGGTTAGCAGACTCAAGGCGCGGCCTTGGCGACGGAAACGCAGATCGCGAATCAGCGGCCGCAGATCTTGTGGACAAGTCAGGGCCAGCTTGACGCAGTTGTTCAAGGCTTCCTGGCTTTCGGCCCGGGCGCCGGCCAGATCATAGGCACCAGCGGCCACTGCCAAGGCAAGGCAATGATCTCGCCCTTCCGGCAGAGCCATGAGATTGATCGCCGCCGGCATGAAATTGCCGACCAGCAATTGTGCCTGCGCCCGGCCAAGCAACTTGTCGAGGGAATTCAGGCCGCCCTCCAGGCGTTCCAGCATCAGGAGGCTCGCCAGAGGCAGGCGGTTTTCTAGGGCGATCTGGGATTGCAGGAAGATGGCGCGTTGACGTTGCGCTCCGACCAGAGTCGGAATCAGATCAATCTGACGGGCTGAGGCGCAGGCCATGTCATCCTGCTCGTTGCTGAGCAGCAACACCGACCAGATCTGCCAGGCTTCCTCCGGATCCAACCCGGTGTCATTGAGAATTTCCAGCAATTCAATCGCCGCTGGCGAAGCGTTCGCCGCAGCGAGTGCGGCGCTGTCACCGCCGGGCAGAAGCGCCGCCTGATGAGCTTGAAAATGCCCCGGCGAGACTTGCAGGCGCTGCTTCAAAGCGATGAGGCTCAGGCTGTCGAGATCCGGCAAAGTTTTCACGCCGCGTATTTCCAGATCCATCCGGCAGCTAGCCGCCGAACCGCTTTTGAAACCTGCCTTCACCGGGGAAAACTCGCCGATTTCGAGCAGGAGTTCGGGATTCAAAGCGCCGGGGTTGAGTTTGACCGCTTCCGATGCGTCGCCCGCAATCAAGATCAAGCCCGAGGCAGCAGCCACCAGACTGCCTGATTCCGCCACTGCCAAAGCAGTTTTGCGGGCCGCGCGACGGCTATCCTGCCAGAGCAGCAGTGAGGAGGCCCGTAGACGATCCTCGGCGCTGCCCTTCAAGAGAATTTCAATCGCGGCAGAGCCATCCGGTTTGAGGCGGAGTGACTGAGCCAACTTGAGGCTGCGACACAGCTCAGGGGCATAGCCGTTGCGCACTAGAGCTGCGAGATCCGCATCGGCCTCGGGGCTGCCTAGACGAAGCATCACCAGGCAGACCAGATAGGCTCCGGCAAGTTCCGAATCAGGACGCAGCAAGGCCAGGCGTTGATGCAGCGACTGGCTGGCATTTTCATCGCCTCGGACCAGGTCGGCCCACACTGCCGCGGCGGAGCCGCTGACATCGCTCAACGCGGCCGTTTCGGCAGCCGCAAGAAGCTCGGTCCGACGCTCGCCACTACGCAATTTACGGACGCTCAAAGGCGCTAAAGCTCGGATGCTTTTCTTCAGTTCGGCATCTGGCGAGGTGAAGGCGAGCAGACGCAAATGCCGCCAAGCTCCAGGCTGATCGGCAAAAAGCTTGAGCTCAGTGTCGAGCTCGCTACCCTGCAACGCGGCAAGATGCTCCAGACGGCTGATCATCTCCGGCGAAGTCCCCGGCAGGATGCCGCGGCGCAAAGCCTCCGCCAAACGCAGGGCTTCGGCACGGACTGCCGGATCTTTCGAGCCGTCCCCCTTGTCGAGACGCTCCAAAGCCGCTTCGCCTTTGGCCGCCAGATCCGTCAAGGGATTGGGCTTTGCCGGCTCAGTGGCGAAACTCAGCAAGAAGAGAGGGAGAAGTGGAAGCACGGTGCGATCTCCATGAATGAGGAATCGCATAAGTTCGCCGCGAAAAGAGAATTTGCGCGGTGAACTGGAGTCGAGCCTTAGTGAGCCGTGTCAACCTCAATCGCCGCCAAGCCGCTGCCGGTGTCAATGACGAGTTGGTGCTTGCCGGGGAGCCATTCCTTGGGGAAGGTCTTGGGTAGGAGCAGATGCAGG
>JAYTMY010000008.1:0-10059 GCA_043748535.1 Lentisphaeraceae bacterium | reverse complement strand
TTGGGGTACGAGGACATTGGCCGGTACCCGGGGTAGCGCCTCGAAGCTCGGCGCAACCCCGGGCTGGAGGACGCAACCCCTTTGGGGTAAAGCAAAAAGTGCCAACGCGCTCCCAATTGTGTCGTGCGGCGGGTCAGGAAGTCTGAATTTGGGATCAAAAACATAACTTTGTGCGTGTGTGGTGTTCATGGGGGGTTCTGGTGTTTCTAGATGTTTCTGCTGTAATGTTTAGAGTCAAGCCTTGCGTACCCGGCATTTCTTGCCGGAGATGACGACGCTGAGCTTGGCGAAGTCGTGAATGCCTTCTTCGTGGAGCCGGGCGGCGTAATCGGTGTCATCGATCTGAGCGATGGCGGCATCGGCGAGGGCATCGAGGTCGGCGTCTTTGGCGACGGCTTTGAATTCGATCAGCTTGGCGGTGAAGCCGGGGGTTTTCGGGCGGCAGATGAGGTCGGCGCGGCCTTCGCCGGATTCGATGTTCGATTCCAGGCGGTAGTGGCTGCGCAGGGGCAAGAGCAGGCCGAGGATGAGTCCGTGCAGGAAGATCTCGGGAGTCTTGGCGGTGTCGTGATAAGACGCGACGCCTTTGAGAAAGTCATTGAGCTCGCGTTGGAACTTCGCCGCGTCGTCGGCGATGAAGGCTTGCAGAAGAGGCGAATTGAGCTTCGGTAAACCCTTGCGGCTGGAGGTGACCTGACGGACGAATTCGGCGAAGACCGCTTCGATTTCCCGGTTCGGGATCGAGACATGCCAAGACTCGAGGAGATCCCCCTCGTCGACAAATTTATCGTGTGCCTTGAGGTAGCCGCAGAGGACAAAAAAGGAGAAAAGGATGTCGCGCGGAGTGTCGTCGACGAGATCGCGCAAGGTGGCGCGGTCGCTGAGCTGGGTGACGATGCTTTCCCCTTGGAGAAGCTTTTCCAATTCTTGCAACAGGGGTTCCCCGGCGCGGGCGAGTTCGGTGAAGATCAGCTGGTTGGAGCTGGTGTTGAGCCAGTGCGGCGCGAGGTTGCCGGTGACCAGGAATTCGCCGAGGGACCAAGGGTTATAGATCTGGATGCCGTTGAAGTTGTAGCCATTGTACCAGCCGCGGACAGCTTCCGCTTGATCCTGACGGCCGAAATCGATCAGGGCCTGCTGGGTTTCTTCTTCGGTGAAGCCGAATTTGTCGGCGAAGTCGCCGGCATCGATGACGCTGCGGCAGGTGAAGTGGTTGAGATCGGAGAAAATCGACTGTTGAGCTAGGCAGAGGATGCCGGTGAGCACCGCTTTTTCGATGTGCTTGTTGTTTTTCAGGGCCGACGACAACCAAGGTCCGAGAAGCGCGATTGCGGGTTTCGCAAAACCTTCGCTGATGGCGTGCAGCACCGGCGCGTCGTATTCGTCAATCAGAACGACGACTTTTTTGCCATGCTTCAGGTGCAGGGCTTCCATCAGCAAGGCGAGGGATTGCTTCAAGTCGTCATCTGTGCCTTGCTGCTCGAGAATCCGCTGCAATATCATCTGTTGCACAGAATCAAGAGCGACGAAATCGTGGCGATGAGGACTGAGCAATTGCGCCATGCGGCCAACCAGAGTTTGGCGCAGGGTGATCGCGTCGGAAGATTTCCAATCTTTCAGCGACAAAAAGATTACTGGATGGGCACCCCGAGTCGCGAGGATTTCCGGCTCTTCCTGCATGATCTTGAGGCCGGCGAAAAGCTCTTGCTGATCCTGGCTGGTGATGTCGAACCAGCATTTCAGCATATTCATGTTCAAGGTTTTGCCGAAGCGCCGTGGCCGGGGCAGGAGAAGGCATTCAGCCCCTTCGAGGACATTCTTGATTAGCAAGGACTTATCGACATACCAGGCGCCTGGCTGACGGAATTTCGGGAATTCGGCGGAGCCGAATTGCGGGATATGGGTGTGTTTGGGTTTCATGGCTCAAGATGCGGCAGAATCGAAGAGAAGTCAAGCTAAAAACCGCAGTTGAAAAGTTGAAAGGTTGAAAGCTTCAAAGGATTAGCTGCAACAGCAACAACTAACGACTATTCAGAAAAAGTTCGGCAGTCATCTTCGCCAAGCTTGGGAGATGTTTTTGGATTCGTCGCTTATCTCTGTTGTTCATGGGCTTGCGTTTCAAACTTTCAACCCGGTTTCATTCTGCTGCTACGGTTTTTAGAGTCAAGCTTGTCAACGAAGTCAAATCAGTCGTGACTCTGCTCTTCCTTCAGCGCACTGATCTCCCCCCACTTGCTGCTGGCATCGATACGCAGCAGATGTCGCTCGGGTTTGTCCTCAATCCATAAACTGAGGCTGGCTTCGGCATCGCCGAGGCGGAGCAAGCCGTCAAGATCGGCCATGTCGGGACGAATCAGAAAACAGGGGCGACCCTTGAGATCATGGGACTCGATTCGAGCGGTGACGCGAGTGACTTTTTTGCCATCGCTCAGGAGGAAGCTCAGTGTTCGTCCAGGGGTGAGATCACTGCGGCGAAGTGCGTAGATGAGGCTGAGGGGGTCTAGGCAGAGTGGAACTTGTGGGAGAGTTTGCCGCAGCACGTCATCACGGTAACGGCGGATCTGCTTTTGCGGCCAATCGAAGTCAAGGCTTTTTCGGTGTTTGCCGCCGCTTTCCTGATAGGACAAAGAGCGGTCCAGAGTGAGGCTGGCGCGGGCATCAATATGGCGATGAATGGGGCGCAAAAGGCCGAGGGCGCCAGCGCTGTCGAAGTCAAAGGTGAAGTGCTGAGAATCGATTTTTTGCTGCTGCGACAGTCGGGCGATGCCGACGCGAAGGCCGCGCCAAAAAAGAAAATAAAGATCTTCCTCATCCCCAGGTTTGAGCGGCGCCGACGATCGGCAAGCGCTCCAAAAAAGTCCCAGGCTGAGGAAGAAACGGCGGTCCATGTCAGACCACTTCGACGCTCCAAGTGATCTTCACCTTGGGCTGTAACATATGGGCGACCGAGCAGTATTTCTCGACCGACAGATCGGCGGCGCGCTGCAGTTTGTCGGCAGGGACGCCACTGGCCTTGAAGGTCATGTGGATGTCGGTGAAGACGGCGGGAACGGCATCGGCGCGGGTGGCGTCGACGCTGATTTCCATCTTGCCTGGCGGCAGTCGCATCTTTTCCAGGATCAAAACGAGGTCGACGGCGGAGCAGCCGGCGAGACCCATGAGGACCATTTCCATGGGGCGGGTGCCGCTGTCTTGACCGCCGACCGAAGGGGGGCCGTCGAGACGGACTTGGTGGCCCTGGCCGCTGATGCAAGTGAAGGCGACGCCGCTGTCGCGGACGAGTTTGATATTCATTGTTCCTGCGGCCATGATCAGATCTCCGAAGTGAAGCCGGCGGCGGCGAGGGCGTCGAAGCCTTCCGGCAGGGCGATGACTTGGGTGAAGCCAGCTTCTTCGAGAAGCGGCTTGCCTTGCAGGACGCGGCGGCCGCTGCGGCAGTGGATGTAGGTTTTTTTCGCCAGGTCCAAGTCGCTCGGGATATCGCCGCTGTTGATGCCGGAGAGAGGGCAGAAAACGGCTTGCGTCAGGTGGCCGGCTTTCCATTCATCCCATTCACGGATGTCGAGGAGCTGGGCGCTGCCGTTGGCAAGTTCTTGGCGAAGGGTTTCGAGTTCGGGTCGGGGCATTTTTTCGGTCCGGTTTTTTTGAGTCGTCAGCAATTCTATTCCGTTTCGGCGATTGGCATCACTTGATGACACTCAGCGTGGCGCGGATTTGCCAAAATTTTTCTGGTACAGGGCATAGCCTTCATCGGAGCCGCATTCGGCACTTTTCAGGAGGAATTTCTCGGCTTGCAAGAGGTCGACTTTGACGCCGACACCGGTGAGGTAGCAGCGGCCCAGTTCGCACAGGGCGTCGGGGTGGTCTTGCAGGGCGGCGAGCTGGATCAGGGACTGGGCCATGACCAGATCCTGTTTGATTTCTTTGCCTTCGAGATACATCCGGCCGAGGACAAACTGTGCCTGGGCGTAGCCGACGTCAGCTGCCTGGCGATAGAGTTTCAGGGCTTCCGGCAGATCGACTTTGCAGCCATTGCCGTTGGCTTTGCAGGCGCCGAGGTTGTAGAGCCCTTGGGGGTTCTTGTCTTTCGAGGCTTTTTCGTACCAGCGGACCGCTTCGGTCATATCGGCGGGGACGCCGCGGCCGACGGCGTAGCAGTTGCCGAGGGCGACTTGGGCGGGGGAGAAGTTCTGATCGGCGGCGCGTTGGAGCCAGCGCACGCCGACCTGGTTGTCTTTGCGGACGCCTTGGCCGTTTTGATAGCACCAGCCCATGCGGGCTTCGGCTTCCGGGGCGCCGTTGTCGGCGGCGCGCATCACCCATTGCATGGCTTCTTGCGGGTTGGGTTCCGCCATGCCGGTGCCGTTGATGTAGAAGTCGGCCATTTTCAGTTGTGAAAAGGAGTCGCCATTTTCCGCGCCGATGCGATACAGTTTGACTGCTTTGGGGATGTCTTTGGGGCCGCCGAGGCCTTGTTCCGAGTAGGCGGCGAGGCGTTTCACCGCCCGCATGTCGCGGCTGATTTCGACGGCGTTGTCGTAGTAAGGCCGGGCGCTTTCGTATTCGCCGCGGCCGTCGAGGATCTGGGCGGCGTTGATATTGGCTGGGCCGAAGCCGAAGTCAGCGGCTTTTTGGAAGAGCTTCAAGGCTTCATCGGCGCTGCGCTCGACGCCTTCGCCTTTCCAATACAGGCCGGCAAGGTTGAACATGCATTGGCGGTTGTTCAGGTCGGAACCTTTGCGCCACAATTCTGCGGCTTTTACAGCGTCTTTTTCGAGGCCGAGGCGACCGTAGTAGTAGCAGACACCAAGCTCCAAAATGGCTTTGGTTTTGGGTGGTGTCTCATTCGCCTTGTCCTCGAGCTCCTTGAGCTTTTTTTTACGATCCTCTTCCTTTTCTTCTTCCTTGCTCATCGCGGAGACATCGGGGTCGGTGTCGAGGGCGGGGGCGATGGTGGTGCCTTTCTGATTCGGGCGAGAACTGGCAGCTGCCGGACTGGCATCGGCCTTGCTGGGTTGCGGCGAGGGCAGGACGGTGGGGCGGATCGGCGCCGGGGTCGCATTCTGAGCAAAGGCCTGCGGCACGAGCAAGGTCAGGAAAACAGGTATGTAACGCATGATTCTCTCCGGTTCAGAGGCTATCGCACTGCGATCGCCCCGTGTAATTTGGCATACATGGAAGATAATCCGCATAAACCATTTTGATAAGGGCTCCCCATGCACTCGCTTAACGATGAAATCCTAAAAACTCTCCTTGCCGCCGGCCCGGATCCACATGAAACAGTGTCCCGCCTGGCGGCTTTGCTGAGTCAGCCGCTGGATGGCCTGCTTGTCGATCATGACCGCGAACGCCGCTGCGGCTTCCCGGAAGTCATCTATGGCCAAGGGAAAACGCCGGAACAGATCGGCACCGCCGGCAAGGCGATCCTGGCGCGCTCTGGCCGTTTGCTGGCCACTCGCGTCGATGCCGCCGCCGGAGCCGATTTGGCACTTCAGTTGGGCGCTGATTTCGATCCACTGTCACGCACCCTTTTGGTGCCGCTGTCTCAGCCACAGGCGTCGCGAATGATCGTCGTCTGTGCCGGCACTTCCGATCTTCCCGTCGCCCGGGAGGCGCTGCGAAGTCTCGCCTATTTTGGCTTTGAGGCTGAGCTGATTTGTGATGTCGGGGTCGCCGGCTTGCATCGTTTGAATTCTGTCTTGCCGCGACTGCAGCAAGCTGAGATCCTGATCGTCTGCGCCGGCATGGAAGGCGCTCTCCCCTCGGTACTCGGTGGTCTCGTCGCCTGCCCTTTGATCGCTGTGCCCACCTCGACCGGCTACGGCGCTGGCGGCGGCGGCTGGGCCGCCCTCCTGGCGATGCTCAATTCCTGCGCCAGCGGCATCAGCGTCGTCAATATCGACAACGGCTTCGGCGCCGCCTGCGCCGCCGCCCGGATGATGAAATTTAAGGGCATTGAACCACGAATGAACACGAATGAACACGAATCACGAAAACCGGATTAGGTCAGAGCTAGCGTGAAGGTCTTCTGCGTCCTTGCTCTTCATCATTATTCGTGTCCATTCGTGTCCATTCGTGGTTCAAAAAAACTGAGGAGATCTTGTCGATGCTCTACCTGAAAGAGGAAGTCTATGCCATCGTTGGTGCCGCCCTCGAAGTGCTCAATGTTCTCGGGCATGGTCTCTTGGAAAAGCCCTATGAAAATGCTCTTGTGGTGGAATTCCGGCATCGTGGCATTCCCTGTCGCCAACAGGATCGTTTCAAGATCAATTACAGGGGCATTCAGGTCGGCGAATACATTCCGGATCTCATCGCCTTCGACCAAGTCATCGTTGAGACCAAGACGGTCGACCGTATCAGCGATATCGAGCGCGGCCAAGTTATCAACTATCTCAAAATCACCGGCTTAAAAGTGGGTGTCATCCTCAACTTCAAGCACGCCCGCCTCGAATGGGAACGGATCGTTCTTTGAAAAACACAACGCAGGAACCACGCATGAAGACGAATAGGAATGATTTTGCAATGATTCGCAGCCACCCAAAAAGTTTTTTGCGGTAGAAAAATTTTCGTGTCCATTCGTGTCCATTCGTGGTTCAAAAACTTAGGAGATTCTCATGGAACAGCCCGTCACCATCCAACCTTGGCTCGATTCGCTCCAGCTCTTCGGCATGAAGCTGGGTCTCGACAACATGCAGCTGATGAACCGACTCCTGGGCGACCCGGCGTCGCGGCTGACTTTTGTCCATGTCGCTGGCACCAACGGCAAGGGCTCGACCTGCACCTATCTCGCCACGGCGGCGAAGCTTTGCGGTCTCCGCACCGGGTTGTACACCTCTCCCTTCCTGGTCGACTTTCACGAACGCTGCCGCATCGACGGCAAACCGATGGTTCCGGAGGCCTTTCAGCGGGCGATTTCGAAGGTGATGGCGATCGAGGATGAAGTGGTGAGAGCCTCCGGTGTCCGGCCGAGTTACTTCGAGGCGATCACCGCTGCCGCCTTGCTGGTTTTTGAAGAAGCAGGATGTCAGCTGGTGATCTGGGAGACCGGACTCGGCGGACGCCTCGACGCCACCAACATCGTCACGCCGATCCTCAGCATCATCACCAACATCGGCCTCGATCACGTGCAGTATCTCGGCGACACCCATGCCAAGATCGCCGCGGAAAAGGCCGGCATTCTCAAGCCCGGAGTGCCGGTGGTCTGCGGCGTCAATCATGCCGAAGCTCGAGCCGTCATCGAGGCCCGCGCCCAGGAGCTCGGCTGTGAGCTGCGCCAGCTCGACCGCGATTTCAGCCTGCGCCGTTACCGCAAGAGTTTTGGTGTGGACGGCTTCTCCCAGTCCCTCGACTTCGAAGGACGATCTGGCCGTCACCAGTTCCCGATCAGCATGGGCGGGCTGCATCAGCTTGACAACGCCGCCTGCGCCGCCGCGGCACTCGAAATCTTGGCCGAAAAAGGCCTTATTGCCGATCTTCCTGTTGCCTTTGCTGCCTTGGTTCATGCTCGTCTCCCCGGACGTCTGCAAGTCCTCGAAACAGGCCGTTTACTGGTCGATGGCGCCCATAACGCCGATGGCATTCAATCACTCTCCCGCTCCCTCAGCGACGCCTTTCTCGGGCAGAAATTCCATCTCGTCTGCGGCATGATGGCGGACAAGGATCTGGAGGGGCTGCTCGCGGCCATCGGTCCGAAAGCGGCCAGTCTCAGTTGTGTCGGGGTCAACAATCCCCGCGCCTTGGCGCCTGAGATCTTTGCCGCACGAGCCCGCACCGTCTTGAGCTGCCCGGTGAGCTCCTACGCCCATTGGTCCGAGGCCTTAACCGTGACTCTGGCCCAAAAGAACGCGCTGACCTTGGTTTTCGGCTCGCTCTATCTCGTCGGCGAAGTTCTCATCGGTTTGGCGCCGGGGAGTGTCAACTCGGATGATCTGGGGTGAATCATGTTCGTTTTGAGCTCAAGTTTGGAGCCCCGGCGTGAGTCGGTGAGTTCTTGCTTGGCTTCTGACTGAGCTCAAACCCGGCTAAAGTCGGGGCGGAAAACTTGGACATGTATCAATCCGATTCTCCACACGGCGCCGATCGGGGGCAATACCTCCTTGGCATCCGCGAATCCAGCCCCGGCCGCGTCCGGGTGGTCTTCGCCACGCTGCTACCAGCGAAGGAGTGAGGCCGGGATCAATCCCCCCTTTTCCTGAAGCTCGACTCTTGCGCACCGTTTCATTTCGCCTAGATTGCCTCACAAACAAAAAATAGAAGTTGTGCTAATCAAGTTGATATCAGTTTACAGGGACTTAGGTATGAAAGAAAAAATCTCGGCGTGGATCAAGCATCTCCAGGACTTTCATGAAGACCTCAACCTCAAGGGCGGTGCCCTCAGGCATGTCACCCTTTGCCGACACACAGGGCTTCATCTTGAGGTGGTGCAGACCAGCGAGGGTTTGAACTTCTGCCTTGACCTGGCGGACGGCACCAAAATCCGCGACAAGATTCACTTGCGTGAGCTGCATCGTTTCCTTGCCACGGCGCAAAAAACCGTCCGGACGCATCACCACCATGATGCCCGTCTCGGCTCCTGGCACTACGCGCTTGATTTCCACCATAATCATCTGAAGATCAATTTCTACCGCTTCATGGAATCGATCCACATCAGCCTCAGCCCGACGGAACTTCTCAGTCCTGAGCAGCTGCCCAAAGAGTTCGGGCAACAAGAGGTTTAGCGACTGAAATGAAAAACCGCAGCTCCGCGACCCCGTTGGGGTCGATCTTTATAACTCTCTCTGACCCAGGGTGTCGCCGATGCGGCTCAACCCTGGGCTAAAATCCGCGACTCCTTTGGAGTCATCAAAGCTTGAACCAAGCAAGTACAACAGCGGTTTAGCGACTGAAATGAAAAGCTCGTGACGTTAGGTCTGCCGACGCGTCATTCTTAACTCTCAACTCTTAATTCCGAGCAGCGCTAGCTTTCCCCTTGGGCACCCGTAGATTGCGCGGATACCTAGGAGAGATCTCGAATCATGAAAGCTGCCCCCAATACCCTGCCTGTCGTCGTCGTCTGCGGACGCCCTAACGTCGGCAAATCCTCGCTCTTTAACGTCTTGCTGCGCAAGCGTATAGCCATCGTTCACGAAGAAGCGGGCGTGACCCGTGACCGGGTTGCCGTGCCCGCCGTTCTCGGCGGCAAGCCCTGCCTGATGGTCGACACTGGCGGTCTCGCCATTCTCGCCAAGCAGAAAGCTGGCGTCGACTTCATGGATGACCAAATCCGGGCCCAGTTGCTCGCCGCCGTCGAAGATGCCGACCTGTTGGTCCTCGTCACCGACGCGATGGAAGGGATCACCAACCAGGACCGCGAAGTCAGCAACTTCCTCCACACCCTCGGCAAGCCGATGCTGGTGGTTCCCAACAAGTGCGATAACCCGGATCTCGCCGACAAAGCCGCTGCCTTCAGCCGTCTCGGCGGCAAGGTCACCATTCCGGTTTCCTGCATGCACAAGACCGGCCTCGCCGATCTCGAAGAAGAAATCGCCAGCCGCATCAAATCGCGCGACGGCGAAGTCGGCGGCCTCGCCGCTCCTGACCTGGTGGTCTGCCTCGCCGGCCGCCCCAACGTCGGTAAATCTTCCATCGTCAACCGCATGCTCGGTGAAAACCGCGTCATTGTCTCCAACATCGCCGGCACCACCCGCGACGCCGTCGACGTCCCCTTCCTCTTCGAAGATGCCCAGGGCAACGAAGCCCGCGGCCTCCTCGTCGACACCGCCGGCGTCAAGCGTCGCGCCCGCATCGACAACCTGGTCGAGATGTTCTCGATGGAGCGCACCGACACCGCGATCAAACGCGCCGACGTCGTCCTCCTCACCCTCGACTGCAGCCTCGGCGTGTCGATGCACGAGAAGAAGATCGCCGCCATGATCAAAGACGCCGGCCGCCCCTGCGTCATCCTCGCCAACAAGTGCGACCTCCTGCCGAAGAAGGAACAGCGCGACGAGTTCATGGCCACCCTGAAGCGCGAAATGCCCTTCCTGTCACACGCCCCCGTGATCATGTGCTCCGCCGTCG
>JAYTMY010000007.1:0-10011 GCA_043748535.1 Lentisphaeraceae bacterium | reverse complement strand
GTCGGGGGCGAGGGGCAGGAGCTTGGTTTTGAGTTCAGCAGTCCATTCGTCGCGCACCTTGCGGCCGGCTTCCGTGGCGAGCGAGGTGCTGCTCAAGCCGCGAGCGAGATAGAAGGCGCCGATGTCGTGTTCGACCAAGGGGATGCCGGCGGCGCTGGCGATGTCACGGGCGCGGCTTTGCAGGGGCCGGTCGGTGACGAGGCAGCTGAGATCGAAGCTGGCTTCGGCGCCGAGGCTGCGGTGCAGCTCGATGAGTTTTTCGGCATTGGTGCCGGAGCCGCTGAGGAAGACGGCGCAACGCGGACGCTGCTGGGCGGGAAGGCTGAGAAGGGGGCGGACGTCGCTCACGAGGGCTCCGGAATTGGACTGGATGGATGAACGCCTACATTAGGCGCTAAATCGAGATCGACAAAAGCCGGGGAGGGGTAGCGGAGAAAATCGCATCGGGTCTATTCTGGGGTGTTCTTCCTCAGCCCATGGGACGAGGTGCCGATGCCAGTTTTGCGCTCAGCGCAGTTTTTTAGCTCCCTCGCCGCCGGATGTGGTGCTGCTGCCGTGATGGAAGACGCGTCAAAACCATAAGCTGCCGCTCCGCTGCCGTGGAATTAAGAAAGTCAGGGGCTCCTGCCGCCTCTACATCGACGGCGTGCACGGGGCCGTTCTGAAGGAGCCCAACCGCCAGTTGGCAGTCGGTGGATCGAAACTGCCGCTCAATGGGGCTCGATCGAGTGAGCTCAAAACTTGCTTCAGCGACCGTCAGAGCGGAGAATCCCGCCTGACGCCGGATCGTCCGCACGGACTTCCCAGGTGATTCGGCGGCTGATGGCTATCAATGTGAACTTCTCAGCGTCGATGCGACGCTTATTCGCTGCAATCGGGCCCACCGGGATTCTTGGCCCAGGGCGCGCGTTCGGCGCAGAGGTCGAAGTCTTCCAGAGGTCGTTCGGCGACGAGGCGTTCGAGGTGATCGAAACATTCTTCGAGGCGGGTTGAGCGCACCATGGCGCTGCGCCAGGGGATGCCGTCGCGGACCGAGGCGGAGAGGTAGACTAGGGCTTCTTTGAGGCGGGCGAGGGTGCCGCCTTCGTGGCCGCCGAAGGCTTCGAGGCATTCGGCAGCGAGCTGATGATACCAGGCGAGAAGGACGGCCAGATCGGGTTTCTCGGGTTCGTCGCCGCGGAGCAAGGCGGCGCTCTGGCGGAAGATGAAGGGATTGCGCATGGCACCGCGTCCGATCATGACGGCGGCGCAGCCGGTTTCCTGCATCATTCGGCGAGCATCAGTGGCGCACCAGACGTCGCCGTTGCCGATCACCGGCAGGTCAAGCTTCTCAGCCAGCAGGCCGATGATGCGCCAGTCGCAAGTGCCTTCGCGGAAGCCGTCCTTGCGGCGGCGGGGGTGGACGGTGAGGAAGTCGACGCCCGATGCGCGGATGGCATCGGCGATGGCAAGGACATGTTCAGTTTCCTCGAAGCCGGCGCGGATCTTGGCGGAAAACAGTCCCGGCACCTGTTCTCGCATCGCCGCGAGGACGCGGTGGCAGAGCTCCGGATCGCGCAGCATCGCCGCGCCGACATTGCCTTTCAAAGCACGTTTGGTCGGGCAGCCGAGGTTGACGTCGACGACATCGGCTCCGCAAGCGGCGGCGATGCGGGCGGATTCGGCCATGAAGTCGGGTTCGTTGCCCATGATCTGGACGGCGAGCGGCACGCCAGGGGTTTTCAGGACATGGCGCCGCATCACTTTTTCGGTCAGGGCGCCGCTGGAAACCCGGACGAATTCAGTGGTCAACAGGCCGACACCACCGAGGCGGGCGAAGGCGTTGCGGACTTGGAAATTGGTCACTCCCTCCATCGGCGCTTGGACGAGGGGAGGGGAGAAGGGGAGCTCAGTCAAGCGGAGCGGGTAGGGGCGGGGTCGGAGCCAAGTCATGCGGGTTCCAGGAGCTTATGAATGCCGTTGCGAAGGCCGCAAAAATAGAGCGGCAACGGCAAACTGCGCTGCTCGGAGAGGCTCGAGATGTCACAGGGCACTGATGAAATCCCAAGCTTCCGGTCTATCTTGCGCGCTGAAATCAACCACGCAGGAATCCGCCATGAGCCGCATTACCGTCGAACAAGGAATCGAAATTCTCAAGAACGCCAGTCTCTTCGATCTGCAGCAGCAGGCGGTGGCGATCCGCAACGCCAAGAACCCGCCCGGCGAAGTCACCTATGTCGTCGACACCAACCCGAACTACACCAACATCTGCACCGCCGACTGCCTCTTCTGCGCCTTCTACCGCGAGCCGGGCGACGACAAGGAAGGCTACACCCTGACCCTGGATCAAGTGCGGCAGTTCTTCGTCAACGCCCGCACCCTCGGGGCCACCACGGTTCTGCTGCAAGGCGGTCTGCATCCCGACTTGAAGATGGACTACTACCTCGCCATCATCCGCATGTGCAAAGCCGAATTCCCCGAGATCGCGCCGCACTTCTGGTCGGCCCCGGAGATCGGCAACATCGCCGAAGTTTGCGGTCTCAGCATTCGCGAAGTGCTGCAGCAGTTCTACGACGCCGGCCAGCGCTCGCTCCCCGGCGGCGGCGCCGAAATCCTGTCGCAACGCGTCCGCAACCGCATCTCGCCGAAAAAACAATCGGTCGCCCAGTGGCTCGAAATCCACGAGACAGCTCACCAGATCGGCATGGTCTCCACTGCCACCATGATGTACGGCCACCGCGAAGATCCCGAGTCGATCGTCGAACACCTCGAATCGATCCGCGCCATCCAGGATCGCACCAAGGGCTTCACCGCCTTCGTTCCCTGGTCCTACAAAAAGGACAATACCCTCCTTGGCCGCAAGGTTGATCGGGTCACCACCGCCGAAGATTACTACCGCATCCTCGCCTTCTCGCGGATCTATCTCGACAACTTCCCGCACATCCAGGCCTCCTGGTTCTCCGAAGGCAAGGCCACCGGCATGAGCTCGCTGACTTACGGCGCCGACGACTTCGGCGGCACGCTCTTCGAGGAAAACGTTCACGCCGAAGCGGGCTTCGTCAACAAGACCACCGTCGAAGGCGTCCGCGCCATGATCACCGAAGCCGGCTACACTCCGGTGCAGCGGAACACCTACTATCAACGAGTGAACGGCTGAACGCAATTCGACCACGAAAGACACGAAGCACACTAAATGAGCTTCAGAATCTTGACCTCGTAACCTCGTAACCCCGTAACTCTTCCATGCTCTCCACTCGCGACCTCCGCCACCTCTGGCATCCCTGCACCCAGATGAAGGACCACGAAGAGCAGCCCTTGCTCGAAGTGGTGTCGGCGCAGGGCTGCAGCATCCGCCTTGCCGATGGCCGCGAGCTGGTCGACGGCCTGTCGTCGTGGTGGTGCAAAAGTCTCGGCCACGGTCATCCCGAGGTGCTGGCCGCAGTATCTCGCCAGATGGAGGATTTCGAGCACGTCATCTTCGCCGGCACGACGAATCGCAGCATCGTCGAACTGGGCGAGGAATTGGCCTTGCTCGATCCGAATTTGCAACGCTGCTTCTTCGCCGACTCCGGTTCCGACGCGGTCGAAATCGCGGTCAAGATGTCGCTGCAATTCCATGCTCAGAACGGCTCTCCGAAGCGACGCCAACTCGCCAGTCTGCGACATGGCTATCACGGCGAAACTCTGCTCACCATGGCCCTCGGCGATTGCGATCTCTATTCCGGCCCTTTCCGTGGCGTGCTGCCGCCCGTCCTCAAGCTCGAAAATCCGCCGCACGATCTCGGCGACGAAGCCTTCGCCCGCCCCGATCCCGAAACCTGGTGGCAGCCAATCCTGACCCAGCTCAATGCCCAGGCCGATGAGCTCGCCTGTGTCGTTCTCGAGCCCCTGATCCAAGGCGCCGGGGGCATGCTCTGCCTCGATCCCGAATTGCTCCGCCGTCTGCGTTTATGGACCGAGCAAAACGGCGTCCATCTGATCACCGACGAGATCATGAATGGCTGCGGACGTCTCGGTGAAATGCTGTCCTCCCATATCGCCGGCGTCAGCCCCGATTTCGCCGTCTTGTCGAAGGGCCTGAGTTCCGGTTTCTCCCCCTTCTCGACCGTGCTCACCCGCGACGCCATCTATGAGGGTTTTTACGACGATTACGCCACTGGCCGCGGCTTCCTTCATTCGAACACCTATTGCGGCAATGCCATCGGCGTTGCGGCCTCGCTCGCCACCCTGCGCTTGCTGCGCCAAGGCGATGTTTTGGTCCAGGTCCGCGAGCAGTCGCCGCGCCTCCGCCAGGTGCTTAAAAACGTCGCCGCCGCGACCGGTCGTCTCGGCCCTGTTCGTGGCCGCGGCTTCGTTGCCGCCGCCGATCTGCACCAGTGCAGCGGCCAAACTTGGCCGAAGGGCGAGCGCCGCGCATGGCGCATCTGTCGCGCTGCCGCGAGCTACGGCGCTTTGCTGCGTCCCTTGGGCGATACCCTTTACCTGATGCCGCCCTTGATCGCCGGTGAAGCCGACTTCCAACAGCTCGAATTTGCGCTCACCGCAGCCATCCGCGAAGTTTGCGGCTGAGGCACTAGAAGCCGTTGGTATCGGCGTCAGCTCAGTGATTTTTTGTTGTCTCGCTTTCGAACCGGGCATGAGTTTGTGATGGGTTCAAACTCTCAAAACAACTCGCCTTGCAAAGGTGGCGGTGCGGGAGGCAGGCCGAGTAGGGAGCGGGCGCGGTCGCTGACGACGCGGCCGCGAGGAGTGCGAATGAGATAGCCTTCTTGAATGAGATAGGGCTCGATCACCTCTTCGATGGTGCCGGAATCTTCGCCCATGACGACGGCGATGTTCTTGACCCCGACGGGGCCACCGCCGAATTTGAAGGTCAGGGCTTCGAGATAACGCTTGTCGTATTCATCGAGGCCGTTGACATCGACATCTTTCATCGCCAGGGCCTTGTCGGCAGTTTCCCGGGTGATCGTGCCGTCGGCGCGGATCAGGGCGTAGTCGCGGACCCATTGCAGCAATTGGTTGGCGATCCGCGGCGTGCCGCGGCTGCGGCGGGCGATCTCGAAACAGCCGTCGTCGACGGCGGTGACCTTGAGGAGTCCGGCGGAGCGGATGAGGATGATTTTCAGCTCTTCGGCTTTGTAGTAATCGAGGCGGTGCACATGCTGGCACCGGGAACGCAAGGGCGCTGAGATCAGGCCGAGGCGAGTGGTGGCGCCGATGAGGGTGAATTTCGGGATGTTGAGGCGCACCGAGCGGGCCCCGACGCCCTGGTCGATCATGATGTCGATGTAGTAGTCTTCCATCGCCGAATAGAGGTATTCCTCGATCGCGATCGGCATGCGGTGGATCTCATCGATGAAGAGCACATCGCCTTCTTGCAGCGAGGTCAGAAGGCCGGCCAGGTCGCCGGGTTTTTCGAGCACCGGGCCGGAGGAGGTTTTGATATTGACACCCCGCTCGGCGGCGACGATGTGGGCGAGGGTGGTTTTGCCTAATCCAGGCGGACCGGAAAGAATGAAGTGGCCGAGGGGTTCGCCGCGTTGTTTCGAGGCCTGAACGACGATGTCGAGGCGCTCTTTGACGGCATCCTGTCCGGGGAAGTCAACGAATCTTTTCGGTCGCAGGATGTTATCGAGATCCCCGCCCTCTTTTTTCAGAGTCGAGGTGAAGAGGCGTTCGCCGCCAGCGGCTGGTTCTTTCGGTTTTGCGGCCATCGCTTAGGGTCCAGATCGAAGGTTGAAAGGTTGAAAGGTTGAAAGGTTGAAAGGTTGAAAGGTTTGAGCTGAAACTGAGTCATAGCGTCTCGGGTCATTGCGTCTCGCTGCTCGCCTTTCAACTTTTCAACCTCTTGTTTTATCGATTGAGTTCAGCCAGCGCCTGCTTCACCAGGTGTTCGGAGCTGCGTTTGTCGGGGGCGGCTTTAGCGAAGATTTCCTTCACCGTTTTGCGAACTGTGTCGGGACGATAACCCAAGGCTTCGAGGGCGAGACAGGCGTCCATCAGGATGGGGCCGTCTTCGGCAGCGACATCTTCCAAACCTTGTGCAGGAGTGGGGCCGCCGATCTTGCTGCCACCCATGGCGAGAGCGCCCACTTTGTCGCGTAATTCCACCACCATGCGTTCGGCAGTTTTTTTGCCGACGCCGTTGATCTTGGAGAGGAGCTTGACATCGGCGTCGAGGAGCGCTTGGGCGAAGCTCTTCACCGGCAGGCAAGAGAGCACGGCGAGAGCGGTTTTCGGACCGATGCCGCTGACCCCGACGACGAGCCGGAAAAGCACCCTTTCCTCTTCACTGGCGAAGCCGTAGAGCAGCCAGTCGTCCTCGCGCACTGTCAAGTGCGTGCGCAGCAGCACCTGGGCGCCGGGGCGAGGTAGGCGGTCGTAGGTGCTCATCGGGATGCTGACGAAGTAACCGACGCCGCCGCAATCGATCACAGCGTGCGTGAGTTCGAGTTCGGCGAGAGTGCCTTTGAGGTGGTGGATCATGGTTTTGAATAGCCTAATTTCAGTTTGCCTAGAGCGCAAAGATACACGGCATTTGGCAAGTCAGTAGCGATTATGCGGCATCCGCAAAAGAAAAAAGCTTGCTGCTCTCGCGAGTCATGAATTCATGGTTTGTAGTCCCGGCTTCAGCCGGTTGTTGTGCTCAAATTGCGGTCGGAACAGAACCCACCGGCTGAAGCCGGGACTACAAACATGAGCTCAAAACGAAGAACTCTTGACTCCCGAGGCTGCTCAGCTTCTTTTTGAAGCGCCCTCGTGATCGGCAGGAGCGTGAGGTTCAGGGCGCACTGGAGTCGTGGTTATGGTGTGGGTAGAACAATGGGCGGCGTGTCGCCCCGCTTTTGATGTGCTAATCCACGAAAAAAATATATTAAAGAGCAAGTGCAATAGGAGCGGCGAACAAAAACATGAAAAACCCGGCTACGGAGGGGTAGTCGGGTTGGGGGCGAGGGCTTAGAGGCGAGAGGCCATCACGAGGCTAGGTGATGCTGAGTAGTAACGCGCTGCGAAGCTTATTTCTTCGGCTTGTCCGCCGGCTTGTCGCTAGGAGCGGCCTCGGCATCTTCCAGTTCTTTGCCGGTTTTGTCGACCTTGAAGAGCTTGTCATCTTCCTGCTCAAAAACTTTGTCGGCCAGCTTTTTCAGCTCAGTGCAGCCGCTGCACTCGATGGCGAATAGTTCGCCATCGGCATAGGCGGCGACCATCCAGCCGGTGTATTTCTGGCCTTCTTTAGTCAGGCTCTCGGTGGTGTATTCAGCCGCCTTGTTGACCTCCTTGCTCTTCTTGCCAGAGACATCAATATCTCCATTGAGCTTGTAGCAGACAATGAAGGCATTTTTGACCTTGGTGCTGCGGGCGAGGAAGGCAATTTTGTATTCGACTTTTTTGTCATCTTTCTCGCCGCTTTTGAAGCTCAGGTTCAGAACAGTTTGTTTGACGTCGTTTTTCGTCGCCTTCACCTTCATGTCGATTTTCGCCGGCTTGACCTTCTCTTCCGGCTTGTCTGCGGCAATGACGTTGAGGCCAAAGATCAAAACGAAGAGGCAGGCGAAAATGTGGCGCATGGGTGACTCCTTTAAGTGGTTATGACAAAATAGTTTGCTTTCTCCAGCTGTCTGTGGGGATTCTATAATTGTTTTCCCATCTTTAATCCGAGCGGCGAATGAAGAGCGTGAGCATGGGCCACGGCAAGGGCGAGGGCGTCAGTGGCGTCGTCGTTGACAGCTGAGGGGTCGATGCCGAGCAGACCAGCGACGACAGAGGCGACCTGGGCCTTGCTGGCGTCGCCGGATCCGGTAAGGGCCTGTTTGGCGCGGCTCGGGGCGTATTCCCACAATTCCAGGTTGCGCCGGTTGAGGACGGAGATGACGGCGCCGCGAGCCATGCCGAGGATCATCGCGGTCTTGGCGTTGCGGGAGTAGAAGGTGCTTTCGATGGCGGCTACCTGGGGTTTATGGAGATCGCAAAGCTGTTCGAAGGCTTCGGCGAGGCGGCCGAGGCATTGCGCCTGGCTGAGCGAGGCTTTGTTGCGGATGATGCCGCAGTCGACGGCTCGCAGGCGGCCATCGGGGCTGACATCGATGAGGCCGTAGCCGGTGCAGCGGAGGGAGGTGTCGACACCGAGGATGCGCATGGGTTCTTCTTCGAGGTTTATCGGGGCTTATGGGGGAGGGGGCTTGCGGCACGCTAATGCCGGGCTTTCTTTCCCGCCACACTAAATCCCGAGGAAGACGACGATGCAGTCCCATTATCCCGCTCTGTGCCGTGAACGGGCGATGTTTTTCCGTCGCCAGGATCTCGGTTTTCTCCGCGTCTGCGGTCCCGATGCCGGCTCTTTCCTGCAAGGTCAATTGACTAGCGACGTCCACTCCTTGCCGCTCCTTGCGGCGCAGCCCAGCACCCGGCTCGATAAATTCGCCAAGGTGATCGCCGCGGCGATGCTTCTCCGCCTCGATTTGCAGGACTGGCTGCTGATTGCGGAAGGTCGCCAAGAAGTTTCCTTGGCAGCTAGTCTCGACCGCAATCTGATCTCCGAGGACGCCGAAATTCTCGCTGCACCGGAATGGGCGGCGGTGGAGATCAGCGGTCCCGCCTTGCCGGATCTGGCCGAAGAAATCCTCGGGCTCGAGTGGGCCAAGGGCAGCGCCCTGACCGCTTTGCGCCTGCCGCAAAACCTCCTTGCCTTGCGCCACAGCAGCGTCGGCGAAGAAGGCCTGCTGCTGCTCGGCGATCCCGCCGCACTCGAGGAGCTTTGCCAAGGCCTCGCCAAGGCCGGTATTCCCGAGGGTGACGAAGCCACACGCCGCGCCCTGGTCATCGAGGGCGGCCTGCCGGAGTGGGGTGCCGATTACGATGCCTCTTGCCTGCTGCCGGAATCCGGCCTGCAGACCTCTTGCGTCAGCTTCACCAAGGGCTGTTTTGTCGGCCAGGAAATCGTCGCGAGGGTGCAATCGCGAGGCAATGTCAACCGTCTTCTCAGTGTCCTTCGACTCGACTCGAAAGTCCTGCCGCAAGTCGGCGAAGTTCTCGATGTCCGCGGCCGTCCCGCCGGCATTGTGCGCTCGCTCGTCACCAGCGCCTCTGGCGAATCCTTGGCGGTGGCGCTGCTCAACCGCGGCTTCTTTGCGCCGGGTCAGGAATTCGACTTCGATTGCGCCGCCGGTCGCGGCCATGCCGAGGTTCATCAGTTTCCCTTGCGTCAACGAACCGGCGAGACCGCCGCCGCCCGCGTCTTGCTCGACCAGGCCCTTGGGCTTTTCATTCGCGAAAGCGGGGAGGGGGATTCCGCCGCCGAAAGCCTGCTCCGCCAGGCCATCCGTCGCGATCCGAAACTCGGCGACGCCTATGAGGCCTTGGGGGTCATCCTCGGCCGCCAGAATCGCCTCGACGAAGCGATTACTCTTATGAAGCGCCTGGCCGAACTCGAGCCCGATGCGGTGATGCCCTACACCAACCTGTCGCTTTTCTACATGCGCAAAGGCCTGATTGCCGAGGCGGAAGAAGAGAAGACCCAAGCCACTCTCGCCGCCATGCGCGTCGCCGCCAAACAGCGCAAAATGCGTCTCAACGACGAGAAAATGGTGGAGCAGAAACGGGCCGAAATCAACAGCCGCCTCGGCATGTTCCGCCAAGTCCTGGAGATCGATGCCGACGACCTCGTCGCGCACTTCGGCCTTGGTAAAAATCTTGCCGAATTGGGCTCGATCGACGAAGCACTGCAGCATCTGCGCCGCTGCCTTGAGATCAAGCCGGACTACAGCGCCGCCGCGCTCATCCTCGGCCGCACTCTGGCGGCCCGCGGCGACAAGACCGAGGCCCGCGAGGTGCTGACTGCCGGCATCAGCGGCGCCACCCGCAGTGGCGACTTCCAGCCGCGCCGCGAAATGGAATCGCTGCTCAACGAACTGAAGGAGGAGATCTGATGCAGAATCGTTACTACTCAGCCCCCCCCCTTCCTTACCTAGCCACCCCCTAGCTGCATCCTGATCCGCCCGAGCTACGCTCGGGCTTTTTGTTGCCCGATTGCCG
>JAYTMY010000006.1:0-11234 GCA_043748535.1 Lentisphaeraceae bacterium | reverse complement strand
TAGCCGACGGTGTTCTCGTGAAGCTGCCGATTGATCTTAGCCATTTTTGGAGCCTTATCTTAATTAGTGCTCTTAAATATAAGCTTTTTTATGGGCGATCACAAGTGGGCGGCATGAAGATTTTTCAGGAAACGCCCTCACTGGCGGCAGTAACGTCAGGGAACAGGGGGCAGCTCCCTATTAAGAGGATTCTTGCCCCCAGATGCTGTGTCTTGCGCTCCAACGGAGCATCCGGACTTACCCTCATCATTTTTTCTGAGCTTGCATCCAGTCGACAAGCTCTTGATTCTGAAACACCAAATCCTCCGGCGTCTTGCCATTTTTTGTCTTGGCACCTAAATCAGCCCCAAGCGAAACCAGTTTCTTTATGGCATCAAGATTGCCATCGCGGGCGGCTAGATGCAGAGGTTGAACGTCGACGTCATCCCCATCGACATACGCGGTGCATTTGGCATCCACTTTGGCACCGGCCTTGATCAGGAGATCAATGATTTCGACATTGCCTTTATCTGCCGCCAGATGAATCGCTTGTTTTCCTGTTATGTCCTGAGTGTCGATCTTTGCCCCCACAGATAACAGATAGCTCACTAGGTCGGTTTTTTGAGCACTAACAGCAAAGTGTAGCGCTGTTTCGCCCTTATTGGAAACTGCATCCACTTTGGCACCGGCGGCAAGTAAGAATTTCACCATCTCAAGGCTCCCACTTTTAGCGGCCCTATGAATTGGCTGCTCCACTGGCATGAAATCTTTAGGCATAAATGAATTTGGCGTGGATTGGGCATCTACTTTGGCGCCGGAGGCCAAAAGAAGCTTGACCACTTCGATGTGCCCATGAGAGGCGGCCAAGTGCAAAGGCTGTTCACCATTGAAGTCGCGAGCATCGGCTCTTGCGCCAGCCGCAAGGAGTAACTTAAGCATCTCGACTTGTCCTGCTTGCGCGGCGGCATGAATGGGTTGGTATCCATGCCAAACTAATTGCACGCCTTCATTGACCTTGACGCCATCGGCCAGCATGAGCCGAACTTCTTCGAGATCGCCGTTTCTGGCTGCCTCGTGAATGGCCCCGGGGTAATTGGTCGCGGGAAGTCGGGGCGAGCTGCATGCGGTGGACAAAACCAAGACGGCAGAGAGCAAAAGCGCTGATTTCATGGTGATCTCCGAATTGCTGAGCATGGGTGCAGGCTTCCAATATGCACAGCGACGAAGCGCCAAGGCTTCCACGCGGGCGGCAAATTCGTAAGGCACAAACGAAGCCCATTTTCCGCCCCCGGAAGCTCGTGCCACATCCCTCTTCCCCCTGGTGCCAATTTCCGCTCCGGTGCTAGATTCGCGGCCTTCACAAAGTCCCCAACCTCAAGCAACGCGGCCACGACATGAAACTCTCCCTCTCCTGGATCCAAGAATTCACCGACGCCAAGATCGACCTCGCCCCCCTTGAACTGAGCTCTAAGATCTCGCTCTCCGTCGCCGAAGTCGAAGATGTTCATGTCACCGGCGTCGCGCTCACCCAGGTCCGCGTCTGCGAAATCCTCGCCACTTTGCCGCACCCCAACGCCGACAAGCTCCGCCTCGCCACCATCCGCGCCGACGGCGAAGAACGCCAGATCGTTTGCGGCGCCAGCAACTGCCGCCCGGGTATCAAGGTCCCCTTCGCCGATCTCGGCGCCAAGCTCCCCTACACCGACAAGGAAGGCAAGCCCGCCATCCTCGAGATCAAGAAGGCCGCCATCCGCGGCGTCGAATCCACCGGCATGCTCTGCTCCGCCAAGGAACTCGGCCTCGCCGAAAGCTCCGACGGCCTCCTCGAACTTCCCGAAAACACCCCCGTCGGCGCCAAGCTCAGCGAACTACCCGCCTACCGCGCCGAAGCCGACCTGGTCCTTGAAATCGACAATAAGTCACTCACCCACCGCCCCGACCTCTGGGGCCACTACGGCTTCGCCCGTGAATTCGCCACCGTTTTCGGCGGCAACCTGAAAGCCTATCCCGGCCTCGAGCCCGATTCGAAGGCGGCCAGCGCTTGGAAGGTCGCGGTCAACACTCCCGATCTCTGCCGCCGCTACTCCTGTCTCGAAGTCGAAGGCCTCGACGCCGGCCCCTCGCCCGAGTGGCTGCAGACCCGCCTCCGCCAAGGCGGCATCGGCAGCATCAACAAGCTGGTCGACGTCACCAACTTCATCCTCCTCGAACTCGGCCAGCCGATGCACGCCTTCGACACCGATGCGCTCAAGTCGAAACAGGTCACCGTCCGCTCCGCCCAGGAAGGCGAGAGCTTCGCCGCCCTCAACGGCGTCAGCTACGCCCTCAATGCCAGCGACCTGGTGATCGACATCGGCGGCCGCGCCGAAGCCCTCGCCGGGGTCATGGGCGGCGCTGGATCTGCGGTCTCCGCAAGCACCACACGCCTGCTGCTCGAGTCGGCCAATTTCCACGCCGCTTGCGTCCGCCGCACCGCCACCCGCACGGGACTGCGCTCCGACTCCTCCGCCCGCTTCGAGAAGTCGCTCGACCCCGAGAACTGCCTGCTCGCCCTGCGCCGCGCCTGGATGCTGCTGAAGGAACTCTGCCCCGCCGCCCGCTGCGTCGGCAGTTTGGTCGATGCCTACCCCTCCCCCTACCCAGCCCTGAGTATCAGCACCAGCTACGAATTCCTCAGCAGCCGCCTCGGCGTCGCCCTCGATAAATCCTTCATCGATGACAAGCTGAGCCGCCTCGGCTTCAGCCTCAAGGGCAACCTCGAGATCGGCGTCCCCACTTGGCGAGCCACCAAGGACGTCGGTATCGCTGAAGACATCGTCGAAGAGATCGGCCGCATCTACGGCTACGACAACATCCCCTCGATGGCTGTCACCCTGCCCGACGCCATCCCCTTGCCCAACTCCGCCCGCAAGCTCGAACGCGAGCTCAAAAACGTCCTCGCCAACGGCTGGAATGCGATCGAGATCATGAGCTATCCCTGGTGCGGCGACAAGGAACTGGCGACCTACGGCCTCAAGCCCGACGGCATGATGACCTTGATCAACTCTCTCTCCGAAGACGCGAAGTACATGAAGACCACCGACATCCCGAAGCTCATCGCGGCGGTGTCGGAGAACCTCAAGTACCGCGACGGCTTCCGCCTCTTCAACTTCACCCGCGTCTACGACACCACGGCGATGAAAGGCCTGCTGCCCACCGAACGCTTCCAATTCACCGGCGCCTTCGTCCCGGCCGCTGACAAAAAAGACGCTCTGCAAACCCAGAGTTTCGCCGAGGCCAAGGCCTGCGTCCTCGACCTGCTGCGCAGCGCCGGACTCAGCGGCTTCACCATCGAAGAATTGCGCGATAAATCCGCTCCCTGGATCCACCCCGGCATCGCCTGCGGCCTCTATCGCGGCAAGCAGCTGATCGCCTCGATCTTCAAGCTTCATCCCGCCGTCGCCGCGGCCCAGGACATCAAGGGCAATGCCTACCTCTTCCAGGTCGACTTCGACGCCCTGGTTAGCGCCGAACGCAAATTCAAATACAAGCCGGTCGCCCGCTTCCCCAGTGTCGACTTCGACATCACCGCTCTCGTCGGCGAGCGCACCCAAGCTGGCTCCTTGCAGGGCGTCATCAGCAAGGCCCTCGGCACGAACATGCTTGGCCTCGAAGTCGTGTCGATCTACCAAGGCGAAAACCTCGGTCCCGGCAAGAAGACCATCTCCTACCGGATGACCATCGCCTCGGACGAGCGCACCCTGGCGCCCAACGAGATCCTCGAGCTCAACCGCAAGGCGGTGAAAGCCGTTCTCGGCGCCGGCGCCGAGATTCCCAATCTGCCGGATGTGCTGAAGAGCTAAGTGGCGATTCCCCTCTGGCCCCGGACTTGCTCCGGGGCCTTTTTTTGTTCGAAACCAATCCCCCATAAGATTCTATTATCGGAATTAAAATGACACTTACAAACCCTCGACAGTCATGACTTCTACCCTACCAGCTCAGCTTTTCCAAGCTGGCGGGCGGGATTTTCGGAGGACTTGGCGGATGGCGTACTTTGCGAGAAATCCGAGGTTGCTTGAGGCTCTGGCGTTTGATCCCGGATGAGCATGAGCAGGAGGAACTCGGAGGGGAAGGCACTGCGGGTGCGCCGCCATAAGCCGGACTTCTGAAAAATCTCGGCACTGCGGTTCAACGCCAGCTGCTGCACGGCCCCGCAGAGAATCGCCATCGTCACCGCATAAGCTTCGGTCGCCTTGAGCGCATTCTGAGCCTGGATGGATGTGCCGCGGGCGTCCAGCTCGCTGTTCTTGTTGTGCCCCGCCGTCCTGGAGCTCGGTTTGATGTGGCGACTCCAGAAGTGACTGTCGAAGCCGCCAAAGAGGTTTTTGAAAACGCGAAAGAAGGATTCGATGGCCGGACGGCCGCGATAGAGGCGATAGGCGTCATCCGCCGTCAGGGTGAGATCCGTGCTCATCAAGATGATCCGCCCCTTGGCGCTTTCGATCAGAAAGAAGCGGAGCAAGCGGGGTGCCTTGGTCGCCTTGGCCACGGTGGTCGCCTTGGCCACGGTGGTCGCCTTGGTCGCCTTGGTCGCCTTGGTCGCCTTGGCCACGGTGGTCGCCTTGGTCGCCTTGGTCGCTTTGGCCACGGTGGTCGCCTTGGTCGCCTTGGCCACGGTGGTCGCCTTGGTCGCCTTGGTCGCCTTGGTCGGCTTGCCTGGCTTGGCCGCGCTGGACTTGGCTTTGGCCTTGATCTCCTTCTTGCTTTGATTGACCTTCTTGGTCGCAGAGAGCGGCTTCCAGTACAGATCACGGGTGCAATACCGGATTTCGTCGCCATCGACTGTGGCCTCGGTGAAGCTCGCCGACTTCCGATCGAACTGCTGCATGAGCTCAATTCTGGGTCCGTATTTGGCGGGGCGGCCACGGCCTTTATTCTCCTTGACCGGAGGTGGCTCGTAGGCGACGATGTTGCTCTTGCCGCGGGTCAGGATGTCGATCGTGCCGCCGGAATCGATCGCCAGCTTGAGCGCCGGGCCGGTGGCGAAGAAGGCGTCGAGCACCAGATAGGCTTTCTCGCTATGCGTCTTGGTCCATTCGAGCGCCGCCTGCACCGGGCGTTCGGTCATGCTCACGCCTTGGCCGAAGCGGTGCATCTCCAGCCAGATGCAGCTGCCCAGCTTGCTGCCGAGGCCGCAGCCGGTGTCGAAAATCAAGGTCAGGGCGCCCCATATATGGCCGCGATAATAGCTGGGTTTGGATGAGGTCTCCGAGGTCTGCCGGAGATTGCGGACGCCGGGCATGCAGCGCCCTTCTTTGGCGTTCTGAGTGTGGTCCCGACCACCACGGCCCGGCCGTTCACCCGCCAGAGCTTGTCGCTTTTGACGAGCTGCGCGCCCCACTGCAGCAGCAGCTTCGCCGGAGTCCAGGCAGCGGAACGGAAGAAGCCCAGCAGCGCCAGATACAAGGAGCCGTCGCCGCCCGGGGTGGCCCGCACCAGCGAAGTGACGCCGAGATGATCTTCCCGCAGCAGCGCCGTCCGGGCGATGGTCAGCAGCTGCTCGAAGGTGGCCTTGCGGCTGAAGCCGCTGCGCAGTGGCAACAACATCGCTAGCAGATCATTGATCATGGGTGGGGTCTTCCTTGAGATAGTTTCGAAGCGTGCTTGACATTTCAGCTAATTAAACTATGCTATATAGCATATCATAGTACAAAAATCAAGGAGGAAACCGATGGAAAGCACCGAAATAGTTGTCGCCCGCCAGCGTCTGGCGAAACTGAAGGAAGAGATGACTGGGCTGGGGCCAGTGATGCGGGGCTCAGTGACGCTGCTGGGCAAGCGCACCAAGCAGTTCTACTTTTCCCTCAACAAGGGGGGCAAGACGCACCTGATCTTTCTGGGCAAGAAGCGCGAGCCCATCGCCCGCAGCTACTCAGACAATCACAAGCGCCTGCTCGAGATTGTCGACGAGATGACGCTGCTGCACATGGCGCTGCTCAAGGCCAATGTGGTGACGTCAGAGAACTCTTGACTGTCGAGACAAACCTATAATGAATGAAAGAACCAGCAACAAATGGCTGAGCTGCGCGTCTATTATTCCCGACTACGGGAGATGCCATCCGCGATGAATACCGATGAACGTTGCACTGTTCCCACCCTGCCGGCAAGCTCAGAGCTGAGTGGTAAGCGGAGCCAAAGCTCCGCGCCGGCTCGGCATTCGACGCGCCGGAACGACATGTTTAGGACCCGTCCGACACTGCTTAAACGGGTCATCGCCAAGGATGAGCAAAGCTGGGCCGATTTCTACTCGATCTACACTCCCTTGATCCGATGGCGTTGCCAGAGACTGGGGCTTTATGATGACTACCGCCAGCAATTGGTGGTTCAGGCGGTGATGCTGCATTTCTCTAAAGCTGAATGGACCTACGACGCCGACAAAGGTCGATTCCACTGGCTCTTGCTGACAATCACGAGCTACAAAATCCACGAAATCCGGCGCGAAACCCGGGTTGCCGGATCGATCCCGGTGCTCGACAATGTCCCGGAAGCGAGCTTAAGCGCCGAGACCCCTGCCGAAGAAAACGGCGAGGAACGCAACGAGCTGGTGCATCTCGCCTGCTACCGCTTGTCGCAAGATCCGGAAATCAACACCCTGCACATGCAAATCCTGCTGATGTTCATTCAAGGTCAACGCAGCCCGGACATCGCGGCCCAGACCGGGATCAGCACTGCCGCCATTTATCTGATCAAACACCGGATGATCCAGCGCCTGCAGAAAGTCTTGCGGGACATGGCTGAGTAAACCTAACTGGGACACGGCTGGGATAGCTCCGATCTTCATGATCTCCATTAATCCTTCCCGTTGCAGCTCCGTCTTTCAATCTTTTAACTGCGGGATCTAGAGTCAATGATCTGCCTAGCCCCAGAACGGATCGCCGAGATTTCCGAATGTGGCGAAATCGAAGAGACGGAAGCGGCTCATCTCGATATCTGTCCGGAGTGCCGCTTGGCCATCGACACGGCCTGCAGTGAGGACAGCTTCATCGGCAGTCTGGGTTCGGCAGCGACCGAGGAAGGCCTGCGCTTCGGCGTCTACCGACAATGCCAAATCCTGGCATCAGGCGCCATGTCGATCATCTATCTGGGACTTGACCCGGAAGGCAAGCAAGTCGTGATCAAGGTCTGCCGACACCTCGACATGCTGCCTGACTTCAAACGCGAGATTGAAATTCTGGCGATGTGCCGCGATCAAGGCATTCCCGGCGTGGTCAAACTCCTCGACTCCGATACTCACACCCAGCCGCCATATCTGGTCACCGAATTCCATCCTGCCGGCAGTTTATCGGCGCGATTGGCGACGGTGGGCCATCTCTCCTTCAGTGAAGGGGTGTATCTCGGCCTTGCACTGGCTAAAACACTCGCCAGCCTGAAGCAGCACGGCATCATTCATGGCGATTTGAAGCCGGCCAACGTCCTGATCACGGCGGAAGGCACGCCTTGCCTTGCCGACCTCGGCAATGCCCGCGCCGGACGCTCGGAAGAGGCTTTGCACGATGGCTCGCCTTTCACCCTCGCCTACATGGCGCCGGAGCAAGCGCTGAGCGAGCCGGCCACCCATGCCTCCGACGTCTTTTCCTTCGGCATCTTGCTGCACGAGATCGCCACCGGCCAACACCCCTTCGGCAAACGCAATGGCTGGGAAACGGTGGCCAATCTGATCAATCAACCGCCGCGGATCGCCCCGGGCTTGCCGCCAAAATTGCAGGAGTTGATCGGTCGCTGCCTCGCCAAATCCGGCGGCGAACGCCCGGACATCAACGAAATCGCAGCCTCCAGTGCGGCCGAATTGCTGTCCCCCTTGGAGCCGCCGGCAAAGACGCCGTCACGGCGCACTCGGCTCGCCGGCCTCCTCGCGGCCGGCTTAGTATGCCTTGTCGGGATGGCACTGGCTCTGCACCGCCCATCCGTGCACCCCGTCGCACCGCCGCCCCCTCCCCTCGTTTCCGCGGAGAAGTCCGAGTGGCTTAAAAATCTTGAAACCGGCTTTATCGATGACCCTGCCCTGCCGCAGCATCTCGAGGCGGGCAAGATCACCGCGGTGTATTTCACCGACATGACTAGCAAGTGGAGTGCGGAATTCACTCCCCAATTGGTCGCCTTCCGTCAATCCCACTCCCGCGACTTCCAGTTTGTTGTCTCGACCCGTTGCGACGACCTTAAAGTTTTATTGCCATATCTCCAATCCCGTCACTTTGACGCCCCCTGCTTAGCGATCCACAGCCCGGTGCGCGATGAGATCATCGCCGCAAGTGGGATCAGCGGCGAGGACTCGCCGCGACTGGTGATTTTCACCCCCGATGGCAAACTGATCTCCATCAAAGGTCGCTCGATCATTACCGGTCGCAACGAAGTCAATCAGATCGATGACAAGGAAACCTACCAGAAAATCTGGAAGGAAATGCTCGTCACCCCGGAAAGAAAACCCTGAATTCCTGTCCTTATCTTGATCACCACAATCCCCCAGAAGAAGACCCACGATGAAGTCCCTCATCTCATTCCTGCTGCTCACTGGCGCTCTTTTCACCTCGGCCGAGGACGCCCTCAAAGGCCAGCTCGAAGCTGAAGAAGTACCCCTCCATTGGCCGAATCAGTCCGTCACCGAATTGAGCCAACTGGCGGCAGGCGAGGTCAAGGCAGGTACTCTCCTCCTTAAGATCGACTCTCGCAGCATCGAACTGGATCGGAAAGAGGCAGTCTTGGAGCTCGACCAGGCAAAGCGGCAGCTGCAGGAAGAAAATGACCGACTCCGCCGCTTGCCGCAGCCTGACAAAATCACCAATGACAAGGCCATTCAGTCCGCCCAAAAGGCTCAGGATTATTGGCTCAAGGTCGAAGCCCCCGCCTTCCTCGCCAATGCCGAAATCGAGCTGGAACGCTTTGTCGCCAAACTGCAGGAAAATCGCGAGGGACTGCAGCAATTGGAAGCGATGTACGACAAGAGCAATATCGATAAAACCACCCGCGAACTCGTGGTCAACCGGGCTCGCCGCGATATCTCCGCCATGGAACGCCAGCTGCCGGGCGAACAAGCCAAACGAGACAAAAAAATCAACGAGGAGATTCCTGCGACCAGCGCCTCCCGAGCTGCGGCGGTAAAAAATGCCCAGTCGCAGATCGGCGCCTTGAAAGACCGGGCGCAGCAGGATATCGACAAGGCCAAGGTCGTGCTGGCTGCGGCGGACATCAAGCTCGCCCGAGCTGCGCTCAAACTCCAGCAGATCGATCAGGCGATTCAGGCCACGAGCCTCATCGCTCCCTGCGAAGGTTATTTGCTGCTCAAAGCCGGCCCTCATCTGATCCGCACCGATCGCGCCACGCTGTCCTTGCCACTGCCGATGGAGCGGCTCGGGGACTTCCCGCCCGGCAAAGAAGTCGAGCTGCGGAACCCGCAAAACCAGCAAGTCATCCGAGCTCAAGTCCTGCATCGTTCCTTTGCCGTCCGCCGCGTCGGAGAAATCTTTGTTGCCGATGTCAGCTTCGTTGTTCCTCTGTCGACTGGACTGCGTCCCGGCATGGAATTGAGCCTACCCTTGAGCCAAGGCAAATAATGCGCCCGCTCCTGCTACTTGCGCTCCTCCTCTTCACGTCCTGCGCCTGGATGGCGCCGGATCCGCTCGAGATATCGGCAGAACGAGCGCAAAACTGGCTCCTTTGGAACCAGAATCCCGATGGCTCCTGGGGCTCTCCGGAAAGCCGCCGGGGCCATCAGGAAGTTCTCACCGGATCCCCGCACACATTTGTCGCCCATGGCCAAACGTGCACCGCCTTGGCTATCCTGGCGCTCTTGCCCGAGTGCGACGACGACCCCGTGCTTCGCCAGGCGATTCATAAGGGCTTGAAACTGCTCTTGGCCGAGCGCCTCAGCCAACGCAGTTCGCCGAATGTCTTTTGCGATGTCTGGAGTCATTCTTACCGCCTCGAATGTTTCTGCCGCATTCTCGAACATTCCGGCTTTCGAGATCAGCACTTGCCGATCCGGGCCGCGACGAAGGACGCCATCGCAGCCCTGATCGGACTGCAAGGTGTCGATGGCGGTTTCGCTTATTATGATTCGCCCAAAGGAGCCAATGGCAAAGCCGACTTCTCTTACTCCGGCATTGCCAATGCTCGCCCGGTGCACACCGGTGGTCAGTCGACAACTTTCAACACCGCCCTCGCGCTCCGTTCACTCATCCTCGCCCGCTCCTGTGGCTTTGACGTGCCGGAGAAAATTCTCGTCAACACCGCCTCGTGCCTGCGTTCCTCCGCCATGGCCGATGGCGGCTTCGCCTATGGCACCCGCTTTGCCCGGACCTTCAGCCCCGCCACCTATGTCCACAAAGGCGCTGCCGGCCGTTCTTCTCTGTGTTGGCTGGCTCTCGATGACTGCGGCCAGCACACCCAAAAGGAAATCGCCTACGCGCTGCAGTTATTCGCCGCCGATTACCCCTTTCTAATTGCCGCCCAAGGTCGCCCCATCCCTCATGAAGGCTACTACAGCAACGCCGGCTATTACGTCCTCTTTGGCCACTGTTACGCGATCGAAGCCGCCGCTCGGATTGGTGATCAAGCGAGCCTCACAGGAGTCGCCTCTCAGCTGATGAAACTGCAGAATCTCGATGGCTCTTATATCGATTACCCGCTTTATAACTATGGCCACGCCTACGGCACCGCTTACGCTCTCATCGCTTTGCGCCAAGCTCAGGATGGCCACTCCTCGGCCCCTCGGATCTCAGCCCCGATTGATGATCGACGCTGAGCTTCGTGGAAGGAATTGTCTTTGCCCTGAAGGGGCGGACTGAAACCTCTGCACAAGAAATCCGTGCTTGAACATCGCCCGATGTCCTCTGGTCGCCCCGCTGGGGCTCGAATGCAATATCTTTCTAACCCGGGCTTGGGATTTCGGCTGGAAGGAGCTCAGGAGCAGAACTCAGCGGCGACAATCAACCCTTTACTGTCCTCGATCGGGCGATCGACCCGATCAGCTAAAGATGCGCCCCCCGCAAATTGCTTTGCGGGGGGCGCGAGGAACAAAGCGGATGTGGACATCCGCGCTCCCAGGATTAGCCCTTGGCTTTCTTGTGGGCCGCGATGATCATCTCGCGGACTTCGGCGAGCGGCAGCTTGGTGATGGCGCTGGGCTCGGTGCGGTTGGGGAGGATCTCGGGGAGCGCGGTGAGGCGCTCGGAGAAGATCGGGTTCTTGTTGGCTTCGACGTCCATGACGCGGTCGATGGG
>JAYTMY010000005.1:0-13064 GCA_043748535.1 Lentisphaeraceae bacterium | reverse complement strand
GGGCGTTTTTCATCGTAGACGATCGGCATGATGTCGCCGAGAGGGGTCTTTTCCAGACTTGCCTGCGATCCCGTCAGACCCGGAATCAAGACCAGACCGCTGCCGAGTTTCTCGATCAAGCCACGCAGAGATTGAATTTGTTCGTCGCCCAAGCCACCGGCGCCAGCACCGACATCACCGAGGAAGACGACATCGTACTTCGACAATTCGTCGCGGGTGCGGGGGAAGGAACCGAGATAACCGGGACCGCCACCGAGCTTCATGCCTTGCTGATGTAGCAGGAGCGTCGAAACTTGCACGCCGGGGTCGCGCATCAGGGCGTTGCGGAGGTAGCGGTATTCCCAGCGCGGGGTCGACTCGACCACCAGGACGTGGATCAATTCACGACGGACGGGAACGGAGAATTCGCTGCTGTTATTGTCAGCTCGGAACTCGCCCGGGATGCCAGAAACTTCGAGGGTGAAATTGAAACGGCCTTCAAAGCCAGGTTGCCAGATGAAGTTTTCGGTAGTGCTTTCGCCATCGGCCAAGACGAGGTCGCGACTCAGGTTGACGCCTTGGCGGGAACGCAGGTTCACTCGCCCACGGTATTCACGGCCGGAGACGTTGCGGACGCGGAAAGGGATTTGGATTTTTTCATTGACCAAGCCGAAACCAGGCGCTTCGACCCGCTCGAGAACGATGTCGGGCTGGAACTTCTCAGCGCCGCACGGAACGGTGAAAACCGGCACGCCCTGCGTCCGGGCTGTCATCGCCGTGACGCTCGGGTCGTTGCCGAGATTCCAGTCGCCATCTGAGATCAACAGGATGGCGCGGAGATCCTCTTTGCCGCCGGCGCTCGCGCCGTGACGTTTCAGGCCGGAGGCCAAGGCGCTGGCGAGGTCGGTGCCGCGGCTGTTGCCGGAACCGAAATCCTCGACGATGACTTCGTGCTTGGCGCCGAGAGCCTTCAAGGCCGCCGGGCTGAGCAGTGATTCGGCTGCACCTGCCCGAGAGAGGACCTTGGCGTCGATCTGCACATCTTCAGTGTTCATGCTGCGCGAGCTGTCCCTGAGGACCAGAATCACTGGATGGGTGGTCTTTTCAATCACCGTCACTCGCACCGGGTCGGCGAGAGACATGAAGGCGAGAAGCGCGGCGGAGAAACGCAGCGCCTCAAGCGCCGTCTGCTGGCCTTTTTTCGGTGCCAGGCTGATGTTGCGCCAAGCCATCACGGCGAGGGCGGCAAGCACCAGCAAGCCGATGACCAGGTAGAAACTGGGGAAATCGATGTCTAGATGGCTCATACCTGGCTTCCAGGGGCTTTTTCATTGAGGGGGCGGCGCAGGGTCAGAAGACCTTCTACGACCATGCTGACGAGAAGTAGAGCGAAGAAGAGACGCCAGAGTTCGGCTTCCTCGCTGGCTCCTTGGGTGCCGCTGCCTTCATCCATGCGGGTGAAATCCAAGCCACTGAAGAGAGATTGGACTTCCGACGAATCCAAGGCGACGTCTTCGTCTTCGCTTTCCGGACGGGAACAGACAAGGTAGCCATCGCCGCGGCGCCAGACCCCGGCACTCGCCGTTTTCGGAACGGATTCACGATTGACCGCAAGAATTTCGAGGGGAATCTTGCCGGTGTCTGGATTGCATTTCTCCCATTCCACCCGGGTGAAACGACGGCCACCTTCCTGCTGCAGACGGCGCAGGAGAGGAATCAAGACGGTTCCTTGGCGTAAATCGGAAGAGCTTGGATCGATGCCGCTAGCCATGGCGTAAATCATCCCTTTGCCTTCCGCTCGACGCAGGAGGAAGGGCTGGCCATCGGAAAAGCTGGCCACTGCAGTGGCGCCGTCACCAACCGGGATCTGCCGCCGAGTGATGCGCAATTTCTCCAGAGCCAAGCTCTTGCCCGAGGCGGATTTCGCCAAAGACCCGCGCTCATCGTCCCAGGTGCTGATGCGATAGCTCTTGGCTTCTTCAGGACCGCCGAGGTTCATCAAGCCACCCCAATCACAAGCTGAGCCACTGGGCAGAATGAGCAGCGTGCCGCCTTCGCTGATGAAGTGCTTGATCAGCTCCAGAACCGGACCGGAAGGAGGCGGAACCGCGTTCCAGATCAAGAGCGAGCTCTTGCCGAGCATCGCCGCGTCCGGGGCGGCCGGATTGAGCATCACCGACTTGACTCCGAGAATTTCAGGAGCAGGAGCAGCCAGCAGAGCCAGCAACTCGCCGGACAAAACTTCGGTCGAGGCGACGGCTACTTGCCCTTGAGTCGCTTCACCATAAGCAAAGTAGACGGTGTTGTCGGCAATGCGGCTGTCGGAGGGCAGGCTCAAGGAGCCCCAGCCACCCTTGCTGCCTTTTTTCAGGTGGATGATCTGCCGGCAACGCGTCTCGGCGCCGCTGGTCTTGATGTCGCGAGAGCTTTGCTGACCATCGAGAACGACGGCACAATTGAGACTGGGCGCGCTAATGTCGCTACGGCGGATCAGCAAATCCAGCTCGATATCGCGACCGGCGGGGCTCATAGTTTCGACGGCATTGAGCAACTGAATGCTGGCGTTGCCGCCGAGCTTGGAGGTCATCGCCAAGAGGCGAACCCGGGGACGGCCGGGAATGGCTTCGAGGCCGGTGCGCAAACGATTCCACTGGTCGGAACGGGCATTCCAGCTGCTTGCCTGCAAGTCGGAGGCAATCCACAGCTCGGAGCGACCGGAATTCGCTGACTCAAGTTGCGCCCGGGCACTGTCGAGAAGCTTGGGCATATCGGTGGCGCTGTCGGTCTCGCCGAGTAGGACGGCATCCTTCAAATCCTCCGCTTTCAGCAAGGTCCGGGCTTCGGCGCTGGCGCTGTCGATCAGGACCACTCGGCGGGCGCCGAGCTTCGTGGCCGAGTTGCTGAGGGTTTCAGCGGCCTGTTCGATTTTCGAGTGGCTCCATGAGTCGTCGCGTCCGCCCATCGAGGCCGAGCGGTCGAGCACGATCACCAGAGTGTCCGGCGAGCCGGCGACGGCCCAGCCGAGCCAGCCGCCGCTGAGGGGGCGGGCCAAGGCCATCGCCAGAGCGAGTAGGGCCAGTACGCGCAGCGCGAGAATGAGGATCTCCCGCAGCTTCGCCATCTTGGTCGATTTGCGGCGAGCGCGATCGAGGAAGCTCATCGCCGCCCACTTGCGCTGGGTGAAGCGCATGCGGTTGACCAGGTGGATGATCACCGGCAGAGCCGCAAAGGCGAGGAACCAGAGGAAGGATTGCTGGAGGAAAGTCATCGGTTCAGCCTCGGCGCATCATGCGGTCTAGAAGGAAGTTGCCGAGCAGGGTCTCAAGATCCTGGTCAGTGACGGCAAGGCGGTAGTCCGCCTTGTTGCGCAGGGATCCGGCGCGAATATCGGTCATGAACGCCGAGAATTCGCGCAGGTAGTCCTGGCGGATGGTCTCGGGATCGGCGTCGATCGAATCGCCGCCTTCCAGGTCGATGAAGCGGGTCGGCTTGTCGATCGGGAAGTCGATCTCGTCACGGTCCACCACGTGGAAGACCGCCAAGTCATGCTTGCGGAAGGAGAAATGCGAGAAGGTGTTGCACAGCTCGTCGACGTCGTGGAAGAGGTCGGAGATGACGACGATCAAAGCCCGGCGGCGGATGCGGCCGGCCAGCTCGTCAAGGTGCTTCACCAGCTCGGTCGTGCCGGACGGCTCGACCTTGGCGAGGATCTCCATCATCGCATGAAGATGGCGCGTCGAGGTGCGGGCAGGAATGTCGTGCACCAGCTTGTTGTTGAAGGCGGCGAGGCCGACGCCGTCACCCTGGTTGATCAGGACATGCGACAAGGCGGCGACGATCTTGCGGGCGTAGTCGATCTTGCGACCGCTTTTGCCTTCAAACAGCATCGAGGCGCTGCAGTCGATGACGAAGTGGCAACGCAGGTTGGTATCGGCTTCAAATTCCTTCACATAGAAGCGTTCGGTGCGTCCGTAGACGCGCCAGTCGATGTGGCGGATTTCATCACCCGGGACGTACTTGCGGTACTGGGCAAAGTCCACCGAGCTGCCCCGGTGAGGGCTTTTGTGTCGACCGGTGAAGTTGCCGGCCATGAAGGAACGGGCCTCAACGGTGAGGCGCCCCAACTTGGCGTTCAACTTCGGATCGACGAATTCCTTGCGTTGCATGGTTCAGGCCTCAGGCGCGGCCTGATTCCTTGAGGAGACGACGGACGAGATCGCGGGCGCTCATGCCCTCGCTCTCGGCTTGGAAGGTGAGCTGTATGCGGTGAACAAGCACCGATTCCACCACTGCGTCGATATCGTCCATGCGAACCATGTAGCTGCCGTGCAGAGCGGCGCGAGCCTTGGAAGCGAGGATGATGTTCTGGACGGCACGAGGACCGGCGCCCCAAGCGACCAGCTGCTTGACCCAATCCTTGGCGCCAGCTTCGTTGGGACGGGTGCCGCGGACGAGGTCGACGACATAGTCATAGATATGATCGGGGACGGGGAGACGGCGGACCAGTTCCTGGTAGCGCATGATGTCTTCACCGCTGAGAACAGCCTTGAGATTCGGCTTTTCCGAACCGGTGGTGCGGCGGGCGATGGCGAGCTCGTCTTCGCGGCTGGGGTAGCCGACTTCGATGAAGAACATGAAACGGTCGAGCTGGGCCTCGGGGAGAGGATAAGTACCTTCTTGTTCGATCGGGTTCTGGGTGGCCAGAACGAAGAAGGGAGGCGGCAAGGGATAAGTGCGGCCGACAACCGTGACCTTGTGCTCTTGCATAGCTTCGAGCAAGGCAGCCTGGGTTTTAGCAGAGGTACGGTTGATCTCGTCGGCGAGGACGATGTTGGCGAAGATCGGGCCCTTGATGAAGTGGAACTCGCGGCGTCCGGGGTGTTCGAGCGATTCCTGCAAGATGTCGGTACCTGTGATATCCGAGGGCATCAGGTCCGGCGTGAACTGGATGCGGCTGAAGTCGAGGTGCATGGTTTTGGAGAGCGACTGGACCATCAGGGTTTTGGCGAGGCCGGGAACGCCCATCAGGAGAGCGTGGCCGCGGGCGAAGATGGCGATCATCAATTTTTCGATGACATCTTTCTGGCCGTGGATAGCCTTGCTCATTTCCGCGAGGACAGCTTCATGAGCCCTGCGCAGTTCTTCAATCGCGGCGACATCATCACGTTCAGGGCTGCTCATTTCTGTCTCTCCGGTTCTGGTGTGAAAGGTATGGGGACGCTAGCTTAGACGCCAGACACAGGGAATTTCTTACCCGTCTTCTGATTTTCTTGCGTTCTTTTTTGAATCTACGACTCGATGAAGATAAAACTGAAATTTCCCGCACACCTTATGACACGATAGGGGCATTCTTTTTTGTTTCACTCATGCTCATGACTTGCGAGCTGAATGAATGGCGCTACAATCGTCGCAGCTTCGCCAGCATAGCACAGTGGTAGTGCAGCTCATTCGTAATGAGCAGGTCGGGGGTTCAAATCCCCCTGCTGGCTCCACCTTTCTAACTCAGAATCAAGCCCTTGCAGAGATGCGAGGGCTTTTTTCATGCCCCCAAGTATCACTCCTTACTTGAGCTTGGCAAGCCTTGACACGCGCCTCAAATGGGTATCCATTCGGGTATCACCTAGAAAGGGTATCAACGAAGCAGTAGGAGAAGCACATGGGCAAGCACGGCGAAGGCACTCTTCTTAACCGCAACGGCGTTTGGGTTCACAAGAGCCGCATCAACGGCAAGGACACCCGCCGCTCCACAGGATGCACCAACCGCAAGGACGCTGAAGCATGGGTGAAGACGAATATCACCCCGATTACCACCGCCAGCACCGCCAAAGAAGCCACAGAAAGAGCACGGCAAATCAAAATCAAGGCATCCCCAATCAACTTTACCGAAGCCCTGCGGGTCTTCTTCGCCGCCCCACGCAAGCGCAGCCCAGCAGCCAAGCGCAGGACAGGCATTGAGTCACAATGGGGGGACTTCGCCGCTTGGGCCACTGACCAAGGACTGACTCAAATCTCACAAGTCAGCCCCGAACAAGGAGCCGCCTACCTTGCCCACCTGCGGGAGTTTGGCCGCTACAATGAATCCCGGCCCGGAATGACGGCCCGGCCCACTTCCGCAGACACGGCCAACACCTACCACATCACCTTGAAGGCCATTTTCGCCGCCGCCATGAAGCCCGCCGGCATCACTGAAAACCCTTTTGCTTTCAACAAAGCCAAGAAAGACACCCTAGACCGCGAAGCCTTCACCCTTGATGAACTGCGGGACATCCTGCAAGCCAGCGAATCCCTCCCCATCCTGCGACAGCTCATCACCGTCTTACTCTTGACCGGAATGCGCACTGTTGACGCCTGCAAACTCACTTGGGCCGAGGTCGACCAACGCGCCGGCATCCTTCGCCGGAAGACGAGCAAAACTGGATCCAAAATCGAGATACCGATACACCCCGAGCTTTTGAGATTGATTCAAAGTCAGCCACAAGGGGCGCGAGGTGAGCCGGTCTTCACCGAGCTTTTCGATCAATACGAACGCAACCCCATCAAGCTTTCCAATCACTTTTCCAAGCTCCTTGATTCACTCGGCATCGAGCACAGCCAAGCCGTCTCAGGCCGGAGCCGCCCCCATGTCTTCAAGGACCTGCACAGCTTCCGCCATACCGCGATTTTCATGCTCCAAGAGAAGGGCGCGACACTTGCCGAACTCATGAGCATTGCCGGCCACGCAACCCAAGCCGTTGCCTTGAAGTATGCCGCCCACGCCAGCCGAGAAAACAAGGCGAGGCTCATCAACAGCCTCCCCGACTTCTTTAGCTCCGCTCCGGAGGAGAAGAAAAAAGCGGCCAACGAAGTCATCGAAGCCGAGATTGTCCCACCTGCCGAGGTGAAGGCCAAAGAGGCGGCGGCAATGCTCCGCAAGGCCCTTAAATCGACCGATCCCGACAAGGTCAAGGAGCTAGTCAAGCAGGCGCTCAAAACGCTTGAGAGCTGAATCGGCCGATCAACAATTCTAACCAATAGATCCTCGCGCGCGACGGGGTGGAAAAACCCTCCCCCTCCTAGTTAGTGTAAGAAATACACAAAGCCGCACAACGCAAGTGTCCGAGGGGTAGGGGGGTCCACAGGCTTGGGGGGGGGTGTCCGCCCTCCCCTAGCCCGGATCATCTCAAAAAAACAGGCCAGCCAGGCCCAGCGCCCAAGAGCTCCAACGGCCCCCGCTGCGGTCGCTCCGCTCCCTTGCTGCCCCCAAAGGCGGAAAAGCTGGGTTGACGCTAATCATTCAAGATCAATGACATGCAACAAGCTAAAATCAAGTGAGTTATGGAAAGTCATTGATTGATAGCGTTTTGCATCAACCCAGTTTCTATAAGAGAGATTAGAAAGACCCTCGCCACCCTCGCCACCCTCGCCACCCTCGCCACCCGGGCAGGGAAAAGCCCCGCCAGCTCCCCGGCAGGGCTAAGGCTTAGAAGCCTCCGGTTTCATCGTCTCCATCTCGCCAGCGAATGCCGCGCCACATTGTTGCCCTCTTGCCGCCGCCCGTGCGCTCCTCAGCCTTCACAGCCCCCGGCAAGGCCAGCCGCAGCGCCTTGGCGAAGTTGCCATCATTGACGGCATGATAGCCGCCCTCCCGCGCCCAAGTCGCATATCTGACATACATGTCACGCGAGGTAATCCCAGGCCCCGGCAAGCCACTGGCAACGGCTTCGAGGTGCTCGGCAATGAATCGCCGGGCGGAGTCCGACTCCCGGAAATGCTCTTCCTTCAGTTCACGGCCAGCCGCCAGCTCGGGGAAGCGCCTTTCATTCGCCACCATTGCGGCCCCCGCAAGCGCCCAATTGAGGACGCCGGGAAGCTCACCCGCAATGATGCGAGCCGACAAGCCCCGGTCTTCCTTGTCAGTGCCACGGAAGACGCGATGAAAGGGGATAATGCGCATCCGATCCCTAAGAAGGGCCCCAGACCGATCCTTGAAGGAAGGCAAGTCATTGGCGAACATGACGACAAGAGCGCGGCACTTGGCGGAATAGCCGTTGCGATGAAGCTCCCGGACTTGAATATCCTCGCCCCCGGTCGCCAGTTTCAAGAAACCTTCAGCGGCGGCAAGGTCACCCCGGTCACGCTCGCCTTCTGAGTCCCGGCACAAGGCCAAAAACGAGCGGCACAAGCCCCCGAGGCTCGACTTGTCGCCCAAGGAGGAAAGGGAGAAGTTCGAGACGTTGGCGCGGCCGATCATCGCTTCCAGCACATCGGCAAAAGTGCTCTTGCCAGTGCCGGGCAGGCTCGGCAAGACGAAGAAGACATTGTGGGAACGGTCACCCGTCACCGCAAGCCCCGCCATCATCTGCAAGTGTCTCCGGGCCTCAGCGTCCGGATGCCATTCGCACAGGGCCTTCTCCCACTGCGGGCAGGTCGCCACATGGTCAAAGGTGTAAGGCAAGGCCACGGACGCAAAGAAGAGCGGGGACGCAGGCCGCACCGCGTCCGGCAGACCAGCCGCAAGCCGCTTGGGATGAATCAACTTCGCACCAGCCGCAAGCCAGTCTTCCGCAGACTCAGCAGCAGCGCCGGAGGAGGAGGAGAGAAAACACGGCATCTCGACACCCGACAGGCCGCAGAGATTGACCCCTTGCAGACCTGCCAGCACATCCCGCCGCAGAAGCTCGCCACACTGCCCAGAATGCCTTGCGATGTAACCTGACAGCTCGGCTTCAATGTCGACAGACTGAGCCGCGAACCAAGCGCCCCGGCCATACCGCCACCAAGTCGACCGCCACCAGCGCAGGAGCAAAAACCCAGAGGAGTCCCGGTTCTCATCTGCGAAGCCTTCAGCCAAGCCGAGGCGGTCAAGCTCCGAGCGGCCACCTTTTGCAGAACCCACACGCGGCGCTTGCCGATGCCCCCGAGAAGATCCGTGCGACTGCCGAGAAGGAGGCAAAGCCGCCGCCGTCACCTCAGCAAGCAAGTCTTGAGCTTTCATCGGCTCACCTGCCGGGCTTGGTAATCAGATTCCAGCACAGCCGCGACTTCTTCCAGTGTCGCAAGCTCACCTTCCCAGCCCTCGCAAGGAAGAAAGACAGCCCGGGAATCGACCAGCGACAGCAGGGAATCAGCCCCGCCGACCTCTTCGAGGTAGTCCCACGCGTCCTTCTTGCTGCCATAGGCAAAGCCGAGGGTAAGCAAGGCAATCCCCCGCACTTCGCCGCCATTTACGGCCCGGGCTTGGCAAAGCTGCCGGAGAATGCCCAGGGCCGTCTTCCACCCCGTCTTATCAGCATCCACAATAACGACAAGGAAAGCGGCAAGCTTGACCAGTTCCGCAGCTTCATCCCTCTTGAGGTTTCCGGCGTCATGCCCACAAGTCGCCATCAGTCCGGCCGCTTGCAGCCGCAGCACCGCCTTTTCTCCCTCATTGATGAAGACCACGCCACCCGATGAAATCGAGGCGAAGCTGTACCAGTTGAACGGCTGTAGCGGCGGCAGGGCCTTGGGCTTCAGCTCCCAGGTCTCGCCCCCGTCTCCGGTGTAGTGCTGGCGGAACTGCTTGGCGCGACACTTCGAGGCTTGCGGAACCGTGCGCTTGAAGCGGCTTTTGCGCCACACGCAGACCCCGCGCGGTAGATCACCGACCGGGACGGCGGCGGAATAGAAGTAGTCAGCCACAAACTCCCACGGCCCACAAAGAGCCTCAGCGGCGGCGTCATCAGCGGCCGCTTTTGCGCGTTCCGGAGCAACGGCGGCAGGATCAAGACTGCTTCCCTCTTTAGGGGAAATTGAGCGCTTGGCATAGCTTGAAGACGCACCCGCAGGCGAGGCGGCACCATTTGACGGCGGCACCCCGAAGCATGCGCCGAAGCTATCGCACAGCTCCGGGAAGCTGCCGACATGCCCCGACAAGAGGCCGAAGGCGTCAAGAGCGTTGACCGTTTGAGCGCAGGCGAAGCAACACAACCCGGCCCGGTTCGGCGTCACATGCATCGAGGGGCTGGCGTCAGCATGCCCCGGCAAAATGCACCGGATGAAGTCCTCCTTATTCGGCTGGATTGAGAACTTGGCGAGCACTTCAGGGACGCTCACCCGCGCCAGCAAGTCGCGCTTCTCCCAGCGTGGCAACAAGGCCCCGGTAGAGGCAGAAGGTTTGGACCCCGGCGGCGGCGGTTGATTGGCAGGCTTGGGGGCTTGGCGCACCCGGTTGGAATCCGGGCGGCGGGAACTGCCAGCGGCCGCAAGTTCAAGAGCGCGGTTCACGGCGTCAATATCGAGGATTTCACGGTTCATTTGTCGACCTCACGAAGAAGAGCTTGGATTTTACGCTTGATCAATCGGAGCGATGCCGCCTTGCCCAGTGCTTCGAGCTTGGCGACTTCACACTCCAAGTTCAATTGCCTCAGACTCTCCACAGCCTCACTAAGGCGGGGACGGCGGCACTTGCGCGTGGATTTCGTGGGGTTATCTTCAGATTGAGAGCCTAAAGAACGGCACCCCCGGGAAACCCCAGCGACTCCAATCGCTGGGGTTTCCTCTTTCTTGGGCGGGCGCATGGATCAAGCGCCCCGGGCTTTAGCGATGAACGCGGCGACATCCTCAGCGCAGACACCCACGGCACCAGGTGAAAGCTGGACTTTGCGAAGCTTGCCTTGGCGCATCCAAAGGCGCACAGTCACGATTGCCAGCCCTAAGGCTGCGGCGGCTTCTCTGACCCGCATTACGCGCAAGGTCGGGGCTTCGACAGAAGCCGCAACCGGAGCGGCGGCGAAGAATGCCTTCAATGCGCTCTCAACTTCCTCTAGGCAGGGGGCGCGGCGGGTGACAGAGCCAGCTTCTCCGGTCTCTTCGACGACAATGGACTTGAGGGCGAGAGGCAGAAGGGTTTTCTGTTCATCGCTAGACTTGAGGAATCGGATTGCCGAGGGGCGGCGATTATGGCGAGGTGACATTGTGGGAACTCCAATTGGTTGACGGACTTGATTATCCGCTGTGATGAATTTGCAGGGCTTGATAGGTGCTGCAACGGAAGCCGCGCGTGCTCAAACCCTGGCGGATGGAGAAAAACTTGACTTTTAGATAAACACCCGGCTTTTAGATAAAAAAAGCGCCCGTGAAGGTGCGCCCGCCGCTAACTATCACGCCTTGGCAAGCCCTAAGATTCCTTGTGTCGCAAAACGCGACAAAGCGCAGAAGTGGTATCCATTCGGGTAGCATATATGACACAATAAGCACGATTTATGCTCATTCGTAATGAGCAGGTCGGGGGTTCAAATCCCCCTGCTGGCTCCACCTTTCTAACTCAGAATCAAGCCCTTGCAGAGATGCGAGGGCTTTTTTATATCCCGCGTTGTCTCCCCTTGCCCAAGCATGACCCGTCGCATTGACCGGTATCAAAACCGGTATCATAGTCTGAGCACACAACAAGCACGGAGGCGACGCATGGCGATCTTCAAAAGACCGGGATCAGAGGTCTTCTACTTCAAATTCATCAAGGACGGCAAGCAGTATCTGCGCTCCACCGGCCAGACCGAGCAGCGCAAGGCCGAAGCCTGGGCGCGGATCAACAAGCAGACGATCATCGATGAAGCGGCGGCAGAGGCCGCGGCAGAAGCCAGTCGTACTGCCATGGAGACAGCAGCCAAAGTGGCGGAAGCCAAAGTGGCGGAAGCCAAACGATTCGACTTCGCTCGCGCCCTCGCCTACTTCTTCAGCGTCTCGACGGATCGCGGCGACAAACGCACCACGGCAATCAGCAGCATGTGGAATGATTGCGCCGCCTGGGCCGAGTCGCAGGGCTTGTTGACCCTCGACCAGGTAGCCAAAGGTCACGCTGCTGCTTATTTGAGCTTGCTGACCAACACCGGACGCTTCTCGGAATCCCGCCCCGGGCTCAAACCCAAGCCTATCTCGGCCGGCAGCCGCAACACCACACACATCACCCTCAAAGCCGTCTTCGCCGCCGCCATGGAGCCGGCGGAAATACTCAAGAACCCCTTTGATATCGCCAAGGTCGCCAAGGTCGCCAATGACACCGAGGAACGCGACGACTTCGAGCCAGAGGAGCTCCGCCGCATCGTCGAAGCCGTCGACAATCACCCGCAGTTGCGTCCCTTGGTGATGATCGCGGCCTGCACTGGCCTGCGCACAGGTGACGCCGCTAGCCTGGACTGGTCGGAGGTCGACCTATCAGACCGGATTGGATTCATCCGCAAGAAAACCAGCAAGACAGGCTCCATCGCCTCCATTCCCCTCCTGCCTCCTCTGCGACGCCTTCTGGAGGAGCTGGCTGATCCTGATCTCCGTCAAGGTCCCGTATGCCCTGAGTTGGCCAATCAATATCAGCGCAATCCCACCAAGATCAGCCGAGACTTTGCCAGCACCCTTGATGGCCTCGGCATCGCTCGCGAACGCACCATCGCGGGCCGCAGCCGTCCCCATATCTTCAAGGACTTGCACAGCTTCCGTCATACCTTCGTCTACCTCGCCGCCGAGGCCGGCATGCCCCTGCCTTTGGTGCAAGCCATTGTCGGGCACTCCAGCCAGCAAATGACCGAACGCTATGCCCGCCACGCCACGGACAAGGCCAAGATCAAGCACATGCAGCGTCTGCCCGATTTCCTCGCGGCCCCCAGCAGCGAAACAGCCCTCGAAGATGACTCCGATGCCGCCAGAATCTCCCGCGCCATCAGAGTGCTCAAATCTCGAAAACTCAGTGCCGCCGAAGCTCGCGCCGAGGCACTGAAAATCCTAAATGGGAAAGACTCAACGGAGGTCGAGTAGAGCTCTCAGCGCCGGCAGAAGGATGTCGAGCTGCTTTTGCTTCTCTTCAAGCTCAAGATTCTTCAAGCGAAGTCTCTCGTTAGTTTGCCGAAGTTGAGCGATCTCTGCTTGCGGATTGTCCGGGATGCTGGCGATGCGGTCGCTATCTCGCACGGCCTTTGCTGGCGGAGTAGGCATGGCATCAATAGCAACTACCAACTCAATGCGTTCACGGCACATTTCAGCTAGTGTCACAATCCGCAATTATCCCCTTGACCCGAGGTCGGCAGGAGAGGGCTTGGCCGTTCGAAATTTCTTCGCATCGACCTAATCGATTAGCGACA
>JAYTMY010000004.1:0-20669 GCA_043748535.1 Lentisphaeraceae bacterium | reverse complement strand
CCGAGCTGCTGCAGGCGGCCGTCGCTGACTTTGAGGAAGTGTTCAAGTTCGCGGAGGGAGTGGCAGCCGGCGACTTGGCCGATGAGGAGGCAGAGGAAGTGGTCCTCGCTGCTCAGCTTCTTCAGGCGGAAGTCGTATTTGCCTTTGGCGATGAGGGATTTTATCGCTTCGCGCGGCAGGCTGCGGAAGAGGCGGACTAGAAGGGCGGTGTTATCTTTGCTCATGGCGTCTGGCTTCCTGAAGTTCACGGTTTTGTGGCGGCACAAAACTATGAATGAAGCCAGGCGCCTGCCTATTGGCGCGGCGACGATTTTCTTGGTGGGGGCGTCACGCTATCTTGGATACGCGTGGGGCGGTGAGCGGGTTTTCCGGGCTCAGCATCCAATTGGCGAGGTCGAGGCGGGTGAGCTTGTTGTCGGCGGGGAGTTTGGAGTTGAGGACGGCGGGCGGGGCGGCCTCGACCACTTCGCCCCTCAGGTCCATCCAGTTGCCGCGGTTGAGGAGGCGGATTTGGCGGGGCGTGACGCTGCGCGAGTTGAGGACGGGCTGGCCGCCTTTTTTGCGGAAGCTGGCGAGCTCGGATTCGGTTTTATTCAGATCTGCCCGGACGCGTTTGTAAGTCTCTTCGGCGATGGAACTTTCGAGGCTGAAATGAGCGGGAATCTGGGACGAGAGAGAGGAGTTGCATTCAAGCAGGATGGCGACCTTGCCGGTCACTTCCTGCTGCAGTTCGACCAGGAGGACATGTTCGTCTTTGGGCAATTCGGGGCCGGGGCTCCAGCCGTAGGAGTGGTGGGCTTGACCGGCGCTGAGCAGGTGATCGGGATTGAAGCTGGGGTTCCAGGTGTCGGCGAAGTAGCTGGTGACCGGCTGGGCCTTGCCGTCGGCGGTTTTGATCGCGACACGGTGGAGGTAGAAGTTGCCATCGCCGGCGAAGGAGTGGCCTTTGCCGCTGGGCAGGGCTTTGAAGCGGAGGCGGAGGAAGCGGGTCTTGGCCGGCAGGGTGGTGGAGAAATGCAGGTTTTCGGTGCCGGCGGCGGTGCTTTTGGCGAGGACCGAGCCATCGGGCTGGACGGCGAAGATCGAGCCTTCATCGGCCTTGATCGACTCGATCGGGCAGGGCTTGGCGGCGACCTTGACGGCGGCACGGGCGGCGGCTAATTGGGTCTTGCGATCGGACCAGAGTTTTTCCTGCAGGGCGGCGTCGGCCTTGGGCAGGCCGGCGATTAGTTCCGGCTGGAAGGAGTCGTTGTTGCCCGAGCCGTTGCCGAAGATGTCGACGTTGTAGACCCCGACGTCCTCGAGGTCGGCGAAGAAGGCGCCGAAAGCGTAGAAATCCTTCTGGGTGAAGGCGTCGAATTTGTGGTTGTGGCATTCGGCGCAGCCGAGGGTGGAGCCGAGCCAAGCCTGGGCGGTGTTGCGAACCCGGTCGGACATGTGTTTGCTGAGGTATTCGATCGGCTGGGCCCCGCCTTCCTTGGTCTGAGCGTTAAGGCGGTTGTAGCACGAGGCGATGCGGGCGTCTTCGTCGCCGCCGGGGATGAGGTCGCCGGCGAGTTGTTCGCGGGTGAACTGGTCGAAGGGTTTATCGTTATTGAAGGCGCGGATGATGTAGTTGCGGTAGGGGGTGATGGGCTGATTCTGGTCGCCGTGGAAGCCGGCGGTGCCGCCGGCGCGGACGACATCCATCCAGTGCACCGCGAGGCGTTCGCCGAAGGCCGGCGAGGCGAGCAGTTCGTCGGCGCAGCGGGAGAGGGCGTCGGGCGATTCATCAGCGAGATATTTCTTCAGCAGTGTCGGTTTTGGCGGCAGGCCGGTGAGGTCGAAGGCGAGGCGGCGGATGAGCTGTTCGCGAGAGGCGGCGGGGCTGGCCTTGAGTCCGGCGTCCTTGAGGCCTTTGGCGATCAAAGCGTCGGCGGCTTTTGCGGTCTCCGCAGGGAGTCCGGCGGGACGCATCACCTTGTTATAAGCCCAGTGATCTTGGTATTTGGCGCCTTGCGCGACCCATTTTTTGATCAGCTGTTTTTGCCGATCCGTCAGGACCTTGTGGGCATCAGGCGGCGGCATGACTTCGTCCTGGTCGTCGGTGAAGAGGCGTTTCACCGCTTCCGATTCATCGGGTTTGCCGGGGACGATGGCGCGTAATTTCGGGTCGGAATCCAAGGGCGCGGTGGCCTTGGCGAAGGTATGCAGCTGGAGCTTGGCCTTGGCCTTGTGTTCATCAGGACCGTGGCAGTGGAAACAGGTGTCCGAGAAGATCGGCCGGATGTGCTGGTTGAACTCGACCTTGTCGGGCAGCGGCGCTTCTTGCGGAGCGGGATTCGGCGTGGCGGCGAGGATAAGCCAGAGTGAGAGGGAAGGCAGCATGCAAGGTCTCCTGTGTATGTGCCGTCTGCTGACGGCAAGAATGACACTGTTGTTCCCGCGGCATTCATGACAGACAAAATTTGGCGCCGAATTGCCTCTCGGGGCAAAATGAAAACGGGCCGATTTGCAGGCAGAATCGAGGAGGTCCCTCTTAGGCGCAGCACCTGGACAGCCGCGCCGCACGCGCTCACTTGCGTCAGCACTTTTTAAGGATCCGCTATGAGCGCCCCCGCCCACCGTTATTTCCTCATCAACAAGCCCTACAACATGGTGTCGCAGTTTATCAGCAGCCACGAAGTGGGCCTGCTCGGCGACATGGATTTCGACTTCCCTGAGGGCACACATGCCATCGGCAGGCTCGACAGCACCTCGGAGGGACTGCTCATTCTCACCACCGATAAAACGGTCACGACGAAACTCTTCCGCTGTCCCAAGGCCCACGCCCGTTCGTATCTGGTGATGGTCGAATATGCCATCAGTCCCGAGCTTCTTTTGCGCTTGCAGAATGGCGTCAACATCCCGATTGGGCCGACAGAATTTTATTTCGCCAAACCCGATGCCGTCGAAGTCATCAAGGATCCGAAAGCGATCTACAAATACGCTGAGGATCCGAGAGAAGCCTACCCGCACACCTGGCTCTTGATCACCCTCCGCGAAGGGAAGTTCCGCCAAGTCCGCAAGATGGTCAAAGTCATCGGGCATCGTTGCCTGCGTCTGATCCGTTTAAACATCAGCAATATTCATTTGGATCATCTCGCTCCAGGCCTGGTCAAGGAGATGGCCGAGGCGGAGTTTTTTGCTTTGCTGGAGCACGAGACTCCGCCTGCATGACGTGCAGTCTTCGGGGATTTCATTCGCTCCGGTTAACCTTGACGATTTTCTTGCTTTTCGTCGGCCGCGGAATTATGCTGAGTTCAACCCTCCAGGAGTCCCCACCATGAAATTCGTCCGTGCCATTGTTCTTTGGTCCCTGCTCGCCTTCGCCGCTGGCTGCGATCTGCCCAAGACCAGCTACATCACCACCAAGGCGACCGTCATCAAGGTCTATAGCTGTAGCGACGCCGGCTACAATTATTGCGCTTACGTCGTCGATCGCGGCGGCAAGGAAATCATCATCAGTGACGTCCTCGCGCGCACTCCTCATAAAGTCGGTGACACGATTGAATACATGGAGCAGAAAATGGATATCAGCAGCAATAAAATCATGAGCTTCACTTTGATGAATTGAAGCGGCAGCGACAAAAGAAACGGCGGCTCCGAAGAGCCGCCGTTTTAGGTCGTTCTGACGCGAATCAGAAGGCGAAGATGTCGTCGCCGAGGCGCGAGTATTCGACCACTTCGTCGGGGCGGAACCAGATGGCGATTTCCTGCTCGGCTTCGCCGACGGTGCCAGAGGCGTGGATGAGGTTGCGGATGGGCTTGTCATCGGGCTCGCCGGGGGCCGCGTAGGGCTGGTGGGCGTAGTCGCCGCGAATGGTGCCGGGAAGGGCCGAGCAGGGCTCGGTGGCGCCGACCAGGGTGCGGACTTTCTTGACGCAGTTGAGGCCGCCGACGACGAAGACGATGACCGGGCCGGAAGTGATGTACTTCTCGACGGTGGGGAAGAAGGCCTTGTTGACGTGATCGGCGTAGTGGGTGCGAGCCATCTCGACGCTGACTTTCTGGAAGCGCATGGCGTGGATTTTCAGGCCGGCGCGCTCAAAGCGGGAGAGGATTTCGCCGGTGACCGAACGCTGCACGCCGTCGGGCTTGATGATGATCAAAGATTTTTCGTAGGCCATGGAGTTTCTCTCTTGGGTTTTGGGGTCTGGGAAAAAGTCCGAGACATTAAAGGTTATGACGCGGCTGTCAAGGCTAGCGACACTCTTTAGTCACTGCCCGCGAGCATCGACGACGCGCCCCCCGAAGAACTCGCAAAGCGCTTTGACAAAAGGATTCGCAGCGACGCGTTGACGCACTTCATCGCTCGAGTTGAGGACCTGTCGTTCCTGTTGTTCGGCCCGGGCCGAGGTAATGATCAGGGTGATGTCGCGGCCGGTGAGACGTTTCAGGTGCGCCTTGAAGAGCTCGGGGTAGGGCGACTCGCGCAAACGAGCGAGCTCGGGCTGCGAGGGGTCCAAGGCGAGCATCAAGGTGTCCTTGCCGGGCATCAAGGCAGCCATGTTGCCAAGGAATTGGGCAAACTGGGTGAATTCGGGATCTTGCCGCAGGGCCTCGCTGCAGGCTTCCCAAAGCTGGTCTTGCGGCCCGACAACAGGAGCAACGGTGAAGCTCGCAACCGGGCTGCTGCCGGACTCGAGGACAAAACGCTCGGGACGGCGGACTTCGGCCTTCTCCGCAGCGGCGCGAGCCTGGCTGCTAACGCGCAAATCGGCGGGGCTGTTTTTGATTGCTTGGATCACTTCCGGCGGGCCGACGAGGACGCCGGCGTTGATCAAGTCGGCTGCAGCAGTCCAGCGCAGATCGCCGCTGAGAATGTCGATATCCAGACCGAAGGCCTGACCCGGCGGCAGTTCCTCGAGAAGAGGGAAGTCGAGCAGCGGCGCGATGCTGTCGCCGGCCCCTTCGGGCAGATACAGCAGACGGTTGAGGAAGGGGTCGGGCGGCGCCGCGGCATCGGCTTTCGCCTGCGCCATTTGGCGCTCGCTGTCGGCTTGCCGGGAACGTCGTTCGGCGTCGACTTCGGCGTCATCGCGGGCACCGGCGAGAAGGCGGGCGGAAATCTCCGCCAGGCTGGGAGAAGCGGGCTTCGGTGCGGCAGAAATGGGGTTTGCGCTTGCTAGCTGCTGGACGATCGGTCCGATCTGACTGATCTGACTGATCGTGCTTTGTTCTGCCGGTGCAGGCGTTGCGGCGGGCGCAAACGTTGCGGCAGGCGCCGGAGCTGGCGTCAGATCAAGTTTTTTTTTTGCTCCGCGGCCGGATAGGCGGCAGCTTCAGGAAGATCAAGGGCGATACGCGGCCGGGCGGGTGCGGCGACTTCCGCTTCGAGAATCGGCTCGCTGCCGGATTGACGCAAGCGGGCGAGGCGGCGCAGGACTTCGTCGAGCTGGACCGCTTGGGCGTCGCGCATCACTCGGAGCAGGGTCAGCTCCAGCGTGGCGCGTTTGTTGAGGGCGGATTTGAGCTTGCTTTCGTGATTCAGCAGGCCGTCGGCAAGGCGTTGCACGACGCCGGCGTCGGCTTGATTGGCGAGGCGGCTGATCAGCTCGAATTCGCTGCCGTCGACTTCCAGGATGGCGGCGGCGTTGCGTGGGCTGCAGGCGACGATGAGGAGCGAGCGGGCGATGCCGACCAGATCGGCATAGAGCTGGTCGAGATTTTTGGCTTCGCGGGACAGGCGGTCGAGGCGGAAGAGCAGCTCCTGGGCATCGCTATTGAGCATCGCGGCGAGGACTTGCAGCAGCTCGGCCTGGCTGGTGAGGCCGAAGACTTCGAGGACGTCGGCTTCGCCGATGCTGGCCGAACCGGAGCGGAAGGCGATGAGCTGGTCGAGGATCGACAAGGCGTCGCGCATGCCGCCGTTGGCAGCGCGGGCGACGGCGTTCAAAGCGGCCGCTTCGACGACGACCTTTTCGGCCTTGCAGATGTCGCCGAGGCGCTCGGCAATGGCTTTTTGGCTGATGCGTTTCAGGTCGAAACGCTGGCAGCGCGAGATGATGGTGGGCAGCACCTTGTGCGCCTCGGTGGTGGCGAAGAGGAACTTGACGTGGGCCGGGGGCTCTTCCAGGGTCTTGAGCAGAGCGTTCCAGGCTTGGGTCGACAGCATGTGGACTTCGTCGATGATGTAGATCTTGAAGCGGCAGCGGGTCGGGGCGTAGACGACGTTGTCGCGGATGCGGCGAATGTCATCGACCGAGTTGTTCGAGGCACCGTCGATTTCGATCACGTCCATGCTGGCGCCGGAGCCGATTTCGAGGCAGTTCTGGCAGGCCAGGCAGGGGTTGCCTTCGGCGGTCATGGCTTCGCAGTTGAGAGCCTTGGCGAAGATCCGGGCTGAAGTGGTCTTGCCGATGCCGCGGGTGCCGACGAAGAGATAGGCGTGACCGACGCGGCCGGAGCGGATGGCGTTCACCAGAGTGCCGGCGATGTGATCCTGACCCACCAGATCCGTGAAGGTCTGCGGGCGCCATTTGCGGGCGAGAACCTGGTAGTTCGACATCTGGGCATCCATTCGGGCTGAAAAATGAAGAGCCACGACCCAGGTTGACCCCGACACCCGCCATTGAAACTTATGGCTGCTCGGTTCCCCGCCTGACCAGGTTCGCTTCTCAGTCGTTGCCGAGGGCCTGGGTCGTGGTGGAGCGGACAGTAACCGTCTTTGCGCCTGCCGCAAGCAGTCAGGCGCACTTTCTCCGAAAGAAAAATCCTGGCTCTCGGCAAGCCAGTCCCGGCAGACTATTTTACGCTGTCGAATTGACCAAAAACCCTGGGAGCCACCCGATGCGAATTGCCGTCTTCAATGCCAAAGCTTATGATCGCGAATTCCTCAGCCGCGCCAACGCCGAGGGTCGCCATCAGCTGATTTTTCTCGAAGCCCATCTCGATGCCTCGTCGCTGCCCCTCGCCGCCGGCTCGGAGGCGATCTGCATCTTCGTCAACGACAAGCTCGATGCCGAGCTCTGCCGCGGCCTCGTCGCCCTCGGGGTCCGCTACGTCGCCTTGCGCTGCGCCGGCTTCAACAATGTCGACCTCGAAGCCGCCGATGCGGTGGGCCTGAAAGTGGTCCGCGTCCCCGCCTATTCGCCCCACGCCGTGGCGGAACACGCCATCGGCCTGCTGCTTTGCGCCAACCGCCGTATCCACCGCGCTCACAACCGCGTCCGGGAAGGCAATTTCGAACTCAAAGGACTGATGGGCTTCGATCTCCACGGGAAAACCGCGGGGGTCATCGGCACCGGCCGCATCGGCGCCCTCGTTGCCGGCCTTCTTAAAGCCTTCGGTTGCCGTGTCCTCGCTTATGATCTGCAGCAAGACCCGGAACTCCTTCAACTCGGCGTCCAATACGCTTCGCTCGATCAGATCTACCGCGACTCCGACATCATCAGCCTGCATTGCCCCCTGCTCCCCAGCACCCACCACATGATCGATGACGGCGCCTTCGAAAAAATGAAAAAAGGCGTCACTCTGATCAACACCTCACGCGGCGGCCTGATCGACACCCATGCCGCCATCCAGGCGATCAAAAGCGAAAAACTCGGCCTCCTCGCCATCGATGTCTATGAAGAAGAATCCAACCTCTTCTTCGAAAACCTCTCCGACCGCATCCTGCGCGACGACCTCTTCGCCCGCCTGCAATCCTTCCCCAATGTCCTGATCACCGGCCACCAAGCCTACTTCACCGACACCGCTCTGAGCCAGATCGCCAGCATCACCCTCGGCAACCTCAACCAGCTCGCCGCCAGCGGCTCCAGCCCCAACGAAGTCCACTCCAAACTCCATCTCGCCAAGATGGGCTGAAGCTTCCGGGCGCCAGAGGGCTGGCGCGCTCCCAGGAAGCAGCTATTGAATTTAATGAATGTTAAAATATATTTATCATCATTAAATTCAAAAAATCGGGAGCACCTGATGATCCGCACGCTTCTTTTCGCCCTCAGTCTCAGCCTCAATTCGCTGCTGGCCGCGGCCGAATTCGATCCAGCCTGGCAGGATGGCATGGTGCTGCAACGCGAGCAGCCGATTGAAGTCCGCGGCAACGCGACGCCGGGCGAGACAATTGATCTCAGCTTTGGTGGAAAATCGGCGACAGCCAAGGCCGATGCGGCAGGCAAGTGGAGCGCCACCTTGCCGGCCTTTGCGGCGGACGCGAAAGGGCGCGATCTGAAGCTCAACGCTGGCAGTGGCGAAAAAATTCTCAAGGACGTCTTGCTCGGCGATGTCTGGCTCTGCTCGGGACAAAGCAATATGCTCTTCACCGTGGCGCAATGCCGCGAAGGCAAGGCGACCCTTGCTGCGGCGGACGCAAAAGCGCCGCTTCGCCTGATGAATTTCAAGATGAAATGGCAGACCAATCCGGGTGCCTGGAAAGCCGACGATCTGCCCATCGCCGCGACCTGGTTCCAACCTGAATGGTCGCTCGCCGACGCGGCGCACTTGAAAGACTTTTCCGCCGTCGCCTGGTTCTTCGGCCAAGGCCTGATTCAGCACGATCCCGGCGTCCCGCTTGGCCTGATCAACTGCAGTGTCGGCGGCAGCGCCATCCTCTCCTGGCTGCCGGAAGACTGGCTGAAAAAGGACTCTCTCGGAGCCAGCGAGCTCGAGCACTGGCTGGACGGCGCGGGCGGTGAAAGCACTTGGTGCGAAGTGCGGGCGGCGCAAAATCTCAAGGCGGTGAAAAAACTCGCCGCAGCCTTCCACCCCTACAAGCCCGGCGCCCTCGCCGCCGCCGGCTACGCCCGGATGCAGGGCTTCCGCCTCAAAGGCGTGCTCTGGTACCAGGGCGAGAGCGATGCCGAACAGACCTGGAGTCTGCCGCCCTATCAGCGCCTGCTGCCGCAACTGGCCAGCTCCCTACGCCAAAACTTCGGCGCCGACACCGCCTTCATCTGTATCCAGCTCCCCGGCCTCGAACGCCCGCTCTGGCCGGAAATGCGCGCCTTCCAGGCCGCCGCAATCAAATCCATTCCGCGCAGCGCCCTCGTCAGCACCTGGGACACCGGCGAGCGAAAAGACGTCCATCCCAAAGCGAAACAGGAAGTCGGACGCCGCGCCGCCATTGCCGCGATTTCACTCTTGAAGGGCGAAGCGAATCCCGCCGCCCCCGAACTTCGCGGCGAGCGCAAAGACGGCGCCGATCTGCTGCTCTCCTTCAGCTCCGAGCTGAACGGCCCGGCCAGCCCCGCCGGCTTCGAAATCCGCAGCGCCACGGGAACCTGGACCGCCGCCGTCGCCAGCCTCGAAAAAGGCGGCATCAGACTGAAAAACGCCGCTGCATCCAGCGCCTGGCGTTACGCCTGGACACCTTTCCCCGGCATTGAGCCGCTGAAAGGTCCGAGCGGCCTGCCTCTGGTCCCTTGCCGTCGCGGCGGCGAGCCCCGCCGCCTCGCCTGTATCGGCGATTCGATCACCTACGGCATGACGATCAAAAACCGCGATGCCGACAACTATCCCGCCCAGCTTCAGCGTTTGCTCGGCCCGTCTTGGCAGCTCGGCAATTTCGGCAACAGCGGCCGTTGCGTCATTCTGACCTCAAAACGAGGCAACGAATCTCGTGCCTGGATGGATCAGAAAGAGTTTCAGCGCGCCCTCGCTTTCGCCCCACACAGCGTTGTCTGCAACCTCGGCATCAACGATGTCATGGCCTTTAACGCCGCCGCCTTCGAGAAGGACTACAGCGCCATCATTCGCTCCTTCCGCAAGTCTGGGCCGGTGGATTTCCGCATCTGGGCCCCCCTCGCTCCGCTTTTCCCAGGACAAAAATTCTTCGGCAGCCCGGTGCTCGCCCAGATCGAAACTTCGTTGCACAAGATCGCCGGCTTAAACAAGGTCAAAACCATCGACCTGAAAACGCCGCTCCAAGATCACGGCGACTGGTTTCCTGATCACATTCATCCCAACGCCGAGGGCGCTGCGGTGATGGCCCAAGAAGTCGCCAAGAGCTTGCAATGAGACCTGCTTGCTTACTGTGGAGATGGCAGCGTCAGCTCAGTTGAGGCTTCCTGTTGGAGTAATCGGCTGAGCGAGGCATTCGAAACTTGCTCTTCCCCCAGAAAAGTGTTAATCAGCAATTTCATGGTAGCCTTACCATCTTTGATCTGCACCTCGTAAACAAGGCCAATTTGTTGCTGGGATTGAGCGCTGGGGCCTTTTTCGAGAGAGCCCCCTTGAGGCATAGAACGCTCCTGAACCACACGCACGATACCGCTGCTTCCTTCTTTAATGCTCGTTTTCGGCAGGCTTAAGAAGTCGTGCGAATCCTCATCATATTTAGCGAGAACCTTAAGGTTGACATGGTAAAGCCCTTGGTCGTCTTTTACAATTTCACCCGAAAGATTGAGCCCCTTTGGGGCGCGGGATTCGCCGTATGCCGCAAAATCCTTAAAGTTCCAAGTGAAATGGCCATCCTTCCCAATACTGCTGGGCTCGGAAGCTGCTAGGATCACATGTTTTTTATCGATGCGATAATAGGCCTCTTTACGATCAGCGCCCGCTTCTACTAACATGTCCACTAGAGCTGGATTATCGCCTCCGCAAGCAAGCTGCAGCAAGACTTCGCCCTCAGTCCATTTCAGATCGATCAATTGACGATCCAAAAGGACCTGAAGCAGATCTGCCGATCCGAGTTCAATCGCTTTATCGGCGAGCCAGCGGCGCAGATCCTTGCCGAAGCCGAGATCCAGAAGAGCGGCAATCGCCGCGCATTTTCCCGCCTCGGCAAGATCCTGGATCAGCTTGTCGGCCTTCTCCACATCGAGCGCATATCCTTGGGCAAGCAGCAGCTTCATGACGCCGACACTGTCATGATAGGCAGCGCATTCAAAAAGATCCCGCCCGTCGGATTCTCTTCGAGTGGCAATATCTAAACCATGCTCCAGCAGATTTTTGAGGGAGATGACATCATCGCACTCGCAAGCTTTGAAGGGGTCGGAAAGAAGTTGCCTCTGGGACGCCTGCAAAAGGTTTATGGGCTTGCTCTGGGATCTATCCTCCGCTTTAGCCACGCTGGGATTTGCAGGTGCCGCAGCTGATGCCCGCGCTGCCGAAGACTTATTGGTCAGCAAGCATGCCGCGGTCAAAACCGCCAAAACCACTATCACGGGAACAAACTTGTGCTGACGAGCCATGAGAGTCTCTCCGGGTTAAATTTTATAAACTGGCTAACAGTCAAACATGACAAGCAATCGATCATTCTTACAGCTTTACCTGGGGGAATGACAGATTCTTGACAGTACTGATGCGAGCCTGATTAAATTTTATTCCTGCCCTGTTAAGCTTAGCAATGCCGCTTATCTTCCGGCGCCTCATCCCAAAACCCTAAGGTCCCTCATGAAAAAGAAACTCCTCATCGCGCTCGGCGTGCTCTTCGCCCTCTTCATCATCGCCCTGATCGGCGGCATCGTCTTCTTCGGCAACATCGTCAAGACCGGTGTCAATGAAGTCGGCCCCAAGGTCACCCAATCGCCCTGCGACATCGCCGGAGCTTCCCTCAACCCCCTCACCGGCTCCTGCTCGATCGCGGGATTCGCCATCGGCAACCCCAAGGGCGACTACAAGCAGCAGCACGCCTTCAAGTTCGACAAGTTCTCGATCAAGCTCCAGCCCGGCTCGCTCCTCAGCGACAAGATCATCATCGATGAAGTGCTCATCGACGGCACCCAGATCGACTGGGAAGGCTTCACCGGCGAAAACCTCACCACTCTGCAGAAAAACATCGAAGAATTCGCCAACAAGCTCGGCGGCGACAAGAAGCCTGAAGACGGCAAGAAAGACGAGCCCAAGACCGAAGAGAAGCCCGGCAAGAAGGTCGTCATCAAGCTGGTCCGCATCGAAAATACCTCGATCATGATCGGCTCACTCGGCACAGCCGTCCCGATGCCCTCCCTCACCCTGAACAACATCGGCGGCTCCGACGAAAGCGCCGCCGGCGTTTCGAGCGCCGAAGCCGTGAAAGAAATCTTCAACAGCATCCTTGGCAGCGTCAGCGGCGTCGTCAAAGGCGCACTCGGCAAGGTTGGCGAGCTCGGCAAAGATGCTGGCAAGGCGATCGGCGAAGGCGCTGGCAAAGCGGTCGAAGGCGGCAAAGACTTGCTCAACAAGATCAACCCCTTCGGCAAATAAGCCAATTCCTGCTTCTTGAGAAGAGGCCCCGGTTTTGCGCCGGGGCCTTTCCATTTCGCCGCTTTCGTGTCTCTTTCTCCACGTCCAACCCCCAAGGCTCTTATGAAACTCCAGCTTGACCGCCCGATCGTCTTTTTCGACCTCGAAACCACCGGACTCAATCCCACCGAAGACCGGATCATCGAGATCTCTTGCGTCAAGCTGATGCCTGATGGCAGCCTCGACGAACCGCGCACCAAACGCCTCAACCCCGGCAAGCCGATCTCGGCCGAATCGTCGCGCATCACCGGCATCACCGACGAGATGCTGAAGGACTGCCCGAGCTTCCTGCAGATCAGCAGAGGCCTGCTCGATTACCTCGCCGGCTGCGACCTCGGCGGCTTCAATATCGCCCGCTTCGACCTGCCCATGCTCACCGAAGAATTCAAACGCATCGGCAAGGCCTTCGATCCCGCCGCCTTCCAGATCGTCGACGCGCAGCGCATCTATCACAAAAAAGAGCCCCGCACCCTCGAAGCCGCCTACCGCTTCTACTGCGGCAAAACCCTCGAAGGTGCCCACTCCGCCGAAGCCGATGTGCTCGCCACCGTCGCCGTCCTCCTCGCCCAGAGCGAACGCTACGACGACCTGCCGGTGAAAACCGCCGACATCGCCCAGTTCTGCCGCGATGAGCGCTTCGTTGATTCCGCCGGCCGCTTCCACTGGCAAGGCGAAGAAGCCTCCATCGCCTTCGGCAAGAAGAACGGCACTTTGCTCCGCATCCTCGCCGCCACCGATCCCGGCTTCCTCTCTTGGATGATCAGCAACGACTTCCCCGAAGACACCAAGAAGATCTGCAAAGAAGCCCTCAAAGGACGCTTCCCGGTCAAGCCGACAGTTTAGATCTAGCGCATCGATATCGCGATATCCCAATATCGCGATATCGACCGGACCTCCTTCGTTTCCAATCCGCGAGAATCGCCTGAAATCATGATCAAGAATGCCACTCCCGCCGCCATCGCCGAAGCTGCCGCCATTCTCCAGAAGGGCGGCCTCGTCGCCATGCCGACCGAGACGGTCTACGGCCTCGCCGCGGATGCCCTGTCGCCGGATGCCGCAGCGGGGATCTTCGCCGCCAAAGGCCGCCCTTCTTTTGATCCCTTGATCGTCCACTGCGCCGACGCTGAAGCTGCATTTGCGCTCGCCGCAGAAGTCCCCGACACCGCCCGCCGCCTCGCCCGCCTCTTCTGGCCCGGACCCCTGACCCTCATCCTCAAGCGCCGCGACATCGTTCCCGACATCGTCACTTCCGGGCTTCCCAGCGTTGGTCTCCGCGTTCCCGACCACCCCGTCGCTCTCGCCCTCTTGAAGGCCTGCGGACGCCCCCTCGCGGCGCCGAGCGCCAACCCCTTCGGCTACCTCAGCCCGACCACCGCCCAACACGTCGAAGAACAACTCGGCAATCGCATCGCCATGGTGCTCGACGGCGGTCCCTGCCTGCGCGGTGTCGAATCCACCATTCTCGACCTGTCGCGCGGCGACGCCGAGCTCCTCCGTCCGGGCGCCTTGGCGCTGGAAGAAATCGAGAAAGTCATCGGCCCGGTGAAGCGTGGCCAAGCGGTGCTCGACAAGCCCCTCGCGCCGGGTCAATTGCTGTCGCATTACGCCCCCAACACGCCGCTGTGTTTCCTCGCGCCTGGCGCCTTGCCGAGTCCGCGTCCCGGTCTGCGTTGCGCCCTCCTCGCTTTCCAGGCTCCGGCAAATCCCTGCGCCTTTGAAGCCGTCGAAGTCCTCTCTGTCAGTGGCTCGCTCGACGAAGCCGCCGCCGGACTTTTCTCCGCCCTGCATCGCCTCGACGATGAACGCCTCGACCTGATCATCGCCGAAAGTTTCCCCGAAAACGGCCTCGGCTTGGCAATCATGGACCGCCTGCGCAAAGCCGCTAGGAAGCGTCCCGACGGGGTTTAAAGCTAAAAATCGCTATTGAGCTGGTTTGAGCTCTAGCTCTGTTGACTCCAACGGAGTCGCGGATTTTAGCCCGGGGTTGAGCCGCATCGGCGACACCCTGGGGCAAAGAGGGTTATTAAAAATCGACCCCAAAGGGGTCGCGGAGCTCCGTCTGCTGCTGCGGCGTTATAGGTTGAAGTTCACGGCGCCAGCGCAAATATCCTTTGACCCCTTCGGGGTCAGAAATCGTCACTGCCACTGACCCAAGGTGTCGCCGATGCGGCTCAACCTTGGGCTAAAATCGCCGACCCGCTTCGGGGTCGAGCAACAGTGAGCATAAAACTCGTTCCGTTGCGGAATCTAGGTTAAAGCTTCACGGCGCCAGCACTTCCTCAAGTGCGGTGAGGATCTCAGCATCGCCGGATTTATAAGCGAGTGAGAGCGGGCTGAGGTGAGTTTTGCCTTGGCTGTGGCGGGGATTGGCGCCGAGCTTGAGCAGGGCGCGGACGGCGCTGGCCTGGCCGCTGCGGATGGCTCCGAGCAAGGGGGTTTCCCCTTCGGCATCTTCACTTTCAAGCAGGGGCTTGATCTTGCTGGCGACGAGGCGGATGAGCTCGGGATCGCCACTGAGAGCAGCGGCGTGAAGGCAACTGCGGCCCAATTTATCGACTTGGCTGGGCTCGGCGCCGAGCTGCAGCAGGAGCGACACCGTACGCATGGAGCCCGAGGCGGCGGCGAGATGCAGGGGGCTGGAGCCACTTTTTTCTCCCTCGTTCAAGGGCAGGCCGCGACGGGCGAGAACTTCGATCGCCGCTGCTGCGTCGAACAAAGCCGCGATGTGCAAGGCGTTCAAGCCGTCCTTATCGCAACGACGCAAATCAGCGCCGGCGCTGAGCAGGACTTGGATCAGGTCGACGCGGTCTTGACGGGCCGCGAGGTGCAGGGGGCTGAGGCCGGCTTGGTCGGGAAGATCGGCATGGAGGCCGAGGCTGAGAAGGATGTTGACGATGCGGACATCGCCGCCTTCGACGGCGGCGTGGAGCAAGGTCTGGCTGCGGTACCCGGCGAAGCTGGTTTTGGCGCCGGCGGCGAGGAGGGCGCGAACCCGGCTGAGATGGCCATCGCGGCAAGCGCGGGATAGCGCCGTGTCACCGCCGATATCATGATCTTCCATGTGCTCGGCCGAAGGAATGGCGAGGGGCGCCGGATTGAGCCAGGCTTTGCCATTGGCGAAGTCGCAGGTGAGGCTCACCTGGCGCAGGAATTCGGTACCGAGGGCGCCTTCGGAAGGATCCTGCGGATCACTAGGCAAGTTCGCCTGGAAGCAGCGGCCGAGGGGGAGCCGGAGATCGGCGGTGGCGCAGTCCGCCAGATCGACACTGCGCACCCGCAGCCGCCATTGCAGCAGGCCGCCGGCGAGGAAGCTTTGCGGTGACAGCAGATTTTCCGGCAGCACGATGGCGCGATTCAAAAGGAGTCCGCAGGTCAGGGTGCTGTCGAGGCGGAGCCAGCGCTTCGCCCCGGCGAGCTCGAGCCGAATCAAGGGGCAGCCGTCGTGGATTTTCAGGTCGACGGCGCGGGCACCGGCGGGCGGCGTGAACTCGGCGGCAGAGTGCAGGACGATTTTCCCTTGACCGAGGTCGAGAGTGAAAGGATGCAGACCGAGGAGATCGCAGCCGATGACGCCCTGGACCGGTTTCGGCAGGCGGCCGTCGAAGCGGGGTTGCCCGAGGACGGTGACCAGTGCCTGCTCAAAGCCCCAGCCGCCGCTGCGGAAGTTCCGCAGCAAAACGCGTCGTCCGGGCAGGGGCGCGCCGCCGCTGGCGGTGCTGAGTTGGAAGGCCTGGGCGAGGCGTGGATCGACGAGAGAACGGGGGCTGCCGGTGTCGAGAACGAAGAAGCCGGCGGGTTTGCCGGCGATCAGCCATTCGGACAAGGGCAGGCCAGCGCCCAGGGGCACGTGGAGTTCCGAGTCTTCGGCGTGGAGCGACGAAGCCAGGCAAAGAGCGAGGAGAAAGTGAGAAATTTTGAACATGGGGTGGGGGAAGCTTTGGCTCGGTAAACTAGCTTGAGAAGCAAGGAGAGCCTCGCGTCCGAGCATAAAATTATCATGAAGCCTGATGCCCCTCGTTGGCAGTTCATAGTCCGCGCCTTGGGCGCCTGCATCCTCTGGGGCAGCGCCTTTCCGATGATTCGTCTGGCGCAGCAGCATATGCCGACGCTCGATTTCCAGGGACGTTGCGCCTTCGCCGGCTGGCGCTTTCTCATCGCCGGCCTGATTCTGCTCTTCCTCGCCCGTCAGTCGCTCGGCCTGCTGCGCAGCTTGCCGCGGCGGAAATTCCTCGCCTTTTGCTTCTGCCAAATCTTCATCACCTACATCCTGTTCTACTGGGGCATGGCGCATTGCGGCGGCTCGCTCGCCGCCATCTGCATGGCCGCCGGCAACATCTGGTGGCTGGTCGCGGCGCCGCTGTTCGACCGCAGCGAACGTTGGCAGCCGGCCGACCTGGCGCCCGTTCTCCTTGGTCTCGCCGGGGTCGCGGTCTGCCTCTGGGATGAACGGCAGTCCGCCAGCCTGCTTGGGGTCGGCCTCATCCTCGCCGCCGCCTTCACCTCGGTCAGCGCCATGCTCTTCGTCAAAACCCTGACCAAGAGCCATCCGCTGATTCTGGTCAACGGTTCCTCTATGCTCTGTGGTGCCATCGCCCTGCTCTTGTGCAGCGGCAGCAGTCTTTGGGAATTGCCCATGCAGATGGATCAAGTCTCCCTTGGCGTCACTCTCTGGCTCATCTTCATTTCGGTGGTCGCCTTTTCGGTCTGGTACGGCTTGATTCATTCCCAGAAAGTCGCCCGCCTTTCTTCCTGGCGGCTCGCCGAGCCGGTTTCCGGCGTCCTGCTTTCCATTCTCATCCTTGGCGAACATCTCTCGGCCCATGCCCTGCTCGGCGCCGCCATCACCTTCAGTGCCATTCTGCTGTGCGAAAAACGCAAAGCTGCGCATGCAGCAAGCGGCAAGAGCTAGTGGCGACCCAAACAGATCCCCTCCATCCGCTAAAACCCTTAAATCCCCTGCGTCCCCCTTGGCGCTCCGCCAGCGCGGCGTAATATGTCATTCGTCTCTGCCCAGGATTCACCTGGGCGGAATCATCCCTTTATGGACGGCAGAGTGAACGAGACACAAGAGACACATCAGGAAGCGGCGCGGCGGCTCCAGGTTTATTACCTGGCCTCCGGTGCGATTGCCGTTCCCGGTCTTCTCGCGCTTCTCGCGCACCCCGGCATCGAAGTGGTGGGTATCGGCACTCAGCCGGACCGCCCGGCAGGCCGCCGCAATCACCTGACTCCGACTCCCGTCGGCGACAAGGCGGTGCAGCTTGGCCTGACCTGTGACAAACCAGCCTCTTGCAATGAGCCCTCCTTCCTGGAGTCTCTGCGCAGACTGGAGCTCGATGCCGTCGTTGTCGTGGCCTACGGGCAGCTCTTGAAGAAGGATCTTCTTGGACTTCCCCGTCTTGGCTGCGTCAATGTGCACGCCTCCCTGTTGCCGCGTTTCCGCGGAGCCTCGCCCATCGCCAGCTGCCTGCTGGCGGGGGACGCCGTCACTGGTGTCACTACGATGCTCATGGATCGCGGCTTGGACACCGGCCCTCAACTGCGTCTTCACCCGCTTGCGGTGGACGCAGAAGAGACCTCCGGTTCCCTGGAGGCTAAGCTCGCCCGGCTCGCCGCCGAGATTCTTCCCGCCGATCTGTTGGATCTGGCATCCGGAAAGCTGGGGCCGACGCCTCAGGACCCGGCTGCTGCCACCCTCTGCGCCAAGATCTCCAAGAGCGAAGCCGCCCTGGACTTCTCGCTGCCCGCCACCGAACTGGAGCGCCGCATCCGCGCGTACCAGCCGTGGCCGGGCGCCTTCACCTACGCCGCAGGCCCCAAAGGCCGCCGTCGCCTCGTCGCGACCGCCGCCGCCTGCGTGCCCCTTCCCCAAGAAGCCTCTCCCGGCAGCATCATCGCTGCCGACAAGAAAGGCATTCTGATCGCCTGCGGCCAGGACGCCCTGCTCCTGACCCGGCTGATCCCCGAAGGCAAAGGCGAAATGTCCACGGCTGACTTCCTCCTCGGCTTCCCCCTCGCGGCCGGAACCGTCCTCAGCGTCAACCCCCCCGCGGAATCCCTTTCTCCATGAAATCCCTCTACATCAACATCGAAAAACTCGAGACGCGCGTCGCTCTCGTCGAGAACAACATCCTCGCCGAGTACGAAGTCGAACGCTCCGACCAGGCCCGCCTCGTCGGCTCCGTCTTCAAAGGCCGCATCAAAAACCTCGAGGACTCCCTCCAGGCCGCCTTCGTCGACATCGGCTTCCAGAAAAACGCCTTCCTCCACTACTGGGATATGATCCCCGCCGCCAACAACGCCGGCCTCTTTGAAGACGGCGACGACGATGAAGTCGACGGCGACACCAAGACCGCCATGGATGCCGACATCGGCGATGGTTTCCTCGCCACCGTCAAGGCCAGCTCGTCGCAGCACGGCCATCAGGGTCAGCAAGACAAGATCAAGGCCGAATCAGCCCGCATCCCCGAGCTCTTCCCGGTCGGTTCCGAAGTCGTCGTCCAGGTCACCAAAGGCCCGATCGGCACCAAAGGCCCCCGCGTCACCACCAACCTGTCCATCCCCGGCCGCTATCTCGTTCTTCTCCCCCACACCAGCCACATCGGCGTGTCGAAGAAGATCCAGTCGGACAAAGAACGCGCCCGCCTCCGCGGCATCCTCAAGAAAATGACCCTGCCGGAAGGCATGGGCGTCATCTGCCGCACCCTCGGCGAAGGCAAAAAAGAAGAGTTCTTCATCAACGACATCGAGATGCTCCTCGAGACCTGGAAACAGATGGAGGACACCCGCACCAAGGGCCGCGCCCCCGTCTGCACCTACCGCGAGCCCGACCTCGTCACCCGCTCGATCCGCTACTTCCTCACCGACGACGTCGATGAAATCGTGGTCGACAACAAGGATGCCTACAACAACATCCGCAAACAAGTCGCCAAGTTCCCCGACGTCGATGTCAACAAGCTCAAGCTCTACGAACAGCCCAAGCCGATCTTCCAAAAGTACAACATCGCCCGCCAGATCCAGAACATCTTCGAGCGCAAGGTCGACCTCCCCTCCGGCGGCCACATCTGCATCGACGAAACCGAAGCCCTGATCTCGATCGACGTCAACTCCGGCAAGGCCCGCGGCGGCAAAGACCACCCCGAGACCATTCTCAACACCAACATCGAAGCGGCCGAAGCCGTCGCCCGCCAGCTCCGCCTGCGCGACCTCGGTGGCCTGGTCGTCGTCGACTTCATCGACATGCGCCAGAAGAAAGACCAGAACGCCGTCTACAAGCGTCTCAAAGACTGCCTGGTCAGCGACCGCTCGAAGACCAAGGTCATGCCGATCTCGCCCCTCGGCTTGCTCGAAATGACCCGTCAGCGCGAACACCAGTCCTTGAAAGACACGATGTTCATGGCCTGCCCCAACTGCAGCGGCAAAGGCGTCGTCAAGTCGCACGTCTCGGTCTCGGTCGAGATTCAGCGCAAGCTGCAGGAGCTGCTCCGCCGTTCCCACAGCGAGCCCCTCGAGATCCGCGTCAGCTGTCACCCCGACATCTTGACTCGTCTGAAGACCGAAGATGCCAGCATTCTCCGCGACATGGAGCAGAAACTCGGCGGCAACCTGAGCTTCCGCGCCGATGCCACCATGCACATCGAAGACTTCCGCATCATCGACCCGAGCAGCGGCAAAGACTACAAGTTCTAAGTCTGCGTCAAGCGCAAAAATCACCCCCGTTTCTCGGAAGAGGAACGGGGGGTTATTCGTGGTTGTTTCGTCTCGGGATCGCCGGCGTCCGCCCTGTTGTCTGTTGTCGCTAAAAACAAAAAACCGCTGTCGAACTTGGTTGAGCTTAACTGCAGCTTGACCGCAAAGGGGGGTTCAGTTAAACCTAAAAACCGCAGCAGAGGAATGGAACCGGGTTGAGAGGTTGAAAGGTTGAAACGCAAGCACATGAACAACAGCAACAAGAGACGACTCTAAGAGCATAGCTCAAGGTTGGCGAAGATGACTGTCGAAGCTTTTCTTCATAGTCGTTAGTTGTTGCTGTTGCAGCTAATCCTTTCAACCTTGGACCTTTCAACTGCGGTTTTTAGGCTGAAGAGAAGGAGCAACAGAAGCACAGCCGGCGGGACGACAGCGAGCCCAAGAAGGAATAGCCGACAGAAAAACCAAGGACCGCGGAGTGATCCGCGGTCCTTGAGGCGTAGAGTCCGTCGCTGTGAAGATGACTGCCTCGACTTAGTTGCAGGAGCCGCAGCCGCCGCCGCTCGGGCCGCAGGAAGTGCCCATGGTGGCGGGTTCTGGGGCCTTGGGAGTCCAGGCCTCGCGTTTGCCGGCCTTGGGGTGGAGGATGTTGGGGTCGTCGTCAATCTGGAACTTGTCGGCGGGGTGGGCCTCGGCCGGAGCGGGGGCGCCGTCGAGCTCGAAACCGGCGTCTTCGATCATCCGGTAGACTTTCGATTTGGCGTCGCCACGGGTCACCAGGTAGCCTTCGACGAAGA
>JAYTMY010000003.1:0-9202 GCA_043748535.1 Lentisphaeraceae bacterium | reverse complement strand
CATCGAGGCCGCCTGGCCGAGGCAGATGGTCGAGACATCGCAGGAGAGGATCTGCATGGTGTCGTAGATCATCATGCCGGCAGTGACCGAACCGCCGGGTGAGTTGATGAAGAACTGGATGTCCTTCTTCGGATCTTCAGCCTGGAGGAAGAGGAACTGGGCGACGATCGAGTTCGCCACCGTGTCGTCGACTTGTGAGCCGAGCATGACGATGCGGTCTTTGAGCAGGCGCGAGTAGATGTCGTAGCCGCGCTCGCCGTGAGCGGTCTGCTCGACGACCATAGGGACATAGTAGCTCATAGGGATACCTCGGAATGGGCTCGGTGATGGGGAGGAATCAGGCCTTGGTGGCGAGTTCGACGACGGTGGCGAGAGCTTTGTCGACTTGAACGTGCTCGACAAATTCCTGCATCGAGTTGGTCGACTGGAGCTGTTGGGCAAGAGCGTCGGGCTTGACGCCGTAGTGCTGGGCCATGATGTAGAGTTGCATCTGGACTTCGTACTGGCTGACCGAGACTTTTTCGAGCTTGGCGATGCGCTTGAGGATGAAGCGGGCCTTGAGGTCGCGAGTGGCCTTGATGGTGGCTTCTTCTTTCAGCTTGGCGTCGTCATCGGGATTGAGGGTGTTGCAATCGTGGTCGTGGCCGTGCTGGTGCTGGAGAGCATGGAAGTTGCGCTCGATTTCTTTGCGCAGGACGGTGGGGGGGAGGGGGCACTCGAAGCCGGCGAGGAGCTGGTCGAGAGCTTCTTCCTTGAGGCGGCCGGTTTCTTCGCCTTCGAAGCCGCGCTTGAGGTTTTCGGTGACTCGCTCGCGCAGTTCGACAACGGTGGTGAGACCGGCTTTTTTGGCCAGTTCGTCGTCGATGGCGGGGGCGTTTTTGCCGTGAACTTCGACCAGGGTGGCCTCGAACTGGGCCGACTTGCCGGCGAGCTCAGGGATGGCGGAATCAGCGGTGAACTCGGCGGTCCAGCTGGCTTTTTCGCCGGCGCTTTTGCCGGTGAGAGCGGCAGCGAGGCCGGGGACGATGGAGCGCTCGTTGAGGGGGAACCAGCGGCCGGTGCCGGCGGCCATGTCTTTGGCGGCGCCTTCGGCGGGGAGGTTCGAGGTGAAGTCGACCTTGACGAAGTCGCCGGTGGCGGCGGCGCGATCGACTTTGGTCAGGGTGGAGAAACGCTCGGCGACGTCACTGAGGGCGCTTTCAACCTTGGCGGCATCTTCGACGTAGGCTTTTTTGGCGAGCTTGAGGCTGCGGTAGTCGGGGAGGCTGAAGGTGGGGTTAACGTCGTAGGTCAGGGTCATGGTGCAGTCGGCGGTTTCGCTGACTTCGGGGAGATCGAGCTCGGGGCTGCCGATGGGGGCGGTGGCTTCGTCTTTGAGGAGCTGGTTGAAGGTCTCGTCGAGGAGCTGGCGACGGACGGTGTCGACGATCTGGGCGCCGTGTTTCTGCATCAGGATATTGCGGGGAGCCTTGCCGGGGCGGAAGCCGGGCAGACGGGCGCTGGCGTTGCAAGCTTCAACAGCTTTGTCGTAGAACTTCTTGACATCGGCACTGGGAACAGTGACTTGCACTTTTTTGCGGCAGGATTCGACTTCGGTGACATCAATTTTGAAGCTGCTCATGGATGATTCCTTGTTGGGTTTTCGCTCTATCGTGAAAGTGAGTCCGGTCAGACCGGAGGTCGACCAAGATAACCCGATCCCCGCCGTTGCGCCAGCCGCAGAGACAGGGAAATCCGGCTGTGTTTTATCAGTCATGACCGACAAGATTTTCGTGGTCTGGAAATTTCGGGGCACAAAAATAGGACCTATAAATTCTATAGGCCCCATTTTCAGATAGAATTTCTAGCTTCAGCCCTTGAGCTTCTCCAGCTCTTCCCAACGGGCGTACACCGCGGCGACCTTGTCGGCGGCGGCTTGTCGCTTGGCTTTGAGCTCGGGGATTTCTTTCGATCGGGTCATGTAGGTGCTCGGGTCGGCGAGGACACCTTCGATCTCTTCGAGGGCGGCTTCGCTGGTGGCGATGTTGGCTTCCATGCCATCAAGTTCTTTCTGCTCGGCCCACTTGAGTTTGCGGGCCGGAGCAGCCGGAGCGGCGGGGGCAGGAGCGGCGGCTTTCACCGGAGTGGCGACAGCGACTTTTGTCACGGGAGCTGCGGTTTCTTTGACCGGTGCCGAGGCCTTGTTCTTGGCCGGAGCGTTGGCGGCTTTTTTGGCGGCGATGAGGCGCTCTTGACGCTTTTCGAGGTAGTAATCGTAGTCACCTTCTTGAGTGACGACGACGCCATTGCCTTCGAAGGCGACGATTTGTTGGCAGACGCGGTTGAGGAAGTAGCGGTCGTGAGAAATCACCAAGACCGAACCCTCGAAGGCGACCAGGGCTTCTTCGAGAAGACGCAGGGTCGGCAGGTCGAGGTCGTTGGTCGGTTCGTCGAGAATCAGGAAGTTGCCGCCGTTCTTGAGGATCTTGGCCATCAGGAGACGCGAGCGCTCGCCGCCGGAGAGACGACCGACCTTGGTGTTGATCCGTTCGTCGCTGAAGAGGAAGCGGCGGAGGTAGCCGCGGGCCGAAATGGTTTCGTCGCCGAGTTTGACCCAGTCGTTCAAACCGGCAAGTTCCTCCAGCACCGAGTTGTCGGCATTGAGGTTGAGGCGGTTCTGGTCGATGTAGTTAAACACCGTGCGGGGCCCGATTTCGACGGTGCCGATATCCGGCTGCACTTCGCCGAGGATGATCTTCAGCAGGGTGGATTTCCCCAGGCCGTTGCGACCGACGACACCGATGCGTTTATCGGGTTCAAAGGCGATATCGAGGCCTTCGAAGAGCGACTTGTTGCCGTAGCTCTTGCTGACGTTTTTCAGCTCGGCGGTGCGGTTGCCCATGACTGGGGCTTTGGGGATGACGAGGTCGATGTCGAGCTTCTCGGTGAAACCTTCTTCCGAGGCTTCGGCGTGGTAGCGGGCGACGCGGGATTTCGATTTGCAGCCGCGGGCTTTGACCCCGGCGCGAACCCAGGCGAGCTCTTTTTTCAGGTGTTGCTGGCGCTTGTGCTCGACCACTTCGGAAGCCATGTCCATCGCCGATTTCTGCTCGAGGTAAGACGAGTAGTTGCCTTCGAAGAAAGTTAGGCGGCCCTTGTCGAGCTCGGCGATGCGGTTGGTGACGCGGTCGAGGAAGAAGCGGTCGTGAGTGACGATCAGGATGGCGCCCTTGAACTGACGCAGGGTCATCTCGAGCCATTCGATGGTTTCGGAATCGAGGTGGTTGGTTGGTTCGTCAAGGATCAGCAGGTCGGGCTGCGAGATCAGAGTCTTGGCCAAGGCGATGCGGCGTTTTTCACCGCCGGAGAGGGGCTCGACCAGGGCGTCGGCGGGAGGGGTGCCGAGGTTGAGGATGAGGTTGCGGGCTTCGGCTTCGAGGTCCCATCCCTTGAGCAGGGTGAGGCGGTCTTCGAGCTCATGGGCGCGGACCGAGTCATGCGGCAGGGCTTCGTATTCGACCAGCATGGCGGCGATGTCTTTGGCTCCGTCGAGGATGTTGTCGATGACGCTGCGCGTATCATCGAGCATGAAGTCCTGAGGCAAGACCCCGAGGCGCATGCCGCGGCGGTAGGAGAGGATGCCACTGGGTGCGATGCCGGAGGCGATGATCTTCAATAATGACGACTTGCCGCAGCCGTTGCGCCCGAGCAGGCCGATGCGGTCGTCCTCGTGCATGTTGAGGGTGAGGTTATTGAGGATGTTGTCACCGCCGTAGGACAAGGTGATGTCTTGGGCGCTGAAGACTGGGATGCCGCGATCGTCAGCCATGATTAGGACTCCAACTGAGCTGTGGTATTTTTGGCCCAATGCAGATACTCGGCATTGGCGGACGCCTCCCAGGAAATCAGGGCAGGGAGAGCGTAGGGATGATGACTTTTCACAAAGGACTCCAGTTCAGCGGCGCGGGGCGCGGGGGTTTTCAGGATGAGGACATATTCCGGTTCTTCGCACAGCTTCCCGTCCCAGCGGTAGACGCTGGTGGCCTCGCCGAGCACTTGCGCGCAAGCAGCGTGACCTGCGTCGACGGTGCTGCGAGCGAGCTGCAAGGCGACAGCGCGATCGGGGCAAGGGATGTAGTAAATGCGAAGCATGGAAGGGGTTCCGGGATGATGGCGCGGAAAATACCTTGCTTCACCGGGAAATCGCGGCGTCCGGCAAGCGAATTCCTCAAGATGCCGATGAAACGCCTGTTGCAGCGCCGAATAAACTAACCGCATCAATGCGGGCTGGCCGGAGCCATTTGGGAACTCTGACTGAGGTCGAGCCAGCGGCGAACACAAGCGACGAGATCAAGCTTTTTAGACGGTTTACTGAGGCAGCTATCGAAGCCGGCAGCCAGATATTTCGCCTGGTCCTCCGGCAAAACATTGGCGGTGAAGGCGATCACCGGCGCTTTGAAACCACCGCTTCGCAGCTGACGGCAAGTCTGAACGCCGTCCATGCCCGGCATCTGGATATCAAGAAAAATCAGCTCGGGCTGGAACTCAGCCGCGAGCTTAACCGCTTCTTCACCGTTGTCCGCAGTGGCTACCGTGAGACCGAGATTGCCGAGTTGGATCTTCATCAGCACCAGGTTGGCTCTCACATCATCCACCACCAGGATCCGCCCCTGGAGTGCTGCGGCGGCGGCGGGTGCAGCGGGCGCCTTGCTGGGCGGCGGCGTGATGAATTCGACCGGCAATTCCAGGGTGAAGACCGAGCCGCGTCCGAGCTGACTGGAGACCTGAATGCCGCAGCCCATCAAGGCGGCGAGTTTTTTCACGATGGCGGTGCCCAGGCCGGTGCCGCCGTATTTCCGGGCCGTGTCGGCCTCCGCCTGAACGAAGCTTTCGAAGATGCGTTCGCATTGTTCGGGGCTCATGCCGATGCCGCTGTCCTTGACCTTGATGCAGACGCCGGCCGGAGCGAGGAGCGGGCCGACAATGATGGAGACACCACCGTGATCGGTGAATTTGACCGCGTTGCTGAGGAGATTGAGGATGATCTGCTGGAGCCGCAGTTCGTCGGCGAGGATCTGTTCCGGCAAGGCCGGGTCATAGACCAGCTCGAGGAGCAGTCCTTTGGCCATGGCCTGGACTTCGAACAGTCGCAGGCAATCGTGGAGCAGGGCCCGCAAGTTGCAGGGAGCGAAGCAGAGATCCATCATTCCTGCTTCGATTTTGGCGAGATCGAGGATTTCGTTGAGCAGATGCAGGAGGTTTTTGGCCGAGCGGTTGATGATGCCGCCCATCTCTGCGTATTCCGGTGAATTTCCTTCACTGATGAGTTCAGAGAAACCGAGGATGGCATTGAGCGGGGTGCGGATTTCATGGCTCATGGTGGAGAGGAAGGTGGATTTGAAATTCGCATCTTGCAGCGCCCGGGCCCGACTCGCTTCGATCTCTTTCTCCATTCAGTTCGTGAATGCGATTGTAGCCAGCCAGCACGTCGCGGGATTCAATCAGGGCCGGACCAAGGGAGTCTTGGATGACGATCAAGGGCAGCGACAAGTTTTGCAAATCGAGGATGCGCTGGCCCGCCGTCGAAATCGGTGTGGCGGGACTGAGGTGCAACACCTCCTGCTGCAGATGGGAAAGCATCCTTTCGATCGGCCGCCGTGCGAACAGGGAGTGGCCATAAGAACTGCTAAGGCTTCTGCAAAGGCGCTTTTTGTGATGACCGCCAAGGTTTCTTGCCACAACACGCCGGCGATGATGATGCCCGGACATTCAGGATGCTGGCGGAAATGCTGCGCGACCTCGCCGACCAGGGTGCCGGCGGCGACGACACTCCTGCTGCAAGGCAGTTCAGCTAGGGTGGAGTTGATGGTGATTTTATGCATCGCGCTTCTGTTGGGTAAGACGCCGTAAGGAGCCAGATTAAATCTATGCCACTTTGAATTCCCCCGGCGAATCCCGGCTAAGCCAGGATTAAATTCCGGTTAATTTCGCTTCACCCGGCCCCATCGGACGCCGCGGTTTCGGCTCAATCCGGCGTGGTCAAGCGCTCCCATTCCGCATGGCGTTGCCAAGCTTCTTCGTTGCGCTCGCCGCAAAGCTCACGACTGGCAGCATAACTGGAACAGACACGAGGCCGTTCGGGAAGACCGAACAGCTCACAAAGATTCTCCGGAGTCAAATGCGGGCAACGCACTCCGGCAGGTTTCGGACCGCCGAGGCCTGGAATGGTTTCGCTGATCGACACCACGATGCAACAAGCAGCGCAGCCGGGACGGCAAAGAGTCGGGGTGAAAGACATGTTTTTTTCTTTTTGCTGGCTAGTGTAGCTCAAACTTCAGGAGTCTCGCATGAAATCCCGGTTTTCCTCCGCCCTTGCCAGCTTATTTCTATTTATTTCTTGCGCCGGCGAAGATGCTTCGGCAGTGGCGCCGCAATTGCCTATCACTGACAACGGTGATGGCACTTTTAGCTACGGTAAAACCAAACTTAAAAAAGATCCCGACGGCGTCTATTATGTCGATGGAGCTTCTAATGCGCCGCCGCCCCGGAACGTCAACGGGGTGACTATCCTGACTCCTGCTGAAGCGAAGAAACTGAAGGACAAACAAGCCAAACAGTCCGGCTTGAAAAAAGTTGTCGACACTGCCGAGAAAGCCCCCAAGAGAAAGAAATCGATTCAAGTGGTGGATGCACCTGCGACGCAGAAAGCCACGGAACCCGAGGCCGCAAAAATTGACCCCGAGGAAGAATTCCGCAAAGCCAATCCCCTGCTTTATAATCAGGAGCGCGAAGAAGCTAGGCAACGCGCCCGCAGCCAACTTCAAGCCGCCGCCAGTCAGACACTGACCTCCAAGGTCGACTCCACCACCAACAAATCTCCCGACCCCATCCTGCCGCCGCAATATCTCGACTTGCAGCAGCGAGCCGAAGAAGGCGACCTCGAAAGCCAATACCAACTGGGCGTCGCCTTGAAAAACGGCCTCGGTGGTGAACGGGATGTCGACAAGGCTCGTTACTGGCTCGAAAAAGCTGCCGGACAAGGCCATATCAAAGCCCGATTGGTGCTCAACAGCCGCTGGTGATCGCGCTTTCTGTAATCAGGCTCGTTATAGCTGAAAGTCGCTTGACAAGCTCCGGCAAATGGAGCTAATATCCATGCGCATCATTTAACCTGGAACTCCGCCATGATTGTCAGTCTCTCGATCCGCAACCTTGCCCTCGTCCAAGAACTCGATGTCGAATTCGGTCCTGGTCTCAACGTCGTCACCGGCGAAACCGGCGCCGGTAAATCGGTCGTCCTCGGCGCCATTCGCCTCCTCCTCGGCGAGCGGGCGGATAAATCCCTCATCCGCAGCGAAGAACGCCAGGCCGAACTGGCAGCGGAAATCGACCTCGATGGACACCCCGCCGTCCGCGCCGCAGTGGCCCGTCTTCTCGATGAAGCCGGTATCGAAATGGAGGACGGCCCGCTTCTCCTGCGCCGCACCCTGAGCAGCAACGCCAGCCGCAGCTTCGTCAACGGCGTCGCCGTGCCGCTCAGCACCCTGCGCTCCCTCGGCGCCCTCCTCATCGACCTCTTCTCCCCTGGTGAACAATACGCTCTCGCCGAAAGCGCTCGCCAGCGCGACATCCTCGACCGCGCCGCCGGCCTCGCCGATGAGCTCCGCGTCTGCGGCGAAGCCTGGCGCCAAAGCCGAGCCATCGAAGAAGAATTAACGGCCCTCGACCGCGATCTCGCGGATGAAGGGGAACTGGAAATCCTCCGGCATCAATTCAAAGAAATTGACGACGCCGATCTCGAAGAAGGCGAAGACGTCAGCGTCCGCGAAGAGCACTCCCGTCTCGCCGGTGCCAAAGACAGCATTCAATTCTTCTCTCAGTCCGCCGCCATCCTCGGCGATGCCGAACCCTCCGCCACCGACCTCCTCCGCCGCGCCCTGCACTGCCTGCAGCAGCTTAGCCGTCACGACCCGGTCACCGCCAAGCCCTTGATCGAAAGACTCAATTCGGTCACTGAAGAAACTCTCGACCTGTCGCGCGAACTGGAAAATCTCGCCGCCGGCAGCGAGCTCGATCCCGAGCGTCTGCAACATCTCGAAGATCGCCTCCGCCTCTTGCAGCAATTGAAGCGCAAATACGGCCCTGAACTCAGCGATGTCATCGCCCGCGGCCAACGCCTCGCCGCCAAGATTGACGCAGCCTCGGGACGCGACGGCCGGCGCGAGCAACTGCGCGCCGCCCTGAGCGAAGCGCAGAACCGCCACTTGATTTGCGCTCGCCGCATCAGCTCTGTCCGCCAGTCTCACGCCGATAAACTGGCCGAGGCGATCGGCCAAGAGCTCGCCGGACTCGATTTCAAAGCCGCCCGTTTCAGCATCAAGATCAGCCCCGCCGAAGCCGCCGCTCACGGCTGCGACCGCGTCGACTTCCTTTTCGCCCCCAACGCCGGGGAATCGGCCAAGCTGCTCGGGGATATCGCCTCCTCCGGCGAGATTTCGCGCGTCATGCTGGCAGTTAAAACCGTCCTCGCCGAAGCCGACGGCATCCCGGTGCTGATTTTCGACGAGATCGACGCCAACGTCGGCGGCACTACCGCGGCGAAAGTTGCCCGCCGCCTTCGCGCCCTCGGCGCCGGACGCCAGGTCTTCTGCATCACCCACCTGCCGCAAGTCGCCGCCGCCGGCAACCGACACCACAAAGTTGCCAAGGAAGAGCGCCAGGGCCGCACTTTCGCCGAAATGGAGCTGCTCGATCAAGACGCCCGTCTCAGCGAGATCGCCCGCATGCTCGGCGGCGAAGACACCTCCAGCGTCGTCCTCGAACACGCCGCGGGTTTGCTGGCCTCGCATCGCTGAGAAAATCTCTGACATAACGCATCTCAGGCCCGCTAGATCCGGGAAGCCACGGCGAATAGAAAGCTGAAGACAAACACTTTCTCAGGATGCCCCCATGGAGCAAGGACCATTCACCAAGGCTGCCGACAATCATTCATGCCGGGCTATAGTCGTGGACGACTCTCCCCATCCTGTTCCTAGGAGTTCGCCATGAAAGAGATTCTCCAACGCGTCCGCGATGGCGACCTACAGGCCTTCCGCGAAGTCATCCGGGTCTATGGCCCAGGGGTGAGAATTCTCCTCGCCTCGCATATCCGCGATCTTCACGCTGCCGAGGATCTGGCGCAAGAAGTTTTTGTCGCGGTTTACGCCGGCCTCGACAGCTTCGA
>JAYTMY010000002.1:0-9382 GCA_043748535.1 Lentisphaeraceae bacterium | reverse complement strand
TTTGGCGCCCTCGAAGGGGATTTCGCCGATGCCTTTGAAGTATTCCATCTGATTTTTCTCCTGGGTTGCTGGTGCTTTGTCTGGTTGGAACTTAAATTCAGTCAGTTGTTCATTTTTTCAACGATCCAAAAAATGCAATAACTTATCCATTTTAAACATCAGGAGTGTCCCCATGTCTGACCGCCTGCTCAACCTCTCTCACGTCAACCATGCCCGCTCAGGCCACTCGGTGGTCATCGGCGAGGCCCGCTACGCTCCCGGCGGCGTTTGCGGCCCCCGCATCCAGCGCGACTGGCAGCTGGTGGTGATGGTATCCGGCAGTGCCCGGGCCCAGATCGACGGCGTCTGGCACAACTTCAGCAGCGGCCAGGTCTGCCTGATGCGTCCCGGCCAGCGCGAAACGGTGCATTACACCCCGGATAAAACCACGCACCACACCTGGTGCGCCGTCGCCTCCGTCGCCATCGGCTCGATTCTTATGGAGCAACTCAGTTCCACGCCTCGCCTCGCCACCGCTTCGCCCGCTTTTGAACTGCTGATGAAGGCCGGTTTCTGCACGCACACTTATGCTGAAGCACCCGACCGCGCCTTCCTCGATCAGCTAGGCCAAACCCTTCTCGTCGAGTTCCTGCGGATGAGCCGGGGTCCCGCTCCCGAGCGCGAATTGTCAGTCACCGAACGGGCCTTGGCGGCGATGGAAAAACACCTGGAAGATTCCGACTGCCTGGCCCAGGCCGCCGCCGCCGCCGGGGTGACGGTGCAGCACCTCAGCCGCTGCTTCCGCCGCGATCTGCAGCAGACCCCGGCACGGCACCTCTGGCAACTGCGAATCGAGCGTGCCACCGGCTTCCTCCTCCACTCCGGCATGACTCTCGCCGAGATCTCGGCCCGCACCGGTTTCCAGACGCCGCAGCACTTCTCGCGCCTCTTCCTCGCTCATCACGGCCTCTCGCCCAGCGCCTTCCGCCGCCAGGCCTGGCTCGGCCAAGGCAACAGCGACTGAGCCCGGCGCAGATCGCCAGCTGCCTGCTCGACAAAGCTCTCGTCCCGGCCTGCAGTCGTTGCCATAAACTGATCTCGGAATCAGAGTCACCCAAGTCCATTGACGTCGCCTGCCTTGTGCCCCCAACCTCAGGAGTTCCCATGATCAGCTTCCTCGCCTCAACCCTTGTCGCGGTCGCATGCCTTGCTGCGGAACCGGCAAAAAATCCAGAAATTGCGCCCACTGCAAGCGCTCCTGTCCAGCTCAACACCAAGCCTAATATCGTCGTCATCCTGATCGACGACATGGGGCTTCATGACGGCTCCACCTTCGGCTCGAAATACTTCAAGACGCCGCAACTGAGCCGCCTCGCGGCGGAAGGCACGCTGTTCACCCAAGGCTACGCCGCCTGCGCTGTCTGCTCGCCCACCCGTGCCGCCCTGCTCACCGGCAAGGCCCCGGCTCGCTTGCACATCACCGACTACATCCCCGGCGAAGGCGCGCCCAAAGACGCCAAGTTCAAGATCCCCAAGTGGCAGAAATCCCTGCCCGAGTCCGAGCTCACCCTCGCCGAAGCCCTGCACCAGCGCGGCTACCGCAGCGCCAGCATCGGCAAATGGCACCTCGGCTCGCTCCCCACCGAGCACGGCTTCGACCTCAATGTCGGCGGCGGCCACAACGGCCAGCCCGGCTCTTACTTCTGGCCCTACGGCAAAGAAGGCGATTCCTACCAGGTGAAAGGCCTGCAGCAGGGCGGTAAGGAAGGCGAATACCTCACCGATCGCCTCACCGACGAAGCGATCAAGTTCATCGAGTCCAGCAAGGACCAGCCCTTCTTCCTTTACCTGCCCCATTACGCCGTCCACACCCCGTTGGCCGGCAAAAAGGAGCTCGTCGACGAGGCCCCCGCCGACGGCCAGAAAAACGCCGTCTATCACGCCATGGTGAGCAGCGTCGACCAGAGCGTCGGCCGCCTTCTCGACACCCTCGAGCGCCTCAAGCTCAGCGACAACACCATCGTCATCTTCACCTCCGACAACGGCGGCTACCTCGGCGCCACCGGCAACGCCCCACAGCGCCTCGGCAAGGGCTTCGCCTACGAGGGCGGCCTGCGCGTCCCCCTGATCATCAAGGCCCCGGGCCTGACCAAGCCCGGCTCGACCAGCGCCGTGCCGGTGATCACCACCGACTTCATGCCGACCCTTCTCGCCCTCGCCGACGCCGGCGGCGAAGTCAAACGCCCCGCCTTCGACGGCCTCGATGTCAGCGCCGCCTTGAAGGGCGAAACCAAGCCGATCCACGAGCAGCTGTGCTGGCATTACCCGCACTACTGGCATGGCGGCAAGGTGTCGCCCTACTCCGTCATCCGCCGCGGCGACCTGAAGCTGATCCGCTTCTACGAAAGCGGCACCGAAGAGCTCTACGATCTCGCGGCCGACCCCTCCGAAACCACCGACCTCGCCGCTAGCAAGCTCGAAATCCGTGCCGATCTCGCGACCCGCCTCGATGCCTGGCTGAAAGAAACCGGAGCTCAGATTCCGACGAAGAAGTGAGCTTGAGCCTATCCACCCCGAGCATCTCGAATTCCTCCTTGTGATCTCAAGTTTGTCGCCTCTGGCAAGGCGGCCAAAGCCGGCTAAAGCGGGCGCGATAAATTCTGAATTCATGCCTCTTGAGATGACATCCGTGCTTAAAAACTCCATGGCCTGCTCGTGTGAAAGCATGCCCCGGAGGTTTTTTCGCGCCCTTCATCCCCCCGCTTGCTTTCACCTCACGCTTCAGTCGAGCTCCACTCCTCAATGCCTGATGTGCTTGTTTTGCGCTCACCGCAACATCCTCGAAACTGGCTTTGCCGACTCAAACCCGAGCTGAAATCCGCTGCCTTTCAGATTTAAACCCATGGCAATGCAGCCCCCTCGCGATCGCGTCAAAAAATAGACAATGACTCTATTTTATTGCCGTCGTGACCAGCGGATTGCAATGATACTGCCGATGATTTGACCTCTGCCGCCCCCTGTTGCATCACCGGAAAAGTGTCATAATTTTGAAAAAAACTTGCATTCCGCCCCCCTCGCCCCGTAGATTGTTTGAAATCAAACGACTGAGGGGATTGGCTAGAGATACTGCGATCGACATCCGGATAGAAGGACTTCGATCCTTCTGACCGACTGTAACCAAATCACAAAGTAAATCGTATGACACAGAGCCCTAAGTCAAATTTATAAATCATCACACTTCTTCGTCAATATCTTGATGTGCCCATCCGTTCAATAAAACGAAGAGTGAACCAGCATTTTGCACAGAAACAAAACAGAGAGAGAGAAAGAAACATGAATCCTAAGAACCCGATAAAGCTTGCCCTTACGCCCGTCGCCCCAGTCAAACGTCGAAGAGCCCTGCCGCCGCCCAGCTCATCGAAGGCTCCATTGATCGCCGTGGCCCTGCTCTTCCTGATCATCCTCGGCGCCGTTGTGATAAAAAGCACATCCAAGCAGAAGGTGGCTCCGGCTGCCCCAGAGATCGCCCGCGCACCGGCTACCACACATGCGCAGCAGCCCGCACCCCAGAACCGGGCCGGCGTCACTCAGAACCGCAAGCCGATGCCGCAAGTACCGCAAGAGATCCCGACGGCACTTGACACCCCTGCACCTCTGCCGGAGAAATCCGCCCCAGAGGTGGCGACCGAAGCTGAAATCGCTAAAATCGATGCTGAGAAACTGTATCTCGAGTACCGCCAGGAAGAGCTGGTGAAATTGCCTGCCCCAGTGCTTGGCAAAGAGGTCGAAGTCTACTACAGCAATGGCGATGTCATGCTCCAAACTCCGGTAGCGGTGGATGACAATCGCGGCGTGGTCAAGATGAAGATGGCCTACGGCGCCGCCGAAGTTCACTACAGCAGCTTCACTCGTCCCTGTGCAGAAGGCTACATCCCTCGCCTCAAGGCAGAGCGCATCGCCCAGAAACGTGTTTCGGAAAATCTGGCCGCCTACATCGCCTCGACAAAAGCGGCGCGACACACGAGCTCCCAGGCTACCTCGAGGTCAAAAAACTCGAGGGATCCCGCGGTCTATTTCCTGCCGATTCCCAGCACAAGCTCGGAAGATCTGTTGGCTCCCGAACAAGAAATGCAGGCCTATCTCCGCGTCCAAGCTCGCCACAGCGGCCAAAACTTCACCGTCATTCATAGCAGCCTGGAAGAAGATGCCGCGATTGTGTATCTGGAAGTCGGGCCAACTTTCAGCAAACAGAATACCGGCACCCGCTATCAGATGACGGAAGGTCTGCGCCAGTTCTGGGGCTTGCGCTGCATGGGCAACGGCGTCGCAAGCGATGCCAATGCCTTCCTCGTCCTGGTCTCGAACGGCAAAATCATCGGCGGCTCGAAAGTCAAGGAGTCGACCTCGATCTGGGTTCGCTGACTGAAATCCCCTCCAGCTTGGATGCACCCAAGAAACAACCGGAGCCTTGCGGCTCCGGTTGCTTTTTATCCGCTCCAGATCGAGCTCAGAAATAGTGGGTATGGCCGCGACCGGGGCGAACCTGCTGGACGCGGGCTTTTTCGCGCGCGGGCTCTTCGAGGTGGAGGGCGTACCAGCGCTCATTAAAGCCGGCGTTGGAGCACTTGGCGGCGCTCTTGTTGCGGATCAGATCGAGATTGCTCTGCAAGACCGGATCGGCGAATTTCTTAATGCCGAGTTCAAGAACTTCCTGGGCCTTCTCTTCGAGACCGGCCTTGAGAAGCATCCACGCATAGGTGCCGTAAACGATGCTTGAAGGCGAGCCTTTCGGGGCCATGATGCTGTTGATCGATTTGAGATAGACTTTTGTGCCTTCCCACTCCGCCAGAGTGGCGGCATCAGCTTTTTGCGGCAGCGGCTGGGTCATCCAAATACGGGCCAGAATCATGCTGGCAGCGGTCGGATCTGAGAGGCTGACTTGCGAACGGATCCGGTCGGCTTCGTCAAACATCTTGATGCCGTGCAGGAGCTGCAGACGAATGGCGCCGATTTGTTTCGGCACGAGGAAATTCCACTTGCCCAAGGCATCGGCTTCCTTGAGGATTTCAAGCGCGTCGAGGCTGGTCTGCTTCTGTGCCGCCTCGAGGGTTTTGCGGAAGCTCCCTTCATTGAGGCCGGGGCGGGTCTTGGCTCCATTGATCTTCTTCTGGATCGCTTCGGTCCCCGCTTGCATGTGCGCCTGCATCTTGCCAACCACCGCCAGGACCTGATTGCTGACCCGGCGCGACAGGTAGATGAAGCAGCCCGTGAAGCCGAGGAAGAAGAAGACTCCGACACCCCAAGTGGCGTCGCTGCCACCGATCAGTTTGTAAAGAGCGCCAATGGCCATGCCGACAGCAAGTGAGATGTAGATTGAGTACACGAGGGGAGTCTCCAGATTGTAGGGTAAAAGCGCGCCAAATTAGCGCCAAAAGGCCTTCTGTCGACCCGGGCAGGGGAGGCAAGCATCTCGACAGCCCCCATGAGTCATAATTATCGAGAAGCTCCCGATGATGCGGACCCTAATTTTAGCGCGTCCGACACTGCCTCATCCGAGCTCCTAAAACACCTCCTATCCAAGCGCCTGGAAGACTAAAAATGAACGCACCAGGACCATAGATCAGGGCAGCACCTAATCCGGACATGAGAGATGCACCTATCCCTTTTCCCGCAAAATATCCTTCGCTGATACAAACTCCAAACACCATGAGCACAAGAACGAATGCGGTCGCGATCGGTGCGCCGAGAAACACTAGGTCGAAGGTCTCGTAAGCATTCCGGATAGACGCAAGAAACACAAACGTCGCCCCGGCAATCACCGCTATGCCATTAATCCACGCCAACTCATACCATTCGTGGGTAGAGAGCATGACGGCCTCCTGACTGAGTTAAAGGGAATAGAAATCACAAGGTCTTCCAGCTTTGGCGCCGACTTGTGTGTTATCGATGATGTCCATCTCTTCACCCCTTCTTCAGGATGCCCGCTTGCCGCAACTGATCGGCGAGAGTCTTCATCCGTTCCGGGTCGATGGCGCCGAACTTGTCACCGCTGTCGCAGAAGGCTTTCAGGGCGGCGGCGCTGGCCTCGAGATGTTCGGCAGCGGCGGGATTTTCGCGGGCGATGAGAGCATGGGCGGGAGCCGGCGATTTCAGGTAAGACAACCAGCCACTGCGGGCTGCCTCCGTGACGGCTTTAACGATTTCCGGCTGAGCCACGGCGTAAGCTTCCGAGCAGACCAGCATGGCTGCATAGGGATCGAAACCGGTGTCGGAAACCATCAGCGTGCGGCACTTCAGCTTCTTGGCGGCAAAGAGGATCGGCTCACTGTTGGCGTAGCCTTGGATGAGGTCGGCCTGGCCGCCGAGGAAAAGCTGCTGATTGTAGGCCACAGTGCTAAGCTTTTCGAGCTCGGGATGGAGATGCTGCAGCCACTTCCAGAAAGGCAGGGAGCTGTTGAGTGACAAGGTTTTTGCCTGAGCTAGGTTATCGAAGCCGCTGACGGGGGATGCGTCGCGGACCACGAGGCAGCGCGGCGAATGCTTGATCGGGGCAAGGAGCGGCCGCAGCTTGAGGCCGTTTTCCTGGACTTGCAGGAGCTTGTCGGCGGCGATGACACCGAAAGCGGCGCGACCCGAGGCGACCTCGGTTTCCACCGGCATGCCGGAAGCACCAGGGTGGATTTCGAGGCGGAACGAAGCTTGATCAAAGAGCTTTTCGGCGAGGGCTTGGTAATAGCCGCCATGCTCCGCTTCCGGCAGCCAGTTGAGCTGCAGCGTCAACGCCGAGCTCGACTGGGTCACTTTTTTACAGGCACTGAGTCCGGCAAGACCGGCGAGAAGAAGGTGGCGTCGATTCATAAGCTGAGGTCCAGTCGGGCTAAGGATTTGATGTTAATTCTCACGGCATCACAAGATCGAATTTGATCCGGTCGGGGGCACCTGAGCCATTGGGACGAAGGACGAGGAAATGACCGGTGGAGGCACGCGGTGCCGCTTCGAGTGCGTAGCGCAACTCGTCGCCATCCTTGAGGCGGCGACCATCGATTTCGATCAACAGATCGCCGCGGCGAGCCTTGCCGTTGAGGGGCGACGAAGGAGCGATGTCGCCGAGGATGAAGCCCTCGGTTTCGGCGAAGGAGAGCAGCTTGGCGAGACGGGGCGAATTGGCCTCCAGCTCGACCCCAAGACGCAAGCGAGCACCCTCGCGGCCGGAAAGCGGCAGAACCGTGACCGGGATCAGTCGCTGATCGCTGAGCGTCAGCTCCAGAGTGTCGCCGACGCTGCGACTGCGCAGATAGAGGAAGGTGGAGATGGCATTGCGACAAGCATGGCCGTCGATGGAGATGATCTGCTGATCCTTGCGGAGCTCGGCACTGGCTTCGGGATTGTCCGGATTAACCTTATCGATGAAGACGCCGGTGCTGTCGTCGCTGAGGCGTCCGGAGCGAACCGTGAAACCGAGATCAGCGCCGCTCGTGAAAGCGGGCGCCAGCCAGACGCCGAGCTCCGTCTCGATGCGGGAGACGGGAACGGCGAAGGCAATGCGTTCGCCCTCTTTCTGGCGGGCGATGTTGATGCCGATGATATCGCCATCCATGTTGACCAAAGGGCCGCCGGAGTTGCCCGGGTTCACCGCCAGATCGCACTGCAGCAGTTCTTCCAAGCTGACGCGTCCATCGACTTCGAAATAGCGATTGGCCGAGCTGAGGACGCCGGAGGAGATCGAGTGGCTGAGGCCGAAGGGGTTGCCGACGGCGATGACCGATTCGCCGAGGAGGAGGTCGCCGGGCTGGGCGAAGCGGGCAGGTGACAAACCGGGAGGCGGACGAGTGATCTGCAGCAGGGCGAGGTCGGACACCGGCGAGGCCTGCAGCAGAGTGCTCTGGTAAGTGCTGCCGTCACGCAGAGTGATCGAGATCTCTTTGCGATTGCGCACGACATGCGCGCTGGTCAAGACCAAACCTGACTCCGACAGGATGAGACCGCTGCCGATAGCCGTCGGCGTCGCCTTGGTCTGCCCCTTGACGACATCCATGGAGCTGAGATTCGCCACCGAGTTGACCACAGAGTTGACCGCCAGGACGGTGGGAGAAATGCGATTGCTGCGATGCGCCGCACCCTCCTCCTGGGCAGTGAGCCCAAATGGCAAGTAAAAAAAAGCGACGAAAAATAGTGCTGATAATTTGCAGCCCATGAGATTTGCTCCTATAATTGAACCAACATGAATATAGGTGGATCTCATGCAGGCGAAAGTCCTCAGCTTCCTCTTTGAACTCCAGAGACTGAGTAATAACGCGCTTTTATCGGCGTCGATCGATTTAGCCGAGGTGAACGGGCTGGACGAGCATCTCGTGCAGGTCCTCTGGAACGAAGCTCATTTCGGCCGCGATTTCCATCTTGCTGATGGCCGGCGTTTGCGCGTCCTTCGGCCCGGGACATGGAATCGCGAAGCTGGGCCGGATTTCCTGGATGCCGAGATCGAAATCAGTGGTGGATGGGCTCGCGGCGCCATTGAGATCCATGTCGATGAAGGTGATTGGCGGCGTCACGGCCATCATCTCGATCCGGCCTATCGCGAGGTGATCTTGCATGTGGTTTGGCGAGCCAGTAACACCAATAACTGCCTTGGACTGCCCCCGTTGCTTGAGTTGAGTCCTCTGGCAGAAGTACCGGCCGACCAGCTGCGGCAGCGTTATTTAGCGCACGAATATCCTCGGGCACGAATGCTGCCGCCCGAGCGTTTGTCCGAGCTTTTCAGTGATATTGACGATGCCCAGCTCGGCGCCTTGTTAGACATGGCCTCGCTGCTCCGGCTCGAGGTCAAGGCTCGCCATCTGCGGCGGGCGGCGCAGGCACGCGGCTGGGACCAGGCCTTGCAGGAAAATCTCTTTGACTGCCTCGGCTTCAAGGCCAACCGGATGCCTTTCCGGCAACTCGCCGCGGCCGCCTCGGTGGATAGCCTGCGAGCCTTGGCCAGCGATCCCTCTCGCGAGGCCTATCTCTGGGGCATGTCGGGGCTGCTGCCAGATCCGACACGAGTCGAATTGACACCGCGGCTGAAATCCCGGATTGAAACGCTTTGGCGTCTCTGGTGGCCCTTGCGTCCCGAAGCTGCGCCAACGGATTCCTGGATCCGGCACGGCTTGCGTCCCCTGAACAGCCCGGAGCGCCGGGTGGCCGCCGCCGCCGCCCTTCTGCAACGCTGGCAGTGGCGGCCTGTGGCCATAGCCGAGGCCTTGCGCGGGCTAGCTCCTGGTCGCCCTTTGATGCGCGGTTTGGAACACGTCCTCTCCTGCCCCGATGAGGACTGGGAAGCTTGCAGCAGCCCGAGACATCAGTTGCCTCGTCCCTGCTCCTTGATCGGCCGCGACCGCCGTTTAGCGATTGCCGCCAATGCGCTTTT
>JAYTMY010000001.1:0-2808 GCA_043748535.1 Lentisphaeraceae bacterium | reverse complement strand
GGTTGAGCCCCGCCCGACCGAGATCCAAGCCGAAGTCGGCAGCGGCCTGCTTGTCTACCGCCTCGACTTCTGCGCCCATGTCAAGCTCGCCAAGGGCGGCTTCCAGCTGGTTCTGATCGAGATCCAGAAGGCCAAAGAAGCCGAAGATATCATGCGTTTTCGTCGCTACCTCGGCCAGCAATATTCCAACCCCGCCAACGTCGTCCCCGGTCTGCCGCCGGATGCCGTGCCGCAGCCCTTGCCGGTGCTGGCGATCTATCTCCTCGGCCACAAGCTCAGCGGCATGCCCGAGGTGCCGGCGATCAAGGTGGCGAGGCAGCAGCTCGATGCCATCACCGGCAAGAAACTTGTGGGCCATAGCCCCTTCATCGAATGCCTGACCCACGACAGCTTCATCATCCAGATTCCAAATCTGCACGACGCCGCCCGCAATTCCCTCGAAAGCCTGCTCAAGGTCTTCGACCAGCATCGCAAGGACTCGCCTGACGGACACACCTTGATCATCGACGAAAGCCAGTTGCCGGTGGAATTCCGCCCCGTCCTACGCCGCCTCAGCCGCGCCGGGGAGTCGGAGGAGATGCGCCAGCGGATGACGGTCGAGGACGAGGTTCTGGAAAACTTGCTCAGGAAGGAACGTGTCGCCCTCGCCGCGATCGAGCGCGCCGACAAAGCCGAAGCTCAAGCTCGGCGCGACAAATTGGCCACGGCAGAGAGCCTTCGTGAAATGAGTTTGACCGAAGCCCAGATCCAAAAGGCCACCGGCATCGACTTCGCCCAGCTCGACGCCTGGATCCGCTCGGGACGGCCTTGATCCGTTTTCCGCCTCAATTCCCCTGCATCAGCCGCAGCATCTCGGCATTCACCTTATCGACATCAAAACGCTCTTCCGCAAAACGGCGCGAGGCCTCGGCTTGACGCTGGCGCAGCTCGGGATCGGCAAGGAGACGGCCGATCGCCGCCGCCAAAGCTTGCGAATCGCGCAAAGGGACGAGTTGGCCGTTGACGCCGTCGCGCACGGTCTCGCGGCAGCCGGGGGCGTCGGTGGTGACGATCGGGCGGCCGCTCGCCAGGGCCTCGAGGGCGGCGCGCGAGGTGCCTTCACGCCACGAGGGCAGGACGAAGAGGCTTGATTTGGCCAGCCATAAACCGACCTCTTTGCTAGCGCCAACGGCTTCGCAGGCGCCGCCGCTCCAGGCTGCGATGTCGCTGCACAAATGACCGCTCGGCCCGCTGTCTTCAGGACCGACGATGACGAAGCGGGCCTGCGGGAATTGCGGCTTCAGCAAAGCGGCGGCTTCGGCAAATTCGCGCACCCCTTTTTCCTTCAGGAGACGGGCGACACAGAGGACCAGCGGCGGGCCGTCGGGCAAGGGGCTTTGCGGAAAGCGCGACAGATTGACCCCGGAGCCGGCGACCAAGGAAGTGATTTCGGGCTTGACCAAATTCGCCTCGACGAAGACCGCACGGTCGTCGGGATTCTGGAAGATCACCCGGTCCGCCTGCCGACAGGCATTGCGATAGAGGATCCGCGCGGCGACGCCGATCAGCTTGGCCTTCAGACCGGCGCCGATGAAGGTGTAGCCGAGGCCGGTGACCAGGGCGACGACGCGGGGCACACCGGCGGCGCGGGCGGCGGGCAGGCCGTAGACCACCGGCTTGATCGTCGTCGCTAGAAAGATGTCGGGCTTCTCTTGTGTCAGCAGCTCGCGGAGCTGGCGGTAGAAGCGCAGGTCGCCGAGCGGGCTGATGCCGTTGCGGCGGAAGGGCAGGGCCATATAGCGGGCGCCGCAGGCCTCGAGCTGCGCTGCGGCGGCGGCATCGTCCTCGGGAGCAAGGCAGAGGACCTGGTGGCCGGAATCGACCAGATGCTTCACCAAATCGCCGCGGAAGTTGGCGAGCATGGCGGCGGGGGCTCCCATGATGACGATGCGGGACATGGCGCTTCCTGATTTTTCGCCACAGTATCTCGCGGCGGGTGGGATGCGAGCCCGCAGACGCGGGTTATAATGGCCCATTCCAGCAGGAGGTTTGGCCCATGTCCGCGAGTTCCGCTTCCTCTTCCCCATCCCCCGCCGCTTCCTCAGGCAAATGCCCCAAGTGCTCGCGCGCCGTCTCGGTGACCAGCGGCACCTGTTATTACTGCCGTGAAGTGCCGAAGGAAAAAGAGGCCGAGCTGATGCTGCTCGCCTTGGATCTCGAGCGCAAAGCCGAGAAAGAAGCCGAAGCTGCCAAGACCGAAGGCTCCCTGATTTTTATCGCCGTCGGCCTCGCCGCATTCACCTGTTTGGGCATGATTCTCATTGCCGGATCGGGATCCATCCCGCCGAGCGATCGCGTCCTCTCCGGCATGTTCGCCTTGTCCTCGGCCCTCGTCGCCTTCTTCCTCTTCCGCGCCAGCCTCGCTTTCATTTGCCTGTCTTCGATGTTTAATCTCTGCGCCGTGTTGCATTCCTTCATGCTTCTCATGCCGCTGCAAAAAGGCGCCCCGGCGGTGTCGAAAATGGTCAGTGTCGGCTGCTACGGCGTCATCTTCAGCGCCGGCTGCTCCGCCGCCTGCCTCGGCCTGCTCGCCTACATGATCTGGAAACGGGATAAAATGCCGAGTTGAAAACAGTTAGGTTGAAAGGTTGAAAGGTTGAAAGGCGAGCAACCAAGCAACCGAGCAGCCAAGCAACCGAGCAGCCAAGACTCAGTGACTGAAGCCTCCATGACTCAGATTGAACCTTTCAACCTTTCAACCTTTCAACCTTTCAACCTTTCAACCTTTCAACCTTTCAACCTTTCAACCTTTCAACCTTTCAACCTTTC